>JAIOIE010000006.1:0-300000 GCA_019912665.1 Deltaproteobacteria bacterium
GGGCAGGGCCCGGAAGCAGGTGGTAAACAGGCCGGTTCCCCCGTTGAAGCGGTATCGGACGAGGCCGAGCTGATTTCCTGGCCCGAGGAGGAGATAGCGGTCACCGTCGAGGGCCTTGAAGAGGCAAAAGTCAATGAGGCCGAGATCGAGGCTGATGCCGCCATAGAGCCAGTCCCTTCATCCGTGGAAGAGACTCCGGATGAGCCGCCTGCTCCGGTTCGCGCGGATGATATGCCGTCGCCCGCCGCGGGCATCGAGGCCGGGCCTGGCGAGGTTGAAATTGATATCGAAGACCTCCTTAAAGGAGAGCTGCCAGCTGCAGCATCCGAGGGGATACTTTCCGAGGCCGGTCCTGGAATTCCTTCCGAAATCGAGATTGAAATCGAAGCTGCACAGCAGGAAGAGGCCGTGGCGCCTACTTCCGAAGCCGATTCAGAGCCGGAGGAAACGCTTTCTTCCGGCGGGCCGTTTGAAGCCGGGTCCGGGGAAGAGGAAATTGAAATAGATGTAATGTCCGAGGAAGGGGTTGAGGAGGCGGTTTCCGGGGAAGCTGCTATTAACGAAGCCCCGAGCGCTTCGGAGGAGCCCCCTCAGGAGGTCCTGCCGGAGACTGTAATCGAGGCCGAAGCCCTAGGCAATGATGCTGTCGAGGCGGCCGGCGAAGTACCCCCGGTCACAGTGGAAGCGCTTACGCCGGTTGAGGCAAACGAGGAATATGCCGAGCCCGCGCCAGACGAAGCAGGTCCCCAGGCCGCCGAAGCGCCGGAGCCGGAGGTCATTGACGAAGAACCTGGCGAGGCCGCGCCCCCGCACGAGGACGACGGGGCCCAGGCTGCAGGCCTTCCCCGGCCGGAAGAGCAGGCGTTCAGCGATTTCGAGGAGTCGCAGGAGGACATCTCCTCCGCCATCAAGGAGCTCATGGAGAAGATCGAGCCCGAGGCGGGGGATGCGGCGGCAAAGAAAGAAGACTACGTCGACCTTTCCGCAGAGCTCGGCATGGAAGAGGCGCTTACGGACCTTGCCGGCTCATGGGGGAGCGAGGAAAAGAAGGACACCTTCGACGAGTTCAAGAGCGGCATAGGCAACCAGCTCAGCAAGGAAGACTCCGAGACGCACTACAACCTCGGCATAGCCTACATGGAGATGGAGCTCTTCTTCGAGGCCTCGAAGGAGTTCAAGATAGCGCTTAAGGACCCGCGCCTCGAATTCAACTGCTATACGAGGCTCGGCCTCTGCGCGATGGCGCTTAGCGAGCCGCAGGAGGCAGTGACATATTATCTTAAAGGCATCAAGGTCGAAGGCCGCTCCATAGAGGAACGGATAGGCATGATGTACGAGCTTGGGTTGGCTTACGAGGCTGCCGGCGAGACCGAAGAGGCCGAGGAGCTCTTCAAGGGCATACACGAGCTCGCGCCATCCTTCAGGGAGGTAGCCGACAAGGTCAAGACCAACATGCAGGCGCGTTCGAGCCCGCCGCCCTTCATGCCGCTCGAAGACGGGCTCCTGGAAGTGGAGCTCCTGTGAGCGGAAACGAAGAAATGGAAGGGACGGGCCGAAGCGATTCGGCCCGTTCGTTTTTAAGGCACTTCGAAGGCCTCGCCTCGCTAGCGAACGACAGGGTAGTGAAAGGGGTCTTCTCGGCAGCCGAGGCCCGGGTCTGGCTCGTGGGAGGCGTGCTCCGGAACCTTGCGCTTTCAGCCCCGGCCGCGCCCGATTATGATTTTGCCGTCATGGGCGATACAGCCGCGTTCGCAAAGAAAGCGGCGTCGAGCTTCGGGGGCACCCCCTTTGCCCTCGACGAGGAGGCGGGCGCGTACAGGGTGGTCGTCAAGGGCGACGGCGCGGCCACACTCGATTTCACGCCCCTCTCACCAGGCGGAATAGAGGAGGACCTCGCGAAGAGGGACTTCACAGTGAACGCGATGGCAGTCGATCTCCGTAGCCTCTTCGAGGGAAATGGCAAGCTCATGGACCCCTTCGGCGGGCTTGACGACGCAAGGGCCGGGGTATTGAAGGCGGTCTCAGCCGGGGCCTTCGATAGCGACCCTCTTAGGATGCTCAGGGCAGTGCGCCTTTCAAGCCAGTACGGTCTCCGCGTTGAGGACGGTACCTATTACCTCATAAGGGAAAAGGCCGGGCTTATTGAAAGGTCTTCTCCGGAAAGGATAAGGGACGAGTTCAAGGCGCTTTTCGCAAACAGCGGGACCGCAAACGGGATAAGCCTCCTCTACGATACGGGGCTGGTAAATACGATAATCCCTGAGATAAGCGGCTGGCCTGACGTGGACGGGTATGACCTCCTTTCCCATTCCCTTGCGGCTTTAAGAGAGGCTGAGAGTATCCTCGCGAAAATGACAGAGGAGGCGTTCCCCGGCTTCTCCGAAAGGCTTAGGGAATATTTTTCCGGGCGCGAAGGGGAGCTGCCAAACCATGCGATCCTCAGGCTCGCGGCTTTTTTTCACGATACCGGAAAGCCGCTGGCCCTGTCCAGGGAGGAGGGGAGGCTCCGCTTCATCGGGCACGATACCAGAGGCGCTGAGGCGGTAAAGGGCCTTTTGGAAAGGCTCAGGTTCAGCAGGAAAACCTCCAACGTCGTTTCTTCCTTTGTGGCGAACCACCACAGGGTATTCATGCTAGCCGGCCTCAAGGAGCGGAGCTACCGCGCAAAGGGGCACTTCTTCAGGGCTTCGGGCGACTCAGGCGGCCTGCTTCTGCTTTGCCTCGCCCTTGCGGACGCGCGGGCCACGAGGGGCGGCGAGGACCCGGAACTCTTTTCCGTGGTCATGGAAATGCTGGACTTCTATTTTGGGCCGTACTCCAGGAAAAAACCGAAGCCCCTCCTTACGGGGGACGAGATAATGGAGGCCTTCGGGGTCGAGGAGGGGCCGATAGTGGGGGAGGTTATCCGCGAGCTTAACGAAGGGGTCGAGAAGGGGGAGATAAGGAACAGGAAAGAGGCGTTGAAGCACATAAGGGATTGGCTCAAGCGCAAGCCCCATTAATGTTGACAACGGTGCACTGTTGGGGTTTACTGTATTTCCGTAATAACGAGACCGGAGGGGATTATGAGACGCTTTCTTTTGGTTTCACTTGTCATAATGATCATGGCGGCCTTGCCTGCCTTGATAAACGCAAAGGAAGGAGCAGGTAAGAGGATGGGAGAGGCAAAAGAGAAAAGGGCCGTAATCGAGACCACGTACGGCGATATGGAGTTGAGGTTTTTCCCGGAAGTCGCGCCAGGGCACGTTGAGAACTTCCTCAAGCTCGCCGGGGAGGGTTTTTATGACGGCACGATATTTCACAGGGTGATACCAGGCTTCATGATCCAGGGCGGCGACCCCAACACCAAGGGGGCCGACAAGAGCACCTACGGCACGGGCGGGCCGGGCTGGCACGTCAAAGCCGAGTTCAACGACAGGCCCCACAAGAGGGGCGTATTGTCCATGGCAAGGGCCCAGCACCCGGACAGCGCCGGCTCCCAGTTCTTCATAGTGGTCAAGGACTCGAACTTCCTCGACGGGCAGTATACGGTTTTCGGCGAGGTCACGAAGGGCATGGAGGTCGCGGACAAGATAGTGAACCTTCCGAGGAACCCCAGGGACCTCCCGAACGAGAGGGTCGAGATGAAGGTGAGGGTGGTTGAGTAGGGTTTTCCTGAACTGGATAGAGTCGGTGAGAAGAAAAGGCCCCTTACGGGGCCTTTTCTTGTTTTTTACTTTTTCTGTTTTGTCTTCGGCTTCGGCTTCAATTTCCTGAGTTCTTTCTCCGCTATGTCGAAGAGCGCCCTTACTTCCTTCTTCTGCGTCTCGAAAAGGGAAGGCACCTTCACGCCCCTGGGGACCTTCTCCTTAGCCTTGCAGTTCTTCTTAAGGGGCGTATCGATGAAGAGCCTGCCCCTGTGCCACGTGATGGGATAGGTCCTGCATATGGTCGGCACTATCCTCTTCGGCAGCCCCTCGGTGGCCCAGAGATAGAAGAGCGAGCAGCCCTTTGAGCCCCTGAGGTGAAAGGCGCAAAGGTCGTCCTTTTTCCTCACGGCGGTCTCCCTGAACGAGCCGCCGATGTAGTCGTCGTCCTTTTTAAGCTCGGTCGAGAAGCAGTCCTCGACCTTTGCCCCGATGAGGGGCTCGATAAGGGCCCTGTATTTCAGGATGAGCTTGTAGGTCGCGTAGTCAACGTCGCAGCCCCAGCCGCAGCACTCGTCCTTGCAGGCGCACCCGTAGCAACCCTCGTCGAAGAGGCCGTTATGCTCGGCTATCCTGGTGTCAACCTCGGTAATCCGTATCTTCCCTGTCCTTTTTTTCGCCCCGGGCTTTTTGCCCGCGCTCTTTGCCATCTTAAGCCAAGCCTCCGTCGTAGATTAGGTGTTTTTTTGCTGCAAATAAAGGTATGCGGGTTTTCAGGGCAGCTTGTGTATGCTGGCCGCGTCCACTATTATGTTGTTTATTACTCCGTTTACGCCCCAGGTGAACCATGCGTCGTCCTCTGCGGCCTCCCTGCTTTCCGTGCTTGCCGCGACGCCTTCGAGGGTGACGACCCAGTCCCTTGTGAAGACCCTCAGGCTCGAGGCGTCGACGAGCCTGTCTTTTTCGAGTATGAGCCTTATCGCGTCGCTCACTTCATCGTCCGAATCGGCCTCCGCCGGCACGACCTCTATGCTGTTTATGACGTCCGTCGAGCCGGGCACCCACCACGCGAGCGCGCCTGCAAGGCGCTTGTGGCTCAAGGACCAGACCTCGCCCTCGAGGTCCACCACACCCCCGTTCACCTCGGGCTCGATGCGGAGGCCCTTGAGGGCGCTTTCCTCTGAAAGGGCCCTTTCGACATGGTCCCGTATTTCGTCGTCGGACATGTGGACCGAGGGCCGCACCCGGAGCCTGTCTATCACTCCGGAGACGCCTTCGAAGCCCATCGCGAAAAGGAGCGCCCTCTTTTTCTGGGCTATCTTCTCGACTGCTCCTTCAATGAGGACGGAGCCGTTTTCGGTCCTCACCTCGACCGGGTGGATTGCGGGGTCGAGGTGAAGCTCGTTTACGAGAAGAGCCTTTACGGCCTTCGCTATGTCGTTGGGGGTGTTTTCTTTCGGGGTCATTATGCTTTATCAGGCTGCTGAAAAAGCCCTTGAATGAGTCGTCTTCAAAGTTGGATGCTCCGGCGTACAGGGAAAATACGCCTCACTCCTCATTTTTCGGCTCCTTGCACCGTGGGCTTTTTGAGCAGCCTGAGTGAGATTTTGGATTTTTCCTTTTAGTGATCTCCGGTCCGGCTCGCTCGGGCGGTCGCTATAGCCGATGCTAAAGCTAAAATTTAAAATTGCTGTTGAGTATAGCAGAGCAAACCCCCTTTAACAAGCGGTATTTGGGGCATTGCGCGTCCACTGACGCGCAATGCCCCGGTCAGCGGAATGCCATGATTCGGCTCGAAAAAACCTCAATTTTGGCCTTGCAAAGGCCGTTATTGTGTGTTAAATTGTATTTAATTAAAAACCCTCTTACATCTAAAGTGGGCCTTTGCTCACTTTTTTTGTTTGGGAGGAAGTTCTCCCAGGCGTTCCGTATTTTAGCGGCTCGCCGCAAGGGGTCGGAGGCAGGTTGAAGCCGGAAGGCGTCGAGGACAGGATAAGGGAACTCGCCAGGCCTGTTGCGGAGGGCTTCGGCCTTGAGCTCGTGGACGTTTCATACACCTCAGAGTACGGCAGAAGGGTCCTCCGGATATACATAGACAAGCCGGGCGGCATAACGGTCGAGGACTGCGAACGCGTAAGCAGGGAGTTGAGCGCCATCCTCGATGTCGAGGACCCGATACCGCAGAGCTACAACCTCGAGGTCTCATCTCCGGGGCTCGACAGGCCCCTTAAGACAGAAGCGGATTTTTCAAGGTTCAAGGGCAAGAGGGCCAGGATAAAAACAAGGGAGCCCATCGAGGGCAGAAGGAACTTCAAGGCCCTTATAGACGACGCCAGGGACGGCGAGGTGCTCGTAACCGACTTCGACGGCAGGAAGTTCACGATAGCCGTCATTAATATCGAAAAAGCGAGACTGGAAATAGAGATTTGAAAAATTTCAAGATGGAATCCGGAGGATTTTTTAGATGCTAAACTTGGCCAATATAATCGACCAGGTCGGCAAGGACAAGGGGATCGACAAGCACATCCTCATCGAGGCGCTTGAGTCCGCGATGCTCAAGGCCGCCGAAAAGAGGTTCGGCCCGAACAAGGTCATAGAGGCGCACTACCAGGAGGAGATGGGCGAGATAGAGCTCTTCCTCTTCAAGGAAGTGGTCGAGGAAGTTACGGACCCCGACACGCAGATAAGCTTCGAGGACGCCAGGGAGCTCGACCCCGAGGCCGCGCTCGGCGACAGCCTGGGCGTCAAGCTCGACTCCAAGGAGTTCGGCCGCATAGACGCGCAGACCGCGAAGCAGATTATCATACAGAAGGTCCGCGAGGCGGAGAGGAACATAGTCTACAACGAGTACTCGTCCAAGCGCGGCGAGATCGTGACCGGCATAGTCCAGAGGTTCGAGAAGGGCGACATAATCGTGGACCTCGGCAGGGCCGAGGCGCTCCTTTCCAAAAAGGAACAGGTAAGGCGCGAGGGCTACAGGCAGGGCGAGAGGATACGTGGCGTGATACTCGAGGTCAAGGTAGAGGCCAGGGGCCCGCAGATAACCCTCTCGAGGACGCACCCGGCGTTCATAATCAAGCTCTTCCAGATGGAGGTCCCCGAGGTATACGAGGGCATAGTCGAGATAAAGGGCGCGGCCAGGGAGCCGGGAGACAGGGCGAAGATAGCCGTGGTATCGCATAACTCCGACGTCGACCCGGTCGGCGCCTGCGTGGGCGTAAAGGGCTCCAGGGTGCAGGCCGTCGTGCAGGAATTGAAGGGCGAGAAGATAGACATAGTCCACTGGTCCGACGACCCCGCCATATACGTGAAGAACACCCTTTCGCCTGCCCAGATATCGAGGGTAATCGTCGACGACGAGGAGCACGCGATGGAGGTCATAGTCCCGGACGACCAGCTCTCTCTCGCGATCGGGAAGAAAGGGCAGAACGTAAGGCTTGCGGCCAAGCTCACGGGCTGGAAGATAGACATACGGACGGAGAGCGAGTCCAAGGGGATAAAGGAGAAGCTCTCCCCCGAGGAGGCGCTCCGGAAAGAGGTCCAGGCGGCCGGGGAAAGGGAAGACCGCGAGAGGGCGGCCGCCGCAAGCGATATCGGTGAAACGCTTGGCCTCTCCCCCGAACTGGCAACCAAGCTTGCCGCCGCGGGATACGTAAGCGCCGACAGCCTTACCCATGTGACGAGGGAAGAGCTTGAGAAGATAGAGGGGCTTGACGAGGAGGATATCGAGGCGGTGCTCGGCGCCGTCTCCGAGCGCTCCGAGAAGGGTAATGCCTGATAGGACGTGCCTGGGCTGCAGGTCGGTCCTTCAGAAGTCCTCTCTTGTAAGGCTCGCGCTGGACGGGGAGGGGCGGCTAAGGCCTGACCTTCCGGGAAGGCTCGGTGGCAGGGGGGCTTACATATGTCCGGACGAGGCCTGCCTCAAGGCGGCTTTGAAGAAGAACGCGTTTCATAGGGCATTGAGGTCGGTTCCATCCGTCCCGGCCGCCGACGTTTTATGGAATGAGATAAAGGGCGCGGCCGGCGAGACCGGCTAAGGTATAACAGCTTGCTGAAAAACTCCGTTTTTATTCAGGCTGTTCAAAAAGCTCCAGATGCGAGGCGTCGAGGAGCGAGGAATGAGGCGTACTTTCGTGTACGCCGCAGTGACGAGCGACGAAGGCAACGACGCAGATGGACTTTTTCAGCAGCCTTCTAAAACTTAAGAGCATTGCATCCGGAGACCGGATGCAAAAGTCCTGGCAATAATCTTTGGGCGAGGAAAATGACACAAAAAGAAAAAGAAAAAGAGATCCAGCAGGGCGGAGAGGTCGTTGAGAAGCGGATAAAGCCTTCGGTAATAAGAAGGAGGACCGCGCCAAAGCCCGCACCTGCGCCTGAAAAGGCAGCCCCGGAGGCAAAGGCTGAAGAAACGAAGCCGGCGGCAGGCGCGGAAGTGCAGCCTCAGCCTGCAAAGGCGGCCAGGGAACCTGAAGCCGCAGCCCCCGCAGCGGCTGAGGCGGCCACAGCCCCCGCAGCCCCGAAAGCCAAGGACGAGAAAAAGGACGAGAAAAAGGGCAGGCCCGTAAGGGGCAGGGGCAAGGCAGACGAGAAGAAAGAGGCCCCGAGGAAGACGGCCGCTAGAAAGGTCAAGGAAAAATCCGCAGCCGAGATACTCGCCGAGCTAACGGTGGAGGAGGAGCTTGAGAAGGCTGCCCTTACAGGCGCCGCTCCGGAGCCCACGGAAACGGCCGCCCCCGAAGTCCAGGCCGAGGCCGCGCCAGCGCCTTCAGAGGCACCGTCGGCTGCCCAGCCTTCCGTCAAGAAGGAGAAGGTCTTCGAGAAGGAGCCTGAGCTTAAGAAGTTTTTCTCAAGGCGTCCCCAGAAGAAGGACAGGTATCAGAGAGACGCGAAAAAGGCATCGTCCCAGGCCAGGCCCATGAAGAAGACCGAGATAACGGTCCCGAAGGCCGCCAAGAGGGTCATAAGGATAGTCGACGCCATAAGCGTTGCCGACCTTTCGCAGAAGCTTGGCGTAAAGGCGGGCGAGATAATAAAGAAATTGATGGGTCTCGGGATAATGGCCACCGTCAACCAGCTCATTGACCTGGACGCGGTCACGCTCATAGCCCAGGAATACGGCCACGAGGTCGAGAGCACCGCTGTCCTCGAAGAGAACCTCATGGAAGCCGGGGTCGAGGCCCCGGAAGGTGAGCGCATAACCAGGGCCCCCGTAGTGACTGTCATGGGACACGTCGACCACGGCAAGACCTCTCTCCTCGACGCCATCAGGAAGACCAACGTCGTAAGCGGCGAGGCGGGCGGCATAACCCAGCACATAGGCGCATACCACGTGCACCTCGACAAGGGGGACGTTACCTTCCTCGACACGCCGGGCCACGAGGCGTTTACCGCCATGAGGGCCAGGGGAGCGAAGGCTACGGACCTGGTCATCCTGGTCGTCGCGGCGGACGACGGCGTAATGCCCCAGACGGTCGAGGCCATAAACCACGCCAGGGCCGCCGGGGTCCCGATAATAGTCGCCATCAACAAGATAGACCTCCCCCAGGCCGACTCCGGGAAGATAAAGCAGGAGCTTACGGGATACGGCCTCGTCTCCGAGGAATGGGGAGGGGACACCATATTCGTCGAGGTCTCGGCCAAGAAGGGCATAAAGATAAAAGAGCTTCTCGAGATGATACTCCTCCAGGCCGAGGTGCTGGAATTGAAGGCCAGCCCGGACTCCCCGGCAAGGGGCATAGTCGTCGAGGCGAAGCTCGACAAGGGGCGCGGCCCGGTCTCCACGGTCCTTATACAGGACGGCTCGCTTAAAGTAGGGGACGCAATCGTCACCGGCATGCACTACGGCAGGGTAAGGGCCATGATAAACGACTGGGGCAAGCGCGTGGAGAGCGCGGGTCCCTCGATGCCTATCGAAATACTGGGCCTTTCCGGGGTTCCGCTTGCCGGGGATACCTTCGTCGCGGTAAAGGACGAGGCCACTGCCAAGCAGATAGCCGCCATAAGGGAAAGAAAGAGTGTCGAACGGGAGCGGCTTAAGACCGCAAAGGTGAGCCTTACCGACCTCTACGACAAGATAAACAAGGGCGAGGTCAAGGAACTTAACCTCATAATAAAGGCGGACGTCCAGGGCTCGATAGAAGCCGTGAAGGAGACGCTCGGCAAGCTTTCGACCGAGGCCGTCAAGATAAAGGTCATCCACAGCGCCGCTGGCGGCATAAACGAGGGAGACGTCATGCTCGCCGCCGCCTCCAACGCGATAGTCATAGGCTTCAACATCAGGCCGGACGCAAAGGCCCAGGCCCTTGCCGAGCGCGAGAACGTCGACCTCCGCCTTTACGACATCATCTACAACCTCGTTGACGAGATAAAGGCCGCTATGGAGGGCATGCTCTCGCCGGTC
The DNA here is from genome assembly GCA_019912665.1 of Deltaproteobacteria bacterium. Lineage (NCBI taxonomy): Bacteria > Pseudomonadati > Myxococcota > Myxococcia > Deltaproteobacteria bacterium. The sequence continues at coordinate 10,030 of JAIOIE010000006.1, forward strand.
GTCAGGGAAGAGGTGCTGGGAAGGGCGGCCATCCGCGATGTCTTCCGCATAACCAAGGTCGGAAACGTCGCCGGATGCTTCATGACCGACGGCAAGGCCGTAAGGGGGGCCAAGGCCAGGCTCGTAAGGGACAACGTCGTCATATACGACGGCAAGCTCTCGTCCCTCAAGCGTTTCAAGGACGACGTGAAAGAGGTCGCCTCCGGGTTCGAGTGCGGCATGACCATAGAAGGCTATAACGATTACAAGGTAGGCGATGTCATAGAACTGTATGTCCTCAAGGAAGAGGCCGCCAAGCTATAGCACTGCTCAATAGCCCAATCTGCGCGGTGTCGTCTTTTAAAATTGGCAACTCCGGCGTACAAGTAAAGTACGCCTCGTTCCTCATTTTTCGACTCCTTGCATCTTGAGCTTTTTGAGCAGCCTGGATGCGTTTTTGAGTTTCAGCAACCTGACAGAGGCATGCCGGGCCTTTTTCGCCGGAACCGGCAAATACACGCGGCCGGAGCGCAATGGTAATCGGGGTATCGAGGGTTACGCTCATTGTGCATGAAAGCCGGTCTCTGAAGGACAAGAGGCAGGCGATCAAGAGCGTGATCGGAAAAGTGAAGAACAGGTTCAACGTCTCCATCGCGGAAGTGGCCGACAACGACTCGTGGCAGAAGGCCACTATCGGGATAGCCGCCGTGGGGAACGACAAGGCCTTCGTCAACTCGGTCCTCGACAAGACGCTTTCCTTCATAGAGGGGCTGCACCTTGCCGAGGTCACTGACTCGACCATCGAGATGATTAATATTTAGAACGGGCATTCCGGTCTACCGGCTTTAATCCCTGTTCCTATATCTTCCAAAGGACACCTGATTTCCATGAGCTACAAGCGTTCCGAACGGGTGGCCGACCTCATAAAAGAGGAGGTCGCCTCCATGGTCCTTTACGGCGAAATAAAGGACCCGAGAATAGGTTTCGTGACCATCACCAAGGTCGAGCTCACGCCGGACCTCAAGGAGGCCAGGATATTCTTTAGCCAGCTCGGCTCACCGGAGGACAGGGAAAAGAGCCGGCAGGGGCTTGAGAGCGCGAGCGGGTACATCCGGAGAAACCTTGCAAAAAAGCTGGATTTGAGGCATATTCCTAAAATCACCTTCCTTTTCGACGAGTCGCTCGAATATTCGGAAAAGATTGAGAGGATGATAAGGGACATGAAAAAGGGAGGGGACCTTTAAGGGGCTACCGTCGAATCATCGGCGCCTTAAGGCCCGCTAAAGACCAGGGACATGGACAAAAGGTTTGACGATTTAAAGCCGGAAATAGAGAAGGCGAAAAAATTTCTGGTGGTATCGCACGTAAGCCCGGAGGGCGACGCGATAGGCTCCCTCCTGGGGCTTGCACTGGCCCTGAGGGCGGGCGGCAAGGAGGCGGTCGCCTATCTCGAGGACCCGGTCCCGGAACTCTTCAAGTTCCTTCCCGGCGCGGATACGATCGTACACAGCCTTGAAGGCGCGGGGCCGTTCGATGTTACCTTTGCGGTGGACTGCGGTCAGAAGGAGAGGCTCGGCAAGGGCTTTGTCGGGCTCAAGCAGCCTGGGAAGGTGATTAATATAGACCACCACGCTACGAACGACTCCTTCGGGGATTTTAACGTGATAGAGCCTGGCGCGAGCGCCGCCGGCGAGATGGTCTACGACCTCTGCAAGGCCGTATCCCTCCCGATCACAAAAGAGGTGGCCGTGAACCTGTATGTGGCGATACATACGGACACCGGCTCTTTCCACTATTCCTCGTCCACTCCTGAATCATTCATCAAGGCGGGCGAGCTCGTGAGGCTCGGCGCAGACCCCTGGGAGGTCTCCAAGCGTGTCTACGAGAACCACCCGGCAAGGAAATACAAGCTCCTCGGCATGGTGCTCTCAACCCTCGACGTGGTTGACCTTAACGGGAGCGGGCACGCCAAGGCCGCAATCCTCGTCGTCACCCAGGAGATGTTCAGGAAGTCGGGGGCGGAGAAGGACCTTGCCGACGGGTTCGTCAATTACGCGAGGGGCATAGAGGGCGTCGAGGCCGGGGTGCTCTTCAGGGAGGCAGGAGAGCTCGAGTACAAGGTGAGCCTCCGCTCCAAGGGCGGGCTTGACGTTTCGGCGGTCGCCATGCAGTTCGGAGGCGGCGGCCACAGGAACGCCGCCGGGTTCATGCTGAAGGGAAGCCTCGAGGCCGTGAAGGCCAGGGTCATAGAGGCCCTTAGAGGCGAATTCGGCAGGGTATGACACGCAGGCCTGGCGGACGCGGTTGCATATAAAGGCGTGAAGGTGCTTTCTGCAGGGTATAACGGCGTCCTGGTAATAGATAAGCCCCAGGGCTGGACCTCGCATGACGTCGTTCAGCACGTAAAAAGGAAGCTCAAGGCAAGGAAAGTGGGGCACCTGGGCACACTGGACCCCATCGCGACCGGCGTGCTGGTGCTGGTCCTGGACTCCGCGACAAAATACGCGGCGAGCCTTGGCGCGGGCTCGAAGGAATATCTGGCTGCCTGCAAGCTCGGCGAGGAGACTGACACCTACGACAGCGAAGGCAGTGTTGTAAGGGCGCCGGGTGTCGCGGGCCTTACTGGCGAGGAAATCAAAAAGGCTATAGGGGGCTTCAGGGGCCGCATAAGCCAGGTCCCGCCCATGTACTCGGCCATAAAGAGCAAGGGCACTCCCCTTTACAAGCTCGCGAGAAAGGGTGTTACTGTCGAGAGGGAGGCCCGTGAGGTAACGGTCCACGAGCTTGAGGTCACGGCCTTGGACCTCCCCGTTCTGGAATTCAGGGCCGTCTGCTCCGGCGGGACCTATGTGAGGTCCATATGCCACGACCTGGGCGAAAGGCTCGGTTGCGGGGCGCACCTTCAGGCCCTCCGGAGGACCAGATCGGGGGCTTTCCGCATAGACGAGGCGGCGCACCCGAAGATTGCGGCCGAGGAGCTGGCGAAGAGGATAATACCGCTCGATGAGGCACTGAAGAGGGCCGAGGCCGAGGCCGGGCCTCATGGCCCTGAAGTATAGATTTTGCTTTTCTTATTTGAAGAGAGGTGTTACTATCGATTTGCCCTACGCCGCACGCGGGCCGGGCTTTCCGGAAAAACGCGGCACGGCTTAAAGAGGATGACCCCTTTGAATTGCCGGAATGCTCTCATGCTTTCAGCCCCTGAGAGTCAGTTCATACCCATTCAGTCATGAGAGAAAGGAGGTAGTAAATAGTTCAGATGCTGGCTACCGAAAAGAAACAGGAGATCATAACGTCCTTCAAGACGCACGAGAAGGACACGGGCTCGCCCGAGGTGCAGATAGCGCTCTTAAGCGAGAGGATAAACAGCCTGAGCTCGCATTTCAAGACGCACAAGGCTGACCACCATTCGAGGAGGGGCCTCCTCAAGATGGTCGGTCAGAGGAGGCGTCTTCTTGATTACGTCAAGAAGAAGGACATCGAGCGCTACAAGGGCATAATCGAAAAGCTCGGTCTCAGGAGATAAAGGACGGTTGGGGGCGGCGCGTTCCGCTTCTACTGCCTGGCGGCCCGAAGGCCGCCGCGAATTCCGCGCAATGGGCCCTCGGAAGAGGGCTTCCTGAAAGCAAGGGCGCAGGGCGCATTTGCGCTTTGGGCCCTGTAGTATTTTGTCCACAAAACTTAGGAGAATGGAAGCAGAATGAGTAAATACGAAACCACATACGCCGGCAGGCCGCTCACAATAGAGACTGGCAGGATGGCCAGGCAGGCGCACGGCTCTTGCACCGTGAGATACGGCGATACGGTCGTGCTGGTCACGGCTTGCAGGAACGACGCCCCGGCAGCGGGTGTCGACTTCATGCCGCTCACGGTCAACTACATGGAGATGACATATGCCGCCGGCAAGATACCCGGCGGCTTTTTCAAAAGGGAAGGAAGGCCGAGCGAGAAAGAGGTGCTGGGCTCAAGGCTCATAGACAGGCCGCTGCGCCCCCTTTTCCCTGAGGGATATTATAACGAGACGCAGATAATAGCCACGGTGCTTTCGGTCGAGCAGGAGAACGAGCCTGAGATCGCCGCCATGATAGGCGCGTCAGCGGCCCTCGGCATCTCGGATATCCCCTTCGGCGGCCCCATAGCCGGCATCCGCGTGGGCTACATAAACGGCGAGCTCGTCGCGAACCCGTCCCTTAAGCAGCAGAAGGAGAGCCAGATAGACCTCCTTGTCGCAGGGACCGACGGCTCGATAATAATGGTCGAGGCAGGGGCGAAGTTCGCCTCCGAGGACCTCCTCGTAAAGGCCCTCGCCTTTGCCCAGAGCGAGATGCGGGGCGTGATAGATCTCCAGAAGCGGATGGCATCGGAATTAGGAAAGCCCAAGCTGGCAGTCAAGCCCGCCGGCGCGGACCCCGAGCTCGAAGCGAAGGTAAAGGAGCTTGCCGCCGGTAGGCTCAAGGAGGCCCTCCGCATACCCGTAAAGCAGGAGAGGTACGCCGCCGCAGGGGCCATAAAGGACGAGACCAAGGCGGCTCTCGCCGAGGCCTTCCCCGGCCGGGAGAAGGAGATAGATTCCATCTACGGGGATTTGAAATACTACCTCATGAGGGAGATGGTCGTAAGCGAGGGGAAAAGGGTCGACGGCAGGGGGTCCAGGGACATAAGGCCCATAACCTGCGAGGTCGGTCTCCTTCCGAGGACCCACGGCTCGGCCCTTTTCACCAGGGGAGAGACACAGGCAATGGTCGTCACCACCCTCGGCACCTCGGAGGACGAGCAGAAGATAGACGCCCTCTCCGGGTGGGAGTACAAGACCTTCATGCTCCACTATAACTTTCCGCCCTTCAGCGTCGGCGAGGTCAAGATACTCCGCGGCCCCGGAAGGCGCGAAATAGGCCACGGCGCGCTTGCCGAAAGGGCCGTTAACAAGATACTCCCGCAGGAGGGCTTCCCCTACACCATAAGGGTCGTCTCCGACATACTCGAATCGAACGGCTCGTCGTCGATGGCGACGGTCTGCGGCGCATCCCTTTCGCTTATGGACGCCGGCGTCCCGACACTCGGGCACGTTGCGGGCATAGCGATGGGCCTTATAAAGGAAGGCGATAAGGTCGTGATACTCTCCGACATACTCGGGGACGAGGACCACCTGGGAGATATGGATTTCAAGGTCGCGGGGACCGCGGAGGGCGTAACGGCACTCCAGATGGACATCAAGATAGGCGGCGTCACGGCCGAGATCCTGAAAGACGCGCTCGAACAGGCCCGCGAGGGAAGGCTCCACATACTCGGTAAGATGAGGGAAGCCATCGAGACGCCGAGGGCCGAGCTATCCGCCTACGCGCCGAGGATAACGACCATATACGTCAAGCAGGAGAGGATCAAGGACGTCATCGGGCCCGGCGGCAAGAACATCAAGGGCATCATACTCGAAACGGGCGTGAAGATCGACATAGACGACACTGGCAAGGTGAACATCGCCTCCGTGGACGGCGCGGCAGCCGAGAGGGCCATAGCCATGGTCAAGGGGCTTACGCAGGACGCCGAGATAGGCAAGGTCTACATGGGCAAGGTCAAGAAGGTGATGGACTTCGGCGCGTTTGTCGAGATATTCCCCGGGACCGAAGGCCTCGTCCACATCTCGCAGCTCGCCCATGAGCGCGTAAAGAACGTAAGGGACATCGTCAAGGAAGGCGACGAGGTCCTCGTCAAGGTCATAGACATCGACAGGGACGGGAAGATACGGCTTTCGAGGAAAGAGGCGCTCGAAGAAACGCTCTAAAAATTGATTTTTCCCCCGGACTCGCGTAGTTACGGGAATAAAATGCTCACATATCATCATATGCTGCGCTTTTTATTCCCGGCCTTCCTGATTGCGGGAAAAATCTCTAATTTTTAGAAGTGGCCTGATTAATCCGGCGCTTTTAAAGAAGGCCAGCCCGGGGCCTGAACGGCCCCGAGAAAAGCAATGTCCATAATAAAGAAGACCCTTCTCGGAAGCGGGATCCCCGTCATCACGGAGGAGATGCCTGACGTTGAGTCGTCATCCATAGGCATCTGGGTGAACACCGGCTCAAGGCACGAGACCCCTGAGATAAACGGGGTCTCGCATCTTATAGAGCACCTCCTTTTCAAAGGCACTGAAAGAAGGACGGCCCTCGACATCTCGATGGAAATCGAGAGCGTCGGGGGCGTTCTGAATGCCTTTACGGGCAGGGAATACACCTGCTTTTATTCCAAGACCCTCAATAAGGACCTCCCCAAGGCGATAGACCTCCTCTCCGACATTTTCATAAACTCGAAGTTCGACCGGAAGGAGATGGAGAAGGAGAAGCTCGTAGTCCTCCAGGAGATCAAGATGGTGGAGGACACGCCCGACGACCTTGTACACGACCTCTTTGCCGAGAGGTTCTGGGACGGGCACCCGCTCGGCTGGTCCATACTCGGTCCTTCAAAGACTATCCAGTCGATGACGAGGTCGAGCGTCCTTAAGTATTTCAGCGCGCAGTACGCCCCGCTAAACGTCTTCATAACGGCCGCCGGGGGTCTCAGCCACAGGAGTGTAGTGCGCCTCCTGAAGCCCTTTTTCGAGGGCCTTGAAAAAGGAGCGCGGTCCTCCGGGCGCACGGCCCCGAAGGCGCTCCCTGGAGTAAAGCTCATTAAAAAAGAGCTCGAGCAGGTGCACATGTGCATAGGCGTGCCCATGCCGCCCCAGCCGCACCCGGACCGGTACAAGGTCTATCTCATTAACACGATGCTCGGCGGCGGCATGAGCTCAAGGCTCTTTCAGGAAGTAAGGGAGAAGAGGGGGCTTGCCTACTCGGTATATTCTTACCTGAACCTCTGCAGGGACGCGGGCGCCCTTACCGCATACGCCGGGACGTCCGCCGATAAGTTCTCCGATGTCGCCGGGCTTGTGCTCCGCGAATTCGAGAGGTTCCCGAAGGACGTGACCGCCTCGGAGCTCAGGAACGCGAAGGAGCAGCTTAAAGGCGGGATGCTCCTGGGCCTTGAGACGAGCGACAGCAGGATGATGAAGCTTGCGAGGGACGAGTTCTACTTCGGGCGGCCGGTGCCGGTAAAGGAAATAGTGAAGGACATTGACTCGGTGTCGCTTTCGAGCCTCAAGAAGTCCGCGGCTGAGCTCCTTTCGCCCGATAGGGTCACGATGGTCGCGATGGGGAAGGTGAGCCCCCGGAGCCTTCCGTCGCAACTCAGGGTCGTAGCCCGCAGGGATTGAATCGCGGGGCCAGATATGGTAATTTATAAACGGATTTTACCATGAGGATACTCGTAGTAGAGGACGAAAAGAAGGTAGCGGCGTTCATAAAGAGGGGGCTTGAGCAGGAGAGCTACGCCGTGGACGTGGTCGAGGACGGCGCCGAGGGGCAGAACTACGCCGAGATGAACGACTATGACGCGATCATCCTCGATATAATGCTCCCCGGCAAAAACGGACTTGAGGTCCTCAAAGACCTGAAGGCCGCCGGCGTGAGCTCGCCGGTCCTCCTCCTTACGGCCCGCGACTCGGTCGAGGACAGGGTAAGGGGCCTTAACGTCGGCGCCGACGACTACCTTACAAAACCCTTCGCATTCGAGGAACTGCTTGCGAGGCTTCGGGTCCTCATGAGAAGGGGCGGGTACGGCGCGCCCGTACTGAAGTTCGCGGACTTAAGCCTCGACCCTGCGACCCGCAAGGCCAAAAGGGGCGGAGTCGAGGTGGAGCTTACGGTTAAGGAATACGCTCTACTTGAATACCTCCTTCGGAACCCGAACAGGGTGCTCACGAGGACCCTTATCGCGGAGCACGTATGGGACCAGTCCTTTGACAGCGAAACGAACGTCGTGGACGTCTACATAAATCATCTCAGGAGCAAGGTAGACAAGGATTTCCCGCAGAAGCTCATCCACACCGTAAGGGGTGTTGGCTACGTCCTGAAGACCGAAGAATAGCCAGGCTTCTCCTTCGCATTCCCCGCTTTGCCCTTCTTGACTTCATCTTTTAGTGTCTTATAGTTAAGTTAAGGCTACGCGATTCATCAGCTTAGCGCGTTTTTGCGACCGCGCCCTATTGCTGTCGGACCGTTTCGGCAAGGCGCTTAATTATAAGCCCGGGTTTCATCGGTTTTACGGGAGGATGGATATGGAAAGGCATTGCAGCATAAACGAGGCGAGGCCTGAAGACCTCACGCATATAAAGGGCATCGGCATAGAGACCGCCAGGAATATAATCGAGTACAGGAACAGGCATGGCGGCATAAACGACTGGGAGGAGCTCCGGGGGGTCCCGGGCGTGACCGACAGGACCATCGAGGAGATGCGTAGCGACGGGTGCACGCTCGGTCGCTATGGCCGAGAAAGGGAGGGGTTCCTTAGAAGGCTCCTGAAGACCTTCGGCCGCCATTGAATCCGGACCGCCAAGGGTGTTTCAAATCGTGCCGCTTCAGTCTTTGTGCAGAGACCTCGGCTCAGACTCGGATTTTATTTTTTGTGCCTGGGTCGGTCTTGCCTTCCTCGTTTTCCCTATTGAATCGGGTACCTCTTAACTCCCTCTTTTTTTGAATTTTTCCCGATTAGTAGTATAATGAAACGAGCGCCAGGAATCTATCCCGGCGCGCCTGGGGCAGTGTAATGCTCTCGAACCTTGTAAAAAACGGGCTTGGCAGGATTGTCGGAGAGGCGAACTGCTCTTTTTCCAAAGAGGAACTCCTCTGTTATTCCTACGATGCCACAAATACGCTCCACCAGCCTGATGCCGTCGTATTCCCGTCAGGGCCGGAAGAGGTCTCGCTCATCCTCAAGATGGCCAACTCCGAGGGATTCCCGGTAATACCAAGGGGCGCGGGCACCGGTTTCTCCGGCGGAAGCCTCCCTGTCGAAGGGGGCGTTGTCATCTCCTTCGAGCGGATGAGGAAGATATTGGAGATAGACACGGAAAACCTCGTGGCAGTCGTCGAGCCCGGGGTCGTCACATGGGACCTGCAGCAGGAGGCCGAAAAGCTCGGCCTCTTCTACCCGCCAGACCCCTCAAGCCTCAAGTTCTCGACCATAGGCGGCAATATCGCCGAGTGCGCCGGCGGGCCGAGGGCCGTCAAATACGGCGTGACCAGGGATTATGTCCTGGGGCTCGAAGCCGTGCTCCCGACCGGAGAGATAATTAATACAGGCGTAAGGACCGCCAAGGGCGTTGTCGGCTACGACCTTACCAGGCTCCTCGTAGGCTCGGAAGGGACGCTCGGCGTCATTACAAAGGCCATCCTGAAACTCCTGCCCCTCCCTGAGGCTACTATCACCATGCTAAGCCTTTTCCCGGACTTGAGGGATGCCGCAAGGGCCACCTCGGCCATAATAAATGCCAGGATAATCCCTTCAACTCTCGAGATAATGGACAGTGTTTCCATCAAGTGCGTGGAAGGGTTTGCGAAGACCGGCCTTCCGGAGGCGGAGTCGCTGCTCCTTATTGAGGTGGACGGCAGTAAATCGGCTGTCGAGGCCGAAACCGAAGCCGTCCGAAGGGTCTGTCTTGGGAGCGGGGCAACCGAATTCAGGACAGCCTCGGATAAAAACGAGGTAAAGGACCTCTGGAAGGCCCGGAGGGCCGTATCCGCCGCCCTCTACAAGGCCCGTCCCAACAAGATAAACGAAGACATAGTGGTCCCGAGGTCGAGGATACCGGAGCTCGTGGACGGGCTCCGTGGCATATCCGAAAAATACGATGTCCTCATAGCGAGCTTCGGACACGCCGGGGACGGGAACATCCACGTCAATATCATGCACGACAAGAAGACACAGGCCGAAGCGGCCCTGTCCGCAGCAGAGGACGTCTTCAGGCTAGCGATAAGACTCGGCGGGACCATCTCCGGCGAGCACGGAGTGGGTGTGGCGAAGGCCCGCTACCTTGACATGGAGCTTAAGCCTGAAGCGATCGCGGCAATGAGAAAGATAAAAGAGGCCTTTGATCCGAAAGGGGTCTTAAACCCCGGCAAAATATTCCCCGGCCCTCGAAACTCGATGAGTGAGGCAACCGGATCCGGATTTGCCAACAGGACTTGAAGCGCCACAGCGTTCCGGACCTATAAGATGAAGCCGTTAAACTTACTCAAGCACGAAATAGACAAATGCGTCCGCTGTGGCACTTGCAGGTCTACCTGCCCGACCACAAAGGTGCTCGGGGTCGAGACCGCCTCCCCAAGGGGGCGTATCTCGCTTGTGTCCGCTTACTCCAAAGGGGAGATAGGCCTTTCCGAGACTTATTTGAAGCACCTTAAGGAATGCACGCTATGCGGTGCGTGCCGCACCAACTGCCCCAATAATGTCGATACCGTCTCAATCTTCGCGGCGGCAAGGGCCGAAGCCGTGGAGAAGCAGGGCGTGCCTTTGACCGCCTCGCTCGCCTTCAGGGGCCTCAAGGACTCAGGCGGCATCGTCGGCATGGGGCTTAAGCTTGCGAGCAGGCTCCAGGGGCTTCTCTTCAAGGACGCCTCAGCCGGATCCGGCCTCGTATCTCGGTTCTCATTGCCACTCGTCGGAAACGGCAGGCTCGTGCCGCCCCTTGCGAAGACTTTCTTCCTCGACCTCCCTGAGGTGAAGGCGCTTTCGGGTGCCGGGGAGGGTAATAAGCCCAGGGTCGCCTTTTACGCAGGCTGCGGCATCAATTACCTCATGCCGTGGGTCGGGACAAAGTCCATAGAACTCATAAAGAGGGCAGGGGCCGGTGTAGAGGTCCCAGGAGGCCAATCCTGCTGCGGGATGCCCGCATACGCGATGGGCGACCTGGCCGCCGCAAGGGAGATGGCCAGGAAGAATCTCGAAGCGCTGGAATCGTCAAACGCCGACTTCATTGCAACTTCATGCGCGACCTGCGGCCACGGCCTCAAGGCCGTAATGCCGGAGCTCCTCTCCGGCGACCCGGCCCTGAAGCTCAGGGCAGAGAAGGTCTCATCAAGGGTAAGGGACATATCCGAGCTTCTCCTGAATGAGCTGAAGTTCAAAACCGAAGGCAGCGGAAACGGCCCCAGGACCGTCGTTACTTACCACGACCCCTGCCACCTCGGCAGGGCCCAGGGCCTCAGGGAAGAGCCCCGGGAGCTTCTGAAAATGGGCAGCGGCGTAAAGCTCAAGGAGATGAAAAACCCGTGCCTCTGCTGCGGCCTCGGCGGCGGGCTCATGTACGCGAATTACGAGCTATCAATGGAAATAGCCGCGAAAAAGGCCGAGAACATAAAAAAGTCCGGCGCGGACGTCGTCGCTACAGCCTGCCCGGGCTGCATCGTCCAGCTCAAGGACGGCCTCCACAGGGCCGGCATCCAGACCGAAGCCAAACATGTCGTAGAGCTCCTGTAAGACCGCTCAACGGGATCGCTGGAAAGAGCCTTTCCGGGGGAAACCTTTCTGTAGAAAGTTTCCCCCGGACCCCCTTCAAAGACTTCTAGTTCCTGAGAAAAACCCCCGATTGGGGGTTTTCTCAGGAAGAACTAAAAATTTTTGGAGAGAGTCTGAGATGACCTTTTTACAAAAAGGTCATCTCAGAAAGACTTTTTCCGGTGACCCCTGTCGCGCGGTCTCGCAGGATGTCTCATAACTCTCCGGGGGTTTATTTTCAAATGACCTATTTTGTCTTCTGCATCCACAACCACCAGCCGGTCGGGAATTTCGACAGCGTTATCGAGGAGGCCTATCAGAGCTCGTACTGGCCTTTTCTTGAGGCGCTATCGAGGCATCCGGCCATAAAGCTCTCGCTCCACAACACGGGCTTTCTCCTTGACTGGATAGCCGAGAAGCACCCGGAGTACATCGAGCTTCTTCGAAGCATGGCTGCATCCGGGCAGGTAGAGGTCATGGGCGGCGGCTATTATGAACCGGTCCTGTCGGTAATACCCGAAGAGGACAGGCTCAGGCAGGTAACAATGCTCTCCGAGAGAATAGAGGAGCTTTTTGGCGTGCGTCCCAGGGGCATATGGCTGGCGGAAAGGGTCTGGGAGCCCACGCACCCGAGCATCATAAAAAAGGCCGGGCTAGAATATCTGGTGGTTGACGACTACCACTTCGTAAAGGCGGGGCTTGAAAAAGGCGAGCTCGGAGGCTATTACACGACCGAGGACCAGGGCGACCTCATAAAGATATTCCCCGGAAACGAGGCGCTCCGGTATCTCATTCCGTTCAAGCCCGTCGAGAGCTTTGAGGAGTACATGCTCGGCATAAAGAACGGCTTTTTCAGGCGGGGGAACGCGGCCATATACGGCGATGACGGCGAGAAGTTCGGGGTCTGGCCTGGCACGAGGAAGTGGGTATTCGAGGACGGCTGGCTTGAGAGGTTCTTCGAGTCCATAGAGAGGAACCTCGACTGGATAAGGCCCTCGACCCTCGGCGGGTATCTCGACCATGAGGAGCCGGTGGGGCATACTTACCTTCCCAATACATCTTATATGGAAATGGGCGAGTGGGCGCTCCCCGCAGGCGCGTCAAGGGACTACATGCGTCTCATAGAGGAGCTTGGCCGACTGGGCGAGACCGGCGGAAGGCTCAAGAGGTTCCTGCAGGGCGGCACATGGAGGAACTTCCTTGCCAAGTACCCGGAGTCGAACTGGATGCACAAGCGCATGCTCATGGTGAGTAGCGTATTGAAAAAGGATGCTCGCGGCAACGGCGGACGGAATGAATCCGAAAGGCATCTATACAAGGCGCAGTGCAACGACGCATACTGGCACGGGGTCTTCGGCGGGCTGTATCTTCCGCACCTCAGGACGGCTGTCTACGAGAACCTGATACTGGCAGAAAGGGAGGCCCTGGAGAAAACGGAGTCCCTCGGCGTTTCAATCTCCGCGGCAGACCTGGACGCGGACAACCACGAGGAGGTCATCGTACGGTCTTCGGACCTTAGCGTGTTCCTAAGCCCCTTTAACGGCGGGGCTATTTTCGAGCTCGACTACGGGCCCAAAGGCGTAAACCTCCAGAATACGCTTACGAGGTACCAGGAAGGCTATCATTACAAGCTTGAAGCCTCGGGGAGCGGGGATGAGAATAACGGGGCCAAATCGATACACGAGATGGTGAAGGTAAAGGAGGAGGGGCTCTTAAACTATCTCAAGTACGACCGGAACCGCCGGGCCTCTTTTATCGACCATTTCCTCGACGAAGGCCTCACATTGGACGAATTTTATTCACACACATACCTGGAGCTGGGGGATTTCGCCTGGAAGAAGTACGAAAGGGATCTCCTTTCCGACAAGGTCGTGATGCAGAGGTCCGCGACCGCCTTGGGGGCCGCACATACGGTCAAAAAGACCCTCTCGACCGACGGCGGCAACGCCATTTTCATGAACTACGAGGTAAGCGGCGAGGCTGATAAAACAAGCGGCCTTTTCGGGGTAGAGCTTAATCTCATCCTCCCCGGGTGCGACGGGCCGGCCTGCTGGTATGAATCGAATGCGGACCTGGGTAGCGACGGCATTGGCCTCGGGAGCAGGGGGAGGGTGGAAGGGGTCGAGTCGCTCCGCCTCGTCGACTCATGGAAGGGCGTCGCCGTATCCGTAAAAATCGACAGGCCCGCTGCGCTCCTCAGATACCCTGTCCATACCGTCTCCCTTTCCGAGGGCGGTTTCGAAAAGATATACCAGGGCTCGTGCCTCCTTTTCCTTTTCCCTGCCGGGAGCGGCCCCTTAAAGCTCTCATTCAGGCTCGCGGTCGAATCCCTTTCAAAGTAGACCTGCCCGCGGTACTGTGGTAAAAATAGCGATAAATAGACCGTGGAGGCCGTTTACCATGCCAGTATCCCCGACCGTAGCCGAGAAGATAAAGGCGGTGAAGCTCGCCATTTTCGACGTGGACGGAGTGCTTACCGACGGACGGATAATCTTCGACGCGCACGGGACTGAGACGAAGTTTTTCGACGTCAAGGACGGGCACGGGATAAAGCTCCTCATGCGCTCCGGAATCGACGCCGCGATAATAACCGCCAGGGAATCTAAAGTAGTCCAGCTCCGGGCCGACGACCTGGGCATCTCGCTCGTCTATCAGGGCATGAAGGACAAGAAAGCGGCGCTTGAGAGCATATCGGCGCGGACTGGCCTTCCACCTTCGGCGATGGCGTACGTGGGCGATGACATAATCGACCTCCCTGTCATTAGGAGGGTCGGCTTCTCCGCAGCAGTTTCGGACGCGGTCCAGGAGGTAAAAGAGGCGGTGGATTACGTGACCGGAAAGCCAGGCGGCAAGGGGGCGGTAAGGGAACTCGCGGAGCTTATCCTCAAGGTGCAGGGCAAATGGGATGAGGTCATGCGGCAATTTCTCGTTTGAGGCAACCTCTAAAAATTGATTCTTTCCCAGGACTCTGAGTCAGGCCGGGAAAGCGGAAAAATTTATAATTTTAGAAGTTGCCTTGATAAATAACGCCCCCCCTTCTTCCCGCCAGAGTTTTTAAATACTTCAGGCGCTCCGGCCTGTTCTAACTCCCCCCCGAACGCGCTCAGCCCCGGACCTCCCGATTCGGGGACAAAAGCCTTTACAGTGTTATTTCCGGATGGTATAATTTTTGCTATATATGCCCATTAATTCAACAATCAGTTGCAAGCAGTTGAAATATTTTGTTTTTACGGGCTGTCGAATGCTTGCCGATGAACCGTAAGCTAAGGGCCTCACTCTCTGCCTTCATAATCCTTTCCATAATGGGGCTCGCAGTCCTGGTCTTTATCCATTACAGGACCAGGGAGCTTCCACAGGAGGACTTCGTGGAGGACGAGAAGGTAGAGGTAAGCATCGACAGGATACATTATTCCGGCACCAAGGACGGCAGGATCGAATGGGAGCTGGATGCCAGGTCGGCCAGCCGTTCGCGTGAGGGCGACCTAACGCTTTTCGAGGACGTCAAGGCGACTTTTTACGCAAAGGACGGCTCGTCATATACGCTTACGGCCAGGGAAGGGACGCTCCGCGAGCTCTCGGGCGAGATAGGCGTTTCCGGCGACGTTGTAATAGAGTCCGGCGAGGAGGGGTATGTCCTTCGGACCGGCACTCTAAAGTACCTTATAAACGAGAAGGAAGTATCGACGCCTGACCGCGTTACAGTGACTTCCGACAGGCTGGACCTTGAGGGCATCGGCTTTCTGGGGCATATCGATACAGGGGAGTTCCGTCTCCTTAAAAATGTAAAGGCGGTCTTCAGGGACTCGCGCATATAGGATGGACTTCATCATGAAATTCAGGACAGGGCTGCTTATGGCAGCGGCCCTTCTTATGCAGGCTTCGGTTTCGGTAGCCGCCCAGAAAAAGGCAGAGGGCGCCCCGAGGAGCCCGGTGACCGTCACCTCCGATACGATGGAGGCCAGGTCAGGCGAGGGCAGGGTCGTCTTCAAGGGGAACGTGGTCGCTGTCGAGGACTTCACCCTTTGCTCGGATGAGCTCCATGTAACGTACGGCGACGGGAGCGACATAAAGAGTATCGAGGCCTCGGGGAACGTGAGGATATTCCAGGACCGGAAATCCTCGACCTCCGCGCACGCCGTTTACGACCGCAGGGAGCGGATAATCGTCCTCACGGGCGAGCCGCATCTCAGGCAGTGCTCGGACTCAGTCCGGGGCGAGAAGATAACCGTGTATCTCGACCAGGAGAACGCCCTTGTCGAGGGCGGGAACGGGGGCAGGGTCAGGGCGGTCATAATGCCCAACAAGGACTGCCCGGAAAACGACGCACCGGAGAAATACGTAAGTGAAGAAGCTCGCTGTAAGGGGACTCGTTAAGTCCTTCAAAAAGCGGAGGGTCGTCGACGGCGTAAGCCTTGAGATCGGGCCCGGCGAGATAGTCGGTCTTCTCGGCCCGAACGGCGCGGGCAAGACCACCACCTTCTACATGATAGTCGGGCTCGTGAGCCCGGACGAGGGGAGCGTCTCTTTAGGCGAAAGGGAGATAACAGGCCTCCCCATGTACGAGAGGGCGAGGCTCGGCATAAGCTATCTTCCGCAGGAGCCTTCCGTATTCAGAAAATTGACGGTCGAGGAGAACGTAAAGGCCGTCCTCGAGTACATGGACCTCCCGAGGTCCGAGCAGGAGGCGAGGCTTAAGGAGCTCCTCGAAGAGCTCGGGGTCCTGCACATCGCCAAATCAAAGGCATACGCCCTTTCAGGCGGAGAGAGGAGGAGGGTGGAGATAGCCAGGGCGCTCGTCAACTCACCGGCCTTCCTCCTGCTTGACGAGCCCTTCTCCGGCATAGACCCCATAGCGGTAGGCGACATACAGGACATAATGCTCGAGCTCAAGAAAAAGGGAATAGGCATACTGGTCACGGACCACAACGTGGGCGCGACCCTGGGCATCTGCGACAGGGCCTATATAGTCGGCTCCGGCAGGCTATTGAAAACCGGCACGCCGACCGAGATACTCGACTCAAGGCGCGTGAGGGAAGTCTACCTCGGCGACAAGTTCAGGCTTTAGCCGGTCCAAACTCAATCATCGAGAGGCATAGCCCCCATCGTGGCTTACGAACTCAAACAGGAGCTCAGGCTCACACAGAACCTCGTGATGACCCCGCAGCTGCAGCTTGCGATAAAGCTTCTGCAGCTCTCCAGGCTCGAGCTCGTCGAGATGGTGCGGGAGGAGGTAGAGACGAACCCGGTCCTGGAGGACCTTTCGGGCCCTGAGGTGGAGGCCGGGGGGCAGGAAGCGCCGCCGGAGAAGCCGGAAAAGCCTGAGATGGACTGGGAGGCCTATATAGAGGAGCAGAGCCAGTACAGGTCCGGGGGCATAGACTTCAGCGAACGCGAGGAGGAGGACGACTTTGTCTCCAACCTCTCCGAAGCCGGCGGAAGCCTTTCCGAGCACCTTTTATGGCAGCTGAGGATGCAGGGGCTTCCGGATGCCGACTTCGCGGTAGGCGATTTCATAATAGGAAATATCGACGAGGACGGATACCTGAGGGTAATAGAGCGCGGCCAGATGCAGGACGATGAGTACGAGGCCGCTACGATCGCGGAGGTCGCGAACGCGACCGGGACCGCTCTTGAGGACGCCTCCCGGGTCCTCGCGACGATACAGCAGTTCGACCCCCTCGGGGCAGGCTCCCGCACCCTGAGGGAGTGCCTCATGGTGCAGGCAAGGAGCCTGCCTGTCCGCGACACCGTCATGGAGGAGGTCATCTCCTGCCATCTCGAGAAGCTCGCGAAAAAGAATTTCAAGGCCATTGCAAAGGCGCTCGGGGTGGAGGTCGAAGAGGTGCTCGAGGCCGCAAGGACCATAAGCAGGTGCTTGAACCCCATGCCCGGCGCCGGTTTCGGGAAAGACGAGTCCAGGGCGGTATTGCCGGACATATTCATACAAAAGGTCGGGGACGAGTACGTCATATCCCTCAACGAAGACGGGATGCCGAAACTCAAGATAAGCCCGTACTATAGGGAGCTCCTCAAGGCAGGCGGCGCGTCGGCGGACCAGGCCAAAGGGTACATACAGGACAAGCTCAGGAGCGCCATGTGGCTCATAAAGAGCGTCCACCAGAGACAGCGGACTATATACAAGGTAGTCGAATGCATAGTGAAGTTCCAGAGGGAGTTCCTGGACAAGGGCTTGAAGCACCTTAAGCCCCTGGTCCTGAAGGACGTTGCCGTGGAGATAGGGATGCACGAGTCCACGGTGAGCAGGGTCACCTCGAACAAGTACGTCCAGACCCCCAGGGGCATATTCGAATTGAAGTATTTTTTTTCCAACGGCATAGCCGGCGACGGCGGGGAAGCGGTCGCCGTCGAGTACATCAAGGAGAAGGTCAGGAAGATAATAGAGTCGGAAGACCCGAAAGCGCCCTTGAGCGACAAACAGATTGTCGAGGCATTGAAGGAGTCCGGCATAATGGTCGCAAGGAGGACCGCCACCAAGTACAGGGAAGCCCTGGGGTTCCAGTCCTCGAACAGGAGAAAGGTCCATTTCTGAGGAGACGGCCGGTCTGAAGCCGTATTTTATGGTGTTGACTTTCCCTTCCTTAATGCTTAAAAATAGCTTGTTCCCGGAAGGCGCCCGCAGTCCGCGAAACGCATTATTCCCCATACCATACGGAGGTCAATTACATGCAGAAGAGCGTTACTTTCAGGCACATGGAATCCTCTGACGCCCTGAAAACCTATGCGGAGGAGAAATCCGAGAGGCTCTCCAAGTACCTGCTTGAGCCGGCGGAAATACATTGGGTGCTCTCGGTCGAGAAGATAAGGCACATAGCCGACGCGACCGTGACCGCAAACGGTGTCACACTGAAGGCCCAGTACGACACGCAGGACATGTACTCGGCAATCGACATGGTCATCGACAAGCTCGAAGGCCAGGCCATGAAGCACAAGGACAGGGCAAAGGACCACAAGGCGCCAAATGGCGAGTCGGCGTCCATCAGGTACACCGCCGTCCCCGAGGGCGAGGCCGCTCCAGCCGCGCCCGGGCGGAGGATCGTAAAGAAGGAGAACCAGTTCGTAAAGCCCATGTCCGTGGAGGAGGCCTCCATGCAGATGGACGTCATGAAAAGCGATTTCCTGGTCTTCACCGATTCGGGCACGGGCAATACCAGCGTCATATACAGGCTCAAGGACGGGGACTACGGGCTAATCGAGACCACAAGGTAGGCGGCAACCACAAAAAAATTGATCTTTTCCCCGGACTCTGCGTAGTTACGAGAATAATAATGCTCACATATTTTCATATATGCTCCGCTTTTTATTCTCGGCCTTCCTTGACTGCGGGAAAAATCTCAAATTTTTTGAGGTTGCCTTTATAGGACGGGTATTGAAGGCCAGGGTCAGCCCTGGCCTTCTGGCATATCCCCCTTGTGAAGGCGAGGATGTAATGAGATTGGCTGACGTACTGAGCGAAAACCGCATAATGACCGGCCTCGAGGCCGGCGAAAAGAAAGAGCTCCTTGAAAAGATGGTCTCGAGGGCGGCTTCGCTCGATAACGCGGTGGAGAAGGATGCCGTCTTGAAGGCCATTCTTGAGAGAGAGAGGCTCGGGACCACGGGAATAGGCCACGGCGTGGCCATCCCCCACGGACGCGTGAAGGGCCTTAAGGAGATAATGGTCTTTTTCGGGAGGAGCGAAAAAGGGGTCGATTTCGACTCAATGGACAGGATGCCCGTGCACCTTTTTTTCCTCATAATGGCCCCGGAGAACTCGACGGCGGCCCATTTAAAGGTGCTGGCGAGCATCTCGCGCCTACTTAAAAACCAGGACCTGAGGAGCAAGCTCATGAACGCGAACGGCAGGTCCGAGATATACAGGGCCATCGTAGAGGCCGAGAGATGGAGCGGCGTATTCTGAGCCGGGAGGAGTAAGCGTGGGCGTACCCGTAAGAGAACTTATAGACGGCGAGCAGGCTGAGCGGTTCAGCCTGAGGCTCGTGACAGGGGAAAAGGGCCTCGGCCGGGAGGTGACGACCTCCCGCATACAGAAGCCGGGCCTTCTCCTTACCGGACTCCTCGAGGAACTCCATTCGGA
Organism: Deltaproteobacteria bacterium; assembly: GCA_019912665.1. Lineage (NCBI taxonomy): Bacteria > Pseudomonadati > Myxococcota > Myxococcia > Deltaproteobacteria bacterium. The sequence goes on from JAIOIE010000006.1 coordinate 29,462, forward strand.
CAGGCTCCAGATATTCGGCGCCGCAGAGATAAACTATCTTAAGCGCCTCGACGAGGAGGAGCTCGAAGACGTACTCAAGGTCTTCAAGCCCGAGCTCCCTGCCATAATCATCGCCAGGGACCTCCAGCCCCCCGGGTTCCTTGTGGACATATGCGCCGGGAAGGACATACCACTTTTCATAACCCCGCACACCTCCTCGGTGCTCATAGAGCGCGTAACCAAGTACCTTGAGGAGAGGCTTGCGCCTTCGCTTACGATGCACGGCGTGCTGGTGGACGTGCTTGGAGTGGGGGTCCTCATTACCGGAAAGAGCGGCATAGGGAAGAGCGAGTGCGCCCTGGACCTTGTATCGAGGGGATACAGGCTCGTCTCCGACGACGTGGTGATAGTGAAGCGCATGCCACCCAACGTACTCATTGGCAGGAGCTCGGAACTGATAAAGTACCACATGGAGATCAGGGGCCTCGGGATAATAAACGTAAAGGACCTGTACGGGATAACCGCCATAAGGGAACGGAAGCAGATGGACATCGTGGTCGAGCTCGTCAAATGGGAGAGCGAGACCGAGTACGACAGGCTGGGGCTTGAGGAGAACACCTTTTCCATCCTCGGGGTGGACCTTCCTTACCTCAAGATACCGGTAAGCCCCGGAAGGAGTGTTGCGACGATCGTCGAGGTCGCCGCAAGGAACCAGATATTGAAGATAATGGGCCACCACCCGGCGAAGACGCTTGAACGGGAGCTCGACAACGCCATGAAGGTGCTTAAGAAGTGAAGGATATAAGGCTCGTGGTGATCTCCGGGCCTTCGGGCTCGGGCAAAAGCACCGCCATAAAGGCCCTCGAGGACCTCGGCTTCTATTGCGTGGACAACATGCCGGTAGCCCTCCTTCCGAAGTTCCTCGAGCTTCTGCCGCGCTCCGGCGAAATAGAGCGCGTGGCCGCGGTCGTCGACGTAAGGGAGAGGGGGTTCCTCAAGGACTTTATACCGGTCCTCTCGGAGCTCAAGGCCGGGGGCTGCCGCCTCGAAGTCATATACCTTGAGGCGGACGACGGGGAACTGGCCCGGAGGTTCAGCGAGACCAGGAGGAGGCATCCGCTCGCCGCCGAGGAGAGCCCGCTCGAGGGGTTGTCGAGGGAGAGGGAGGCCTTGAAGGACCTCAAGGCCCATGCGGACCGGGTGATAGACACTACCGATTTCAACGTCCACCAGCTGAGGGACCTTATAAAGGACATATATTCGGGGCCCGCGGAGCGCGAGAGGATGGCCCTGAACCTCATCTCTTTCAGCTATCGCCACGGCATACCAGCCGACTCTGACCTCGTCATGGACGTAAGATTCCTCCCGAACCCGTATTTCGTGAACTCGCTTAAGCGCCTCGACGGAACGGACAGGAGCGTCCGCGACTACCTCCTTTCGAGGGACGAGGCCGCGGCGTTCCTTTCGAGGTTCAAGGAGTTCCTCTCCTATCTCATCCCGCTCTACTGGAAGGAGGGGAAATCCTATCTCACCATAGCGATAGGCTGTACCGGCGGCAGGCACAGGTCTGTCGCGATGGTCGAGGCTTTGTCGGATGGCCTGAACTCCGATAAAGTGGTGGTCAGGAAAAGGCACAGGGACATAGGAAAGACATAAAAACGAGGGAAGGCTTAAGATGATAGGAGCTGTAATCGTCACGCACGGCAGGCTCGCTGAGGCGCTCCTCGAGGCGGCCGAGGCGATAACCGGCAAAGTGGAGGGCATAAGGATACTGGCCCTCTCGAGATCGGACACCACCGACGGCATACGGGACGTACTCAGGGCCGCCGTAAGCGAGGTGGACACCGGGAAGGGAGTGCTGGTCTTTACCGACATGTTCGGCGGGACCCCCACCAACATAGCCCTCTCTGCTTTCGAGGAGGACAGGGTGGAGGTCATCACTGGTGTGAACCTCCCCATGGTTTTGAAATACGTGAGCCACAGGTCGGATAAGGGCCTCGGCGAACTTTCGGAGCTCCTGAAGGACTACGGGAGGAAATCCATAGTGCTCGCCGGTGACATGCTGAAGGATAAAAAATAGGAAAAGGCCCCTGTTGTTTTGATAAAATATAGGGAGCCTCCGCGGGCGGCTGAACATATGTTGATCCTTATCAGAGTAGACGACAGGCTGCTGCACGGGCAGGTAATATGCTCCTGGGTCCCTTTCACCAGGGCGGACGCGCTTATCGTTGCCTCGGACGAGGCGGCCGGGGACCGGCTCGCGGCTGATATAATCGCGGCCTGCGGCTGCGATGAACTTAGCGTCCACGTGAAATCCGTCTCGGATGCGGCCCGGTATCTTTCCGGGGGGCTCCCGGAGGAGAGGATAATGCTCGTGGTCGGAGACCTCCGGGACGCGATGAGGCTCTACGAGGCCGGGACGAGGTTCAAGGCCCTGAACCTCGGGAACATACACCATGAGGGCGGAAGGAGGATAACCCCCTCCATAATAGTGAACGCCGAGGATGAGGAGATAATGGAGCGGTTCGAGGCAATGGGTGTGGAGCTCGAGATAAGGGACGTCCCGAGGAGCGCGCCTATTACATATACTTCCGAGAGGAAATAGAGGCACCCACAAATAAGTATAGCAACGATAGCCGGGCACGGGGGCGCAAAGCAAGCACGTTGCCCCTGCGGGGCCCGGCGATGGAGAAAAGAGAGCCTGGATGGATAGCGGACAGGGTAACGCTACAAACCTGGAAAGGACCTATACGATAAAGAACAAGCTCGGCCTGCACGCAAGGGCGGCCGCTCTTTTCGTGCAGCTTGCAAACAAGTTCGACTCCGAGATACTCGTCAGGAAGGACGACCAGGAGGTGAACGGCAAGAGCATCATGGGCATACTGATACTCGCCGCGACCCAGGGCTCGAAGGTGACGCTCCGCGTGGAGGGGAGCGACGCCGAAGGCGCCCTGGGGGCTCTAGGCGATCTTATAGACAGGGGTTTTGGTGAGGATTGATGCCAGAGATTAAGAAACAAGTCATATTGATGAAGGGCATAGGCGTGTCTTCCGGCATCGTCATCGGAAAGGCCTATCTCCTTGAGAGGGGCAAGGTCGAGCCTGCCCAGTTCTGCTATCTCGAGCCGTCCGAGACCGAGCGCGAGATAGAGCGGTTCAAGGCCGCCATGAAGGCGTCGAGGGACCAGCTCATGCGCATCAGGAACCGGATGGAAAAGGACGGCAAGGGCAAGGAGCACATCCGCATAATAGACGCGCACCTCATGATCCTCAAGGACAACATGCTCATAAACGACACCATGAAGGTGATACGTGAGCAGAGGGTCAACGCCGAGTGGGCGCTGAAGACCGTCCTCAAGGAAGTGATGGACTACTTCGAGAAGATGGACGACCAGTACCTCCGCGAGCGCGCCATGGATATCGAGCACCTTGTGAACAGGGTGCTCCTGAACCTCATGGGCCGGAAACACGAGTCGGTCGCGGCCATCAAGGAGCCCGTCGTGGTTGTCGCGCACGACCTCGCGCCGACCGACACCGCCCAGATGGTGCGCGGGACAGTGCTGGGGTTCCTCACCGACGTCGGCGGAAAGACCTCGCATACGGCCATAATGGCGCGCTCCCTTGAGATACCGGCCGTAGTGGGCCTTGAATCCATAACCAGGAAGGCCGAGTCCGGCGATACCGTCATCGTTGACGGCACTACCGGCACGGTAATCATAAACCCCTCCGAGAGCGTCGTAGAGGTCTATAAAAGGAGGAGGGAACGGTACGAGAACTACGGCAAGGCCCTTTTCCACTACAAAGACCTCCCGAGCGAGACGACCGACGGCAGGCGCGTAAGGCTTATGGGCAACATGGAGATAGTCGAAGAGATAGACTCCCTTATCGAGCACGGGGCCGAAGGTATAGGCCTCTACAGGACCGAGTTCCTGTACCTTAACAGGAAGGACCTGCCGACAGAAGATGAGCACGTGAAGGCCTATCGCCAGGTCGCCAAGAGAATGTCCCCGCACCCGGTGGTCATAAGGACCCTCGACGTGGGAGGAGATAAGGTGCTTGCCCAGGCCGCTCCGCCGGACGAGATAAACCCGGCCATGGGCCTCCGGGCAATAAGGTTCTGCCTTAAGAACGTGGACATCTTTAAGACCCAGCTCCGGGGCATACTCCGCGCCAGCGCCTACGGGGACATAAAGGTGATGTTCCCGATGATATCCGGCATAGAGGAGATAAGGCGGGCGAAGCAGATACTCGAGGAATGCAAAAAAGAGCTTAAGAGCGAGGGCAAGCCATTCAATCAGGATATCGAGACAGGCGTCATGATAGAGGTGCCCTCGGCCGCTATGATAGCCGACCTCATTGTCAAGGAGGTCAAGTTTATCTCCATAGGCACGAACGACCTCCTCCAGTACTCCCTCGCGATAGACCGGGTGAACGAGCACGTCGCATACCTTTACGAGCCCTTCCACCCGGCGGTCCTCCGGATAATAAAGGGCGTCATAGAGGCCGCCAACAAGGCCGGGGTGAGCGTCTCGGTCTGCGGCGAGATGGCCGGAGAGCCGGAGTACGCCCTCATACTCCTCGGCTTCGGGGTGGACCATCTCTCGATGAACGCTTATTCGATACTTAGGGTCAAGAGGCTCATAAGGTCCATAAGCCACGCCGAGGCCAGGAAGATATGCAGGAACATACTGGGATTCGCCACGGCCAAGGAGGTCGAGGACCAGATAAACGCCAAGCTCCCCGGGCTCTACAGGGAGGAGTTCTGGAGCTGAGAGCGGAAGCCTGCCTCCTTAATCGCGCCCGCGGATCCAGAGGTGTTTTTGGTTGACAAACATCGGGAAAGGTTCAATAATAACGAATTCTCGGCCTTTACAAAGACTAAGGAGGCGCCAAAACAATGGGAACGAGGGAGTACCTATTCACTTCGGAATCAGTCACCGAGGGGCATCCGGATAAAGTAGCGGACCAGGTATCTGACGCGGTATTGGATGCGCTATTGAGGGAGGACCCCAAGAGCAGGGTCGCGTGCGAGACCCTCGTCACCACCGGACTCGCCCTTATAGCGGGCGAGATAACCACCAAGGCAAGGATCGACTACCAGGACATAGTCAGGGAGACTATAAGGGATATCGGCTACACTGACGCGTCCATGGGTTTCGACTGCAAGACGTGCGCCGTCATGGTCACGCTCGACAGGCAGTCGCCCGACATAGCAATGGGCGTGGACAGCGGGGAGGCGAAGGAGCAGGGCGCGGGCGACCAGGGCCTCATGTTCGGGTACGCGTGCGATCACACCTCCGAGTTCATGCCCATGCCCATCGACCTGGCCCATAAGATAACCGCCAGGCTCGCCGAGGTCAGGAAAAAGGGCATACTGGATTTCATAAGGCCTGACGGCAAGAGCCAGGTCACCATCAAATACGTTAACGGCAGGCCCACGACCGTCGACGCGGTGGTTGTCTCAAGCCAGCACGCGCCCGAGGTAAGCCAGTCCAAGCTCAAGGAAGCGATAATCGAGGAGGTCATAAAGAAGGTCGTCCCGGCCGAGCTTCTGACTTCCTCTACGAAGTATTTCATAAACCCCACCGGCAAATTCGTCGTTGGCGGCCCGCACGGCGACTGCGGCCTCACCGGCAGGAAGATAATCGTCGACACCTACGGCGGCCACGGCAGCCACGGCGGCGGCGCCTTCTCCGGCAAGGACCCCTCCAAGGTTGACAGGAGCGCTTCCTACTTCGCCAGGTATATCGCCAAGAACGTCGTGGCGGCGGGGCTTGCGTCCGAGTGCGAGGTGCAGCTCGCGTACGCCATCGGCGTAGCCGAGCCGGTCTCGGTCATGGTCGACACCTTCGGCACGGAGAAGATACCTGTCGAGAAGATAGAGGAGATAGTAAAGGCCAACTTCCGCATGAAACCGGCGGAGATAATAAAGGACCTTGACCTCCTCCGTCCCATATACAGGAAGACAGCGGCATACGGGCACTTCGGCAGGAACGAGTCGGGCTTCAGCTGGGAGCTCACTGACAAGGCCGAAGCCTTGAGAAAGGCCGCCGGGGTCGTGGCCTGAACTGCACTGGCGTTTGAATGACTTTGGCGGGAACCCTGCCAAGGTCATTCTTTTATCTGCAGAATAAAAAAATTGCTGGAGGGACGATGGATTTTCACGTGAAGAACATAAAGCTCAGCCAGGCGGGGCGGAAGAGGATTGAATGGGCTGAGACGGACATGCCGGTCCTGAGGAAGGTAAAGGATAGCTTCTCGAAGAAAAAGCCCCTCAAGGGGACCAGGCTCGCGGCCTGCCTCCATGTGACTACCGAGACCGCGAACCTCATGATAACCTTGAAGGCGGGCGGCGCCGACGTGGTGCTCTGCGCATCAAACCCCCTCAGCACCCAGGACGACGTGGCGGCCTCGCTCGTAAAGGACTACGGCATCCCGGTCTACGCGATAAAGGGCGAGGACAACAAGACCTACTACAGGCACCTTAACGCCGCGCTGGATTTCAAGCCGAACATCACCATGGACGACGGCGCCGATCTGGTATCGCTCCTTCATACCAAAAGGAAGAGCGCGGCCGACAACATCATAGGTTCGACCGAGGAGACGACGACCGGCGTCATAAGGCTCAAGAGCCTGGCCGTGAACAAGCTTTTGAAGTTCCCGGTAATAGCGGTTAACGACGCCTTCACAAAGCACTTCTTCGACAACCGGTACGGTACCGGCCAGTCGACCCTCGACGGCATATTACGCGCTACCAACAGGCTCTTCGCGGGCTCGTCGTTCGTCGTATGCGGCTACGGCTGGTGCGGCAAGGGCGTAGCCATGAGGGCCAGGGGCATGGGCGCAAACGTGATCGTGACCGAGGTCGACCCGCTTAAGGCCCTTGAGGCCGTCATGGACGGGTTCAGGGTGATGCCCATCGCTGAGGCCGCGAAGCACGGGGACTTCTTCTGCACGGTCACAGGGAACCTGAACGTGATAAGGAAGGAGCACTTCCTAAAGATGAAGGACGGGGCGCTTGTGTCGAACTCCGGCCACTTCAACGTCGAGCTCGACCTTGAGGGGCTTAAGTCAGTCAGCAAGGGCAAGAAGGTCCTCCGCGATTTCGTCGAGGAATACACGCTCAAGAACGGCAGGACAGTGTGCGTGCTCGGCGAGGGCAGGCTCATCAACCTCGCGGCCGCCGAGGGGCACCCGGCAAGCGTCATGGACATGAGCTTCGCGAACCAGGCGCTCGCGGCGGATTTTCTCGTTAAGAAAGGGAAAACCCTCGCAAGGGAAGTGTACACTGTCCCGCAGGAGATAGACAAGGAGATAGCAAGGCTAAAGCTCCTTTCGCTCGGGATGAACATAGACACCCTCACTAGCGAGCAGAAGAAATATCTTGCTTCCTGGGAGATGGGGACATAGCATCGCCTGACCGGGGGGCGGGGACAAAGTCCTCGCCCCCTTTTTTTTAAAATCCAAAAAACCTTTACATAAACGCGAGTTGTGCTAAAATATAAGTCCAAAGGTTGATGGTGACCGGGACCTGCCTACGTGAGGCTCAAGCTGTAACCCCATGACTTCGCTTTATATTTCGGCGGGAACTTGTCTTTTTTGCCTTCTGGCGGGACCCAGTCCTGGCCGGTCCAGCCATCTTTCACCTCCTCCGGCCATATCGGCACGCACTGTTGCATATCCTTGGTAAGCAAGCGGCATGAAAGACCGTTTCAGGATTGTCAGGACCTTCATCTTTGACGGGCGGCTGTAGGTGGCTAAGAGAGACTTGAAATCAGAGCGGTTCAGGGAATTCCTTGCCGAAGCTGAGGACGTCCTCAACTCCATGGGGAAGGGTCTCACGAAGCTCGGCAAGGGCGTGAAGGCCGGTATCATAGACCCGGCCGTCCTCAACAGCGTCTTCCGTTCCGCCCATACTCTCAAGGGCATGTGCGGCATATTCGAGCAGGCCGAGCTTGCCGCTCTGAGCCACTCGATGGAAGACACCCTCGATCTCCTCCGCCTCGGTAGGATCGCCCTCACCGACGACGTCCTCTACAATATCATGAACGCCCAGGACCTGATGGCGAAGATAATCGCTTCAAAGGGCTCCGGTGACTTTACGGGCGAGATAGAGGCCGCAAAGTCGGCCCTCTCGATGATGCAGCACGTAAAGAGGACCAGGCCCAGGGACGAGATCGCCAAGGACCTCGTCTCCGTCCTTACCGACTACGAGGACCACAGGCTCCGCGAGAACCTCCGGGGCGGCAAGAACATACTGATAGTGAGCGTCAGGTTCCCCATAACGAGCTTCGACAGGGGATACATGGCGCTTACGGACCTCTTGAAGACAGAGTCGGAGGTCATAGCGACGCTTCCCTCCTCCAAGACAAGCCACGAGTTCCTCCACTTCGACATACTCATCGGCACGGCAAGGGACAGGCAATTCATAACCGACCTCGTAAAGGAGATCGCCGAGCCGGAGATAAAGGTCCTTGCCGAGCCGGCCGCAAGGCCGGAAGGCCGCGAGTTCGAGGTCATAAAGGGGAGCGGCGGATACGGCCACCACGGGAGGGCCGGGTCGCTCAGGAGGGTCAGCAACACCGTCAGGGTGAACATCTCGAAGCTTGACTCGATAATGAACCTCATAAGCGAGCTCGGCATATTGAAATCCGACATAGCAGCCCTGAGCTCTGAGATAAAGGGGCACCAGGAGTTCTCTGTCTACGGGATAGAGCTCTCGAAGACCGGAAAAAACCTCGACAGAAAGCTTTCGGAGCTCCGGGACAGCGTCCTCGACGTGAGAATGGTCCCCATCGGCCAGCTCTTCGGGCGGTTCGACGCCTTCATAGGGAAGCTCTCAAGGGAGACCGGGAAGGAGATGAGGATAGTCACCTACGGCGACGAGACCGAGCTCGACAAGCTCATCGTCGAGGAGCTTGCGGACCCGCTCATGCACATAATAAGGAACGTGGCCGACCACGCCATAGAGGCCCCGGTCGTGAGGGAGGCGCTCGGCAAACCCAGGACCGGCACCATAACCTTTTCCGCCTACCAGAAAGGCAACCACGTGGTCGTGGAAGTCAAGGACGACGGCGCGGGGATAGACGTAGACCTCGTAAAGGAGAAGGCCGTCGCGAAAGGCCTCATAGCCAGGGAGTACGCGGACGGGCTTTCGAGGCAGGAAGCGCTAGAGCTCATATTCACCCCCGGCTTTTCCACCAGGGACGTCGTAAGCGAGACATCCGGCAGGGGCGTCGGCATGGACGTCGTAAAGGAGAACATAACCAGCCTTTCAGGCATTATCGACATCGAGACGGTAAAGGGCAAGGGCACCCGGCTCATACTCACGATACCCATAACGCTCGCGATAATCCAGGCCCTCATAATCGAGGACGCCGGGAAGAGGTACGCGGTGCCCCTCAATTCCGTCATGGAGATAGTGGAGCTCCGGTCCGCGTCCCTCTCCTCCGTGGACACCGAGGGCGCCATAAGCGTGGAGGACAGGGTGGTGCCCGCGGTGAGGCTTTCGAGGTTTTTCGGCCACTCCCATTCCGGCAGTAGCAGCCACGCGTACGGCATAGTGGCGGGGCTTGCCGAGCACAGGCTCTGCCTCGTGGTCGACCATCTCCTTGAGGAGCTTGACGTCGTCATAAAGCCCCTTTCGAGGATGCTCAAGGCCCCGGGCATTGCGGGCGCGACGGACATAGGAACCCAGGGCACCATGCTGGTGCTGGACGTCACCGGCATACTCGAGAAGGTCATACGGGAGAGAAAGGCCGGGCTCCCGGCGCGGACGGCAATCGTATGAAGAAGGCGATAGGGCTCAAGATAGCCGAGGCTGAGCGCCAGGCGACGGTTGCGCCGACTGTCGAGAACTATGACGAGAGCCTCGATCATAAAAAGAGGTCTGCCGAGGGGACTATCAACATCATATCGTTCTTCCTTGAGGCGGATGAATACGCCTTCGAGGTCTCAGAGGCGGTAGAGGTATTGAGGCCCAGGCAGACGACGGAAGTCCCGTGGACCCCGGCTTACATAAAGGGCATACTCTCCGTGAGGGGCGAGATGGTCCCGGTGCTGGATTTGAAGATGCGCCTCGGGCTGGGGACGGTAAACGGCAGGCCTACGGCAAGGATACTTGTGATCGCCGTGGAGGACCTGAAGGCCGGGCTCCTGGTCGACAGGCTCTCCGGCGTAAAGGAGGTGCCGGCCAGGCTCCTCGAGCCGCCTGGAGAGTCCGAGCCCCAGGCGGCTTTCATGAAGGCCGTGATACATGACGGGGAAAAGGTGATAAAGCTCCTGGACGCAGGCGTGCTGATAACCGTAGAGAATTTATGAAGAGCATCAGGTCTAAATATACCAGGCCTGATTTCCAGTTCATCAGGTTCCGGCTCGGCCCTTTCGAGTTCGGTATCGAAATAGGCGAGGTTAAGGAGATACTGAGGCTCAAGGAGCCCCGGAAGGCGGAAAAGGCCCCCGGGTTCATCGAGGGGCTCATAAATATGAGATCTATGACGCTCCCCGTCATGGACCTCAGGAAAAGGTTTTCCTTCCAGGCAGAGCCGACGGAAACCGCAAGAATTATAGTTGCTTCCATAGATTCCCTTATAATCGGTCTTATCGTCGACGAGGTCTCTGATATCGCGCTCGGGGCCAAGGAGGTCACGTTGAAGCCCGAGCCTTCCGGCTCTCCCTGGGACGACTGCCTCGAAGTCTCGGTTGAGACCGGGAGCGGTAAGGTCCTCATCATAAATCCGTCGAAGGTCTTTACCGACGAGGAAAAGCGCTTTCTGGCGTGCCCCGTAAATGCCGATTAAGCACCCCGGTCCGTCCTTCTTTTGCCTTTGCCTCCCGGCTTCAAGTCAATTGCCTTGAAAAACGACCGATTCCCGTGATAAATTTTATTCCGTGGCAACGGCATTCCAAAAAATGAAAACGGCTTTGAAGAGGACCTGGAAAAGTACCGTTTTTTCGCCGCTCCTCCTGGCGGTCACAATCGGGCTTTCGGGGTGCGCGACCGCCCCGGAGGCCTATAAGAGGGACGCGGCCGAGCTCTATAATAGCGGCATGCAGGCCTATCTCGGCGGCAGACTCGATGAGGCCGACAAGAGCTTCAGGACGCTTCTCGAGGACCATCCGATGAGCCAGTACTCCACTGAGGCGGAGCTTCTCCTTGGAGACGTGAGCTACGCGATGGAGAATTACGAGGACGCCAGCGCCTATTACGCCAATTTCATCGCGCTCCGCCCGGCCCACGCCAGGGCGCCTTACGCGCTCTTCCAGAAGGGCATGAGCCACATGAAAGAGGTGCTCTCCCTCGACAGGGACCAGACCTCGACGAGAAAGGCCCTCTTCGCCTTCGAAGACCTGCTCGCCGCATACCCCGGTTCACCATACGCGGAAAGGTCCAGGGAGTTCATCTCGTTTCTCCGGGGGAGGCTCGCCGAGAGGGAATTCTACATAGCCAACTTCTATTTCAAGAAGAAGAACTACAAGGGCTCTCTCGGCCGCCTGAGGGACATACTTGCCGAATACCCCGACGCAGGCATAACCGACAAGGCCCTTTACTACGTTGGCGTGTCTTATTTAAAGCTCGGCGAGAAGGAGCTTGCCGAGGACGCCTTCTCCACGCTTCTTAAAAACTACCCGGACAGCCCTTACGCCGAGGACGCAAAAAACAGGATGCGCGCGGGATAGCCGCCTAGGAGGAATATGGAAAAGGGCTGGCAGCATGAATACGATCTTGGCAAGAGGGCATTCGACGAGAGGGACTACGACGCGGCCCTCGTCCACCTTGAGAAGGTAGCGGCAGAGAAGACCGGCTTCGCCGACGTCCACAACATGCTCGGGCTCGTATACTACAACGCGTCCAGGCACGAGGACGCCATAGCCGCTTTCCGCAGGGCCATAGAGATAAACCCGAGCTATACGGAGGCTTCCCTGAACCTGGCGGTAGTTTATAACGAGCTCGGCAGGTTCGACAAGTCTGCCGAGGTCTACACGCTCGCGAAACAGGCGAGGCAAGGCTCCCATTCCTATCTCGACCCGTTCGTAAAAGGCAAGCTCGCCAACATGCACTCAAACCTCGCCCGCATCTATAAAGACATGGGCTTCTACGCCGAGGCGGTGGAAGAATACAGGAAGGCGCTGAGGCTCCGGCCCGAGTTCGCCGACATCAGGACAAGCCTGGGGGTGTCCTGCAGGGACATGAGGGACTATAACGCGGCGGTAAGGGAGCTCCAGGAGGCCGTAAGGCAGAACCCCTCGTATCCCGATTCCAGGATCCAGCTCGGCCTCACCTATTACGCCATGGGACAGCGCGAAAACGCCAGGACCGAATGGCAGGGCGTGCTCCGCGACCACCCCGATCACAAGATGGCCCGGATGTACATGAACCTCCTGCTTGCGCCTGCCGAAAAACCGGAGTAAACGGGGCTCCTGGCCCCGATTTAAGAGAGAATATTTTTTTGCCGTTCCAGGCTGCCCCATAATTTTCCGGCAACTCGCGCCTCCCTTGCCATTTCAATCATCACTTCGTATTCAGGCCTGAATGCCGTCTTAACGGCCGAACGGGCTTGTCCGGGGAGCTTTTTTCTGCTATAATTTTGATTATTCTGAAAAGTAGGAAAATTCGGAGGAGCATATGGCGAGGAAGAAGAACGGAAGCTGCTGCAAACCCGGAGAAGTGAAAAAAGAGGGCCTTTCGGTCGAAGCGGTCGTGGGGGTCGATGAGCGAGGGCAGATGGTCCTGCCAAAGGAGCTAAGGGAGAGGGCAGGGATAAGGGCCGGGGACAAGCTCGCGGTCGCCGCCTGGGAAAGGGGAGGCCAGGTCTGCTGCATTACGCTCGTAAAGGTGGATGAGCTTGTCGAGATGCTGAAAGACAGGCTAGGCCCGGTAATGAAGGAGGTCCTTTGAACAAGCCTGGTTCAGGTGCGTTCCGATCAACTTGTGAAGGGATGGCAGGAAAAGCAAAGCCGGGCAGCGCGGCCGCTCCATGCTGTGAAATGGGTGCTCCGTCACGTCAGGCGGAGGGGCCTTTACGGACCTCTTCGGACCTGAACTTACGCGACCGCCTTGGACACCTGAGGTGCAGGATAGGCTCCTACAGGATGAGGCATGCCGTTAAGCCGGGGCTTTACTCGCTCGGCAGCCCGGACGAGGCCTCCGACGTCTTCGTCACGGGAAACTACAAGATGAGCTTCGATATGCTCCGGAGCTCCCTTTCGGGCATGGACGCCTGGATACTCGTCCTGGACACAAGGGGCATAAACGTCTGGTGCGCGGCGGGGAAGGGGACCTTCGGCACAGGAGAGCTGGTGAAAAAAGTCTTTACGGAAAGGCTCCATGAGAGGGTCTCCCACAGGAGGCTTATACTTCCCCAGCTCGGCGCTCCGGGCGTATCGGCGCATGATGTCAAAAAAGAGACCGGCTTCCGGGTGGTATACGGCCCGGTCCGGGCTTCCGATATCAAGGGGTTCGTGAGCTCCGGGTACAAGTGCGGGGAGGGGATGAGGAAAGTTCGCTCCGGAATGGCAGACAGGTTTGTCCTTACGCCAATGGAGCTCAGGCCGGCTTTCAAATGGTTTATGGCCTTCTCAGCCGCCGCTTTTGCCGCCTCCGCGGTCACGGCCTCGGGCGTTTCGTTGGATGCCGCTCTTGATTACGGTTTGCCGCTTGTGCTTCTCGGTTTAGTTTCGGTCCTGGCAGGCGCGCTACTAACGCCCATGTTTTTGCCTTATATACCTTTCAGGCCGTTTGCCCTGAAGGGCTGGCTCACGGGGCTTTTTTCGGTCCTCGCGGCTTCCGTTTTCATCCCCCTTCCTGAAAGCGCCGCATACAGGCACATGACGCTCGTATTTTTCCCGCTCGCGAGCTCGTATTTTGCCCTGCAATTCACGGGTTCGAGCACATATACAGGCATCTCCGGGGTTGAAAAGGAACTCAGGTTCGCTCTCCCGGTTTACGCGGCAGGCCTTATTGTCTCAATAGCGTTTTTCGCGTCCTTCAAAGCGGGGTGGCTATGATGTATTTGCGAGGGGTCTCGACTCTCCAGTACGACAGCGCCAAATGCAGCGGCTGCGGATATTGCGCGGCTGTCTGCCCGCAACGGGTCTTCGTCATGAAGGGAGGAAAAGCCGGTGTTATTGACCGGGACCTCTGCATGGAATGCGGCGCCTGCATGAGGAATTGCGTCAGCGGGGCGATCAAGGTGAGGTCCGGAGTGGGCTGCGCGGCCGCCCTCATAAACGGCATGCTTACGGGAGACGCATCGTGCGGATGCTCGGACGGCGGCTCCACCCCTTGCTGTGGATAGAAATAAAAAGGCCCCGCATTTTGCGGGGCCTTTTTAACGTTCAGGCGCGCTTATCAGTGCTTCCAGCGGTCGTATCCGTCCCCGGCGAGTACCGAGGCGTCGAACTCAAGTTTCTGCTCAGGCGTAAGGAGGCTCCGCACCTTAATCATGTGGTCATACCTGGTCTCAAGGGCTTTAGCCTTGAGCCCGGATATCTCCGATGCGAGCTTCGAGATCGCCTTCCTGTCCGGGGTGTCAGAGGCGACCGCTTTCCTTATGTCGGTTTCCTTCAGCCCCATGGCGGCATTAAGTGACGCAAGCTCTTTTTTAAGCTCCACTTTGAGGCGCTTCATCTCGGTCTTCTGCTCGGCGGTAAGGTCCTTTATCCATTGCTTTTCGCCGTGCCTTTCATGCTTATGCTTGCTTTCGCAGCCAGCATAATGTTCCTTGCCGTATTTGCCAGGTTCGGCGTGAACGGCCGCTGCGGTAAGCGTCCCTGCCGCGACCAGCGCCGCGAGCGCCATCAACGGCCTTCTGACTGATAATCTCATTCCCTGCCTCCTTTAGGTTGAGTGTTTCACGGCGAAGGGTGCGTGTGCTTCCATTTCCTCTCCGCCATACGCTTTTCCATCCTCTTTTCGAGAAGCTCCAGATACCTTTCCTGCTGCTCCCTGTTCAGGACCGCCTTTTCCCTGAGCATGTGCTCTATTGCCTTGGCCTCGATCACGCCCTGGACCCTGCCTATCTCGGCGAGCGAGGCGTTTATGGAAGCCCTGTCGGGTTCCTCCTCCTTTAAGAGCCTGAATATATGCCTCCTTTTTTCCGCAAGCTCGCCGTGCGCGGCCTGTATCGACGCCCTGAATTTTTTGTCCTCTTCCTTGAATAGTGATTTCTGCTCGGGAGTGAGCTTAAGCTTCTCCGTAACCGCCTCGTGCCTTTTTTCAGCCTTGCCCAGGGAGGTCCCGCATTCCTTGAGGTAGAAGAAACCTGCTGCCCCGAGGATGGTTATATTGAAAAGGATCGAGATGAAGAGTACGGGTTTAAGTAACTTACTGCCCATTGCCGTTCTCCTTTATTGACAGGTATATGTCGCCCAGGGACACGGGCGGCACGGGGCCGAGGTCTTCCGGCTGCACCGACGCCACGAGGCTTGGGTCCGACTGTTCCAGGGCGGCGTTCTCGGCCCCGCTGGAAAAGAGGTTGTCCGAGAGGACCCCGGCCGAATATATCCCGAGCGCCATTACGAACGCGGCTGCCGCGGCCTCGGCGAACTTCAGTCGTAGCGGCATGGCCCTGAACCATCCGAACGCGCCCTCGCCCCGGATGTCGAGCCCCTCGTCCCTTATCCTTTCCATCACCCCGGATGCGAAGCCCCCTGGTGCGCTGTACTTCGGTGCCGAACGGAAGGCGTCCTTGAGGGCGATGAGAAAACGGGCCTCCCCAGCGCACCCGGAGCACGAGCCAAGGTGAGCGACAAGCCCCTTCCTATCGTCCTCACCGATGAGGCCGTCGGCGTAACCGGATAAGAGATATTGTGCCTTTTCGCAGTCCATTTCAGCTCCTTATAAAATAAACGCCGGCATTAACTGATTTGTTCCATTTGAGAGCGTAGAAGCCTCTTAAGCTCTTCTCTCGCCCTCGATATCCTCGATTTCACCGTGCCTATCGAGATGCCTAGCGTCTCTGAGATCTCCTCATAGGAGAGCCCTTCTATTTCATAGAGAACAATAACGGCCCTGAGCTTCTCGGAGAGCCCTGTCAGGGCCGCGGATATCGCCTCGCCGGCCTTTTTGGATTCAAGGGCCGCCTCAGGGCCCGGGGAATCTGACTGGGGCTCAAGCGTGTATTCATCGCCCTCCCGGCTCGTCATGGCGAGCGAGACGTGCGCGGGCTTTCTCTTGTAGTCGAGGCAGGAGTTTACGGCGATGCGGGTAATCCATGCCTTGAAGCTCGGGGAAGGAGTGAACCTGTCGAGGTGACGGTAGGCCTTTACGAACGCGTCCTGGGCCGCGTCCTCGGCGTCAGCCGCGCCCAGCATGTAGCGGCAGATGTTGTAGACCCGGTCCTGGTACTTCTTTACAAGGGCCTCGAAGGCGGCGTTGTCGCCCGCCATGGACCTCGTTATCAGCTCGTCATCATCGTTGAAGGGCATACGCGCACTCCCGTAAATAACTCCGGAGCCCGGCATTTTGTTCCGTGGGGCCGGAAAAAGCCGGGGCGCTTTTGAGAGTCAGGAGGAGAAGATATCCGGGGAAGGTATAAAAGGCTGTATACGCCGTAAAGCGGCAACCGGTCGGTCGAAAAGCACTTTTTAGCCGGAAAGGGCAGTGGGCCGGAAATCAGAGCTCCCGGACCGTATTGTACGCCTCTTCCAGGGCCTCGCTTATCTTTGCGGCCTCGGGCCCCCCGGCCTGAGCCATATCGGGCTTGCCGCCGCCCTTGCCGCCGATTATGGGGGCGAGCCTCTTTATTATTTCTCCTGCACTGTAGCGCGGCACAAGGTCCCTGGTGACAGCCGCAAGGAGCACGGCCTTGGAGTCCTGCTCGGCGGCGAGGACCACTATGCCTGAGCCGAGCTTCTGCCTGAGGGTGTCGGCCATCTCGCGTAGCTCCTTGCCGCCCCCGGCGACTTTCGCCGCGAGCACCGTGACGCCGTCCACCTTCCTCGCGGCATCCATGAGCTCTCCCGCGGCCCCGGCCTTTTCCCTGCCCCGGAGGCGCTCGATTTCACGTTCGAGCTCCCGCTCCTCTTCGAACATCTTTCTTATCTTTTCGGGGACCCCGGCGGGCGGCACCTTGAGCGCCTGGGAGGCCTCCCTGAGCGCGTCCTCGGCCTGGTTCACGTATTCGAGCGCGTATTCGCCGGTAACCGCCTCTATCCTCCTTACGCCGGCCGCTACCGAGCCCTCGCCCGTAATCTTTATCATGCCGATGTCGCCGGTCCTCCGGGCGTGTGTGCCGCCGCAGAGCTCGGCGCTCACATCTGGCACCTGGACCATCCGGACGAGGTCGCCATATTTCTCGCCGAAGAAGGCGAGGGCGCCCCTCTGGACAGCCTCGTCATAGGTCAATACCTCGGTTATGACCTCTTTATTTGAGAGTATCGCCCTGTTCGCCTCGCGTTCGATGTCGCGGAGAAGCTCGGGCCCGAGCTGCTCGAAGTGGCTGAAGTCGAACCTGAAGCCCCTCGGAGAGACGAGCGAGCCGGCCTGCCTCACGTGCTCGCCGACCTTCCTCCTGAGTATTGAGTGGAGTATGTGCGTGGCCGTGTGGTTCCTGCGGGTCGCGTCACGGGCTTCGACGTCTATCGCAAGCTCGGCGGTGTCGTCCACGTTTATCGTGCCTTCCTCGACCGTGCAGTAATGCACGATAAGGCCGTTCACGGGCCTTCTCGTCCCGTTTACCTTGAGGGTGAAGCCCTTTCCGACGATTACACCGGTATCGCCGACCTGCCCGCCCGATTCGGCGTAAAAGGGTGTTTCTCCCGTTATGACCTCGACCTCATCGCCGTGGAAGGCCGCATCGACCGTTCTGCCGTCCTTTATGAGACACAGGACGGGAGATGAGACCGCGTCCATGTGGTAGCCGACGAACTCGGACTTGAGGCCCGAGTTCGCAAGGCCCTTGTAGAGCTCCTGAGAGGACTCCCTGCCTTCGAGCCCCTTCCACGAGGCCCTTGCCATCTTCCTCTGTTCATCCATGAGGCGGTTGAAGCCGTCCTCATCGACCGAAAAGCCCTCATGCCTGACGATATCGGCCGTAAGGTCGACCGGGAACCCGAACGTGTCGTATAGCCTGAAAGCTACATCCCCAGGCACCACATTGCCGTTAAGCTCCTTGAGGGCAGCGATCTCCTGGTCGAGGAGCGCCAGGCCCCTTTCGAGTGTCTCGAAGAAGCGCTCTTCCTCGCCCTTGGTCGCCCTCGCCACTAGGTCGGCGGCCTTCACGACCTCGGGGTAGGCCTCGCCCATGGACTCGATCACCGCGGCATTTACCTTGTAAAGGAAAGGCTCTTTAAGCCCCAGGAACCTGCCGTGGCGGGCGGCCCGCCTTATAATCCTCCTCAAGACATAGCCCCGGCCCTCATTGCTGGGGAGAACCCCGTCTGCCATGAGGAACGTGACAGCGCGCGAGTGGTCGGCTATCGCCCTTATCGAAATGTCGGTCTCCGGGTTGGAGCCGTATTTAACCGGGGAAAGCTCCTCTATCCTGGCGATTATGCGTTCGAATAGGTCGCTATCGTAATTGTTGAGCTTACCCTGTACGACCGCGGAAAGGCGCTCAAGCCCCATGCCGGTATCTATGCAGGGCTTTGGAAGGGGAGTGAGCTTCCCCTCGGCGCTCCTGTCGTACTGCATGAAGACGAGGTTCCATATCTCCAGGTACCTGTCGCAGTCGCAGCCGACCGCGCATTCGGGCCTGCCGCATCCGGCTTGAGGGCCCTGGTCGATCAGAATTTCCGAGCACGGGCCGCAAGGGCCGGTATCGCCCATGGACCAGAAGTTGTCCTTCTCCCCGAGCCTTACTATCCGTTCACCGGGCAGCCCCGATACCTTCTTCCAGATATCCTCGGCCTCCTGGTCCGTCTCGAAGACGGTCACCCAGAGCCTGTCCTTGGGAAGGCCCATCTCGCGGGTGAGAAAGTCCCAGGCGTACTCTATCGCGCCCTCCTTGAAATAGTCCCCGAAGGAAAAGTTGCCGAGCATCTCGAAAAAGGTATGGTGGCGGGCAGTCCGACCCACGTTTTCGAGGTCGTTGTGCTTTCCGCCAGCCCTCATGCACCTCTGGCAAGAGGCTGCCCTGGCGTAGTCCCTTTTCTCCTCGTCCAGGAAAACGCCCTTGAACTGGACCATGCCGGCGTTCGTGAAAAGGAGAGTCGGGTCGCCCTCCGGGATGAGGCCCGAAGAGGGCACGACCGTGTGCCCCTTTTTAGCGAAGAATTCAAGGAAGCGTTTTCTTATTTCAGAAGACTTCATCTCTCTTCTTTCCGAAAATGAATTTTTCAGGGTATTGAAAAGTCCCGGCCAGCTGAAAAACAATATTATAACACGCCTTCGGGCCTATTCATCCGGGGGGAGGCCGCCAAGGGCCTTCATTATGGCGGCTGTAGAAAAACCCCTTGCCCGGAGATGCCTGAAGGCCTTTTCCCTGGCCCTGGGGCCTGTTTCCCTGCTGTTCCTCTTAAGCCAGCGCCTGTAGGCCTCGAGTGCCGAATCTTCCTCAGGGGCGCATCCTGCAAGGGCCGACTTTACGGCGCTTTCATCAAGGCCCCTTGAGGCGAGGTCCCGGGCAATCCTGGCCGGGCCCCATGCCTTGTGTCTCGACCTGGACTCCGCGAGACTCCTCGCAAATCGCTCGTCGTCGAGGAGGCCTGCTTTAAGGAGGTATTCGATGGTTTTACCGACCGCATCCCCGTCGAACCCCTTCTGAAGGAGCTTTAATTCCAGCTCCCTGACGCTCCTCTGCCTTACGGACAGGAGCCTGAAGGCCGCCTGGACGGCGTCCTGGCTCCCGCCCTCCTTCCTCTCCGGCTTCTCTTTCATGGAGGGCACAGGGCGAGGGGAGGGACGGCCGGGTGCAATTTCAGAACCTCTCTATATCGGTAGGCGCGGCCGGGGCGGCGCCTCCGTCCTTATCGCTCTTCTCGAAGTCCTTCCAGCCCATGTCGCTCGTTCCGGACACGCCCTTCACCTTGAGCTCGAAATCAGCCGGGTTGCTGGCCTGCATGAGCGCCTCTTCATAGGTGATGAGCCCCTTGTTGAGGAGCGACAGTATCGACTGGTCGAAGGTCTGCATACCGTAGGTGGTGAACCCCTTGGATATAGCGTCGGCGATGTCCTTGGTCCTCTCCTTGTCCTCGATGCACTCCCTTATGCGGGCCGTTGTGACCATGATTTCGACCGCGGGGACCCTGCCCTTGCCGTCCTTCGTGGGGATGAGCCTCTGGGAGATTATGGCCTTAATGACTCCGGCCAGCTGTATCCTTATCTGCTTCTGCTGGTACGGCGGGAAGACCGAGACTATCCTGTTTATGGTCTCCATCGCGTCTATCGTGTGGAGGGTCGAAAGGACGAGGTGGCCGGTCTCCGCCGCGGTAAGGGCTATCTCGATCGTTTCGAGGTCCCTCATCTCGCCGACCATGATGACGTCAGGGTCCTGCCTGAGCGCGCCGCGTAGCGCCTCCGAGAAGCCCGGAGCGTCGACCCCGATCTCCCTCTGGTTTATGATGCACCTCTTGTCCCTGTGGAGGAACTCGATAGGGTCTTCGACGGTTATTACATGGCACGATTTCTGGCTGTTTATCTGGTCGAGGACCGAGGCCAGGGTGGTGGATTTGCCGCTCCCGGTAACGCCCGTGACAAGCACGAGACCCCTGACTTCGTTTGCTATGGTATGGAGGACCTTCGGGAGATTGAGTTCATCGAAGCTCTGTATCTTTATGGGGATGACCCGGAGGACTATGCCGACCGCGCCCCTCTGCTGGAATATGTTGACCCTGAACCTTCCCAGGCCCGGGACGCTATACGCCATGTCTATCTGGTGGTTCTGGCGGAAGGTCTCCTTCTGGACCTCGTTCATTATCCTCATCGCGGCCCTGGATATCTCGTCGGGGGCGAGCCTCTCGTGGTTCTTGATGGGAAGGAGCGAGCCGTGGACGCGTAGTATCGGGGGCACTCCGGCCTTCAGGTGCACGTCAGAGGCCTTGCTCTTTACCGCAACGTTCAGAATGGAACTCAGGTCTATTTCGGCCATTTACTTCTTCTCCTCTTTTTTCTTCGCTTCCGCCGTCTTTACGCCGTAATGCTCAAGTATTTTCGTCCCTATCTCCGAGGTTATCTCGGGGTGCTCGCGGAGAAACGCCCTTGCGGCCTCGCGTCCCTGCCCGAGCCTCTCGCCGTTGTAGGAGAACCACGAACCGCTCTTCTCGACTATGTCGACGCCGCTTCCGAGGTCGAGGATGTCGCCCTCCCTCGATATGCCCTCGTTGAAGAGTATGTCGAACTCGGCGTCCCTGAACGGCGGGGCGAGCTTGTTCTTGACCACCTTGACCCGTATCCTGTTCCCTATGACCGACTCGCCCTGCTTTATCTGGCCTATTTTCCTTATGTCGAGCCTTACCGAGGCATAGAATTTGAGGGCATTGCCGCCGGTAGTGGTCTCGGGGCTTCCGAACATCACGCCTATCTTGTGCCTTATCTGGTTTATGAATATTACGCAGGTGTTGGATTTGCTTATGGTGGAGGTGAGCTTCCGGAGGGCCTGGCTCATGAGCCTGGCGTGGAGGCCCATGTGGGAATCGCCCATCTCGCCTTCAAGCTCGGCCCTGGGCACGAGCGCCGCGACCGAGTCTACCACGATAAGGTCCACTGCATTGCTCCTTATGAGGACGTCGGCTATCTCGAGGGCCTGCTCGCCTGTGTCGGGCTGCGAAAGGAGGAGCTCGTCCACGTTAACCCCGAGCTTCTTCGCGTACGAGAGGTCGAGAGCGTGCTCCGCGTCTATGAAGGCGACCGTCCCGCCGAGCTTCTGCGCCTCGGCTGCCACGTGGAGGGTGAGGGTGGTCTTGCCCGAGGACTCGGGGCCGAAGACCTCGACGACCCTGCCTCTCGGAACTCCCCCTATGCCGAGCGCGATGTCCAGGGCTGTCGAGCCGGTCGAGACGGCCGAAATTTCCGCCGGCGCCGCGCCGTCCTTTCCCAGCTTCATTATCGAGCCCTTGCCGAACTGCTTCTCGATCTGGCTTATGGCAAGGTCTATTGCCTTGGTCTTGTTTGCCGAGGTTCCGGGCGTGGTCGACATCTATGCGCCTCCGTTTAAAATTTATGATTCCTGAGCCGTTACCTGTTTATTGACGAGCTTGTAGAAAGGCCTCCCTCATGGCCGTGTACTCGGCCCCCTTGGGCCTTAATACGCTTTTAAAGAGTACGACCGAGGAGACCGTGAACTCCGTTTTAAGCGGGGGATTTTCCTCCGAAAGGACGCTCCCCATGAGCATGGAGTCTTCGGGCGTTTTTATCCTGCAAAGCGTGAGGTGAGGGGAGAACTCGCGTTCCTCAGGCTCGAAGCCGAGGGCATTTATGCTCTGCTCGATCCTCTCCTTAAGCTCCGTAAGCTCCGCGCTCGCTCCTATTCCTGCCCATATCACCCGGGGCCGCCTCTGGTTAGGGAACGCGCCTACGCCCTCCACGGTGAGGTTGAAAGGCCCGGTGCCCGAGGCCGCGTTTTCAAGCCCGTTGCCGAGGGCATCGATAAGCCTTTCGTCCACTTCGCCCAGGAACTTGAGCGTCAGGTGCATGGCCTCGGGCCTTACCCAGTTTATCGACGGAGACCCCCGGTCAAGCCGGGCCTGCGCCAGCCTGAGCGATTCCTTCACCTCCGAAGGGAGCCTTATGGCTATGAACGCCCTTATCTCACGCCTCCCGATCTTTTTATGCCGAGGGCCGTACCGAGCATCTCAAGGGCCGCTTCAGCCGATTGTTTCTTTACGGCCTTCCTTCCGCCCTTGAAGAGGAACCTTTTAACAGTCGTTCGGCTCCCCTTTGAGACGGCGATAAAGACAAGCCCGACCGGCTTTTTCGGGGTCCCGCCGCCAGGCCCGGCTATGCCGGTCACGGCGGCTGATATATCCGCTTTGAAGGACTTCCTGGCCCCTTGGGCCATCTCTCCGGCCGTTTTCCTTGAGACGGCCCCGTATGAGGCGAGGGTGGAGCTTTTTACCCCGAGCATGGCGGCCTTAACATCGTTTGCATAGGCTACAATCGCGCCCTCGAAGTAATCCGAGCTTCCGGGTATGTCCGTTATCATGCTCGAAAGTAGCCCGCCGGTGCAGGATTCGGCGACTGCGAGCTTGAGCCCCTTTTTCCTCAGGGCCTCTCCGATAATGACTGGAAGAGTCATGGGCATTCGGTCAAATGAGCCACAGCACCGCATGGGCCGAGATATTGGCGTAAACACCGGCGACAAGGTCGTCCAGCACTATGCCGGCCCCGCCGCCAAGACGCCTGTCCAGGAGCCCCGCCGGATAGGGCTTAAGAATATCAAAAAACCTGAAAAGAATAAACACCAATATTGCGTTGAACGGCGTGAAAGGGATAAGGAATATGCCCACAAGATAGCCGCTTATCTCGTCGGCTATAATCGACGGGTGGTCCTTGCCGCCAAGCGCCCTCGAAGCCTGCCCGGATACAAAAATTGACGTCGCTATGACCGCGAGCGTAATGAGGGCCTGCGACTCTATCGAGAGCCATGAGGCGAGCCACGCGAAGAAGACCCCCCAGAGCGTCCCGAAGGTCCCGGGCATGAAGGGTATCTTACCCACATACGCGCCGGTGGCTATAAAAACCATAATCTTTTTCACTTGTTTCCCTGATTAATTACGACGCCGTCTTAGAAGATGAAGCGCCGCATTTTTATATTAAGGAGTATTCCGGCGGATATGAGCGAGGTTATAAGAAACGAGCCGCCATAGCTTACGAACGGGAGCGGGACCCCGACCACCGGCAGGACGCCGGTGACCATGCCCAGGTTTATGACTATCTGCCAGAAGAACATGGATATTATGCCGAAGGCCAACAGGAACCCGAACCTGTCCTTGGAGCTCGATGCGGTGTTGAGGCCGGATATGACAAAGGCGAGGAAGAGGCCGAGAAGGACTATGGCGCCAAGGAGGCCCCATTCCTCCGCAAGGGCCGCGAATATGAAATCAGTGTGGTGCTCGGGGAGGAACATGAGCTTTCCCTGGGTGCCATGGAGGAAGCCCTTTCCCAGGAATCCGCCCGAGCCGATGGCTATCTTGGATTGCATGACATGGTAGCCGGAGCCGAGGAGGTCTGCTTCCGGGTTCATGAAGCTCGTTATCCTGGCCTTCTGGTAGTCCTTGAGGAACATCCACCCGAGAGGGGCCAGCGCCGCGAAGAGCGCGCCCAGGCCCGCTATGACCCTGAAGCGTATCTTGACGACGAAGGCCATTGACCAGAATATGAGCCAGACGATTATGCCGGTCCCGAGGTCAGGCTGTTTCACTATGAGGAGGAATGTGACCATCATGATGACACCCGGCGGGATGAGGTCTTTAATGCCCATGCCCCTTTCAGGTATCGATTTCTCGTTAAAGTACCTGGCGAGCATGATTATTAGCGCGAGCTTGGCGAATTCCGAAGGCTGGAGCGAGAAGAACCCGAGGGAGATCCACCTCCTGGCCCCTCCGAACGAGCTACCGATGAAGTAGACGGATATGAGGAGCAGTATCGAGGCCCCGTATATGAAATATGCGCTCCGCTCGAGATAGGAATAATTGACTGCAATCGCCAGGAGCATGAGGGCGGAGCCTATTATTATCCAGTACACGTCTTTTTTGTACACTGAGGGCATCTGGGCATGGGTCGCGCTGTAGATGCTCGCGAAACCGATGCAGACAAGCGCTGCGATTATCCCGAGCATTACCAAGTCGAAATGGGTGAAGAGGCGCCTGTCTATCATCTCGGGACCTCCGCGCGCACGGCCGAGACCCTGGCCGCGGCGGCCCCGTCCCCTGCGCCCGAATCGGCCGTCAACCCTTCAGGTAGTTCTCCGGGCTCGCCCAGGAAGGCCTTGAATATCTCCCTCGCGACCGGCGCGGCCGTGCTCGCGCCGAACCCGCCGTGCTCGACTATCACCACGACCGCTATCTGCGGGTCGTCGTACGG
This sequence comes from Deltaproteobacteria bacterium, assembly GCA_019912665.1. Lineage (NCBI taxonomy): Bacteria > Pseudomonadati > Myxococcota > Myxococcia > Deltaproteobacteria bacterium. The sequence goes on from JAIOIE010000006.1 coordinate 54,401, forward strand.
GGCGAAGCCAGCGAACCACGCGTGGTCGCGGAGCTTATAGGGTATGGACTCGACGTTCTTGGTCCTCTTTATGAGCCTCGCGACCTGGGCCGTGCCGGTCTTTCCGGCGATCTTCAAGTCTGTCGTCCTTCCGAGGAATCTTGCCGTCCCGCCCTCCTCGTGGGTGACGCCGGCGAGCCCCTTCCTCACGTGCTCCATCGTCTTTTCGGAAACGCCCAGGTCCCCGTTTTTTTCAGGCTCCGGATTATAGACGACCTCGCCCTTGGGCGTCGTTATCTCGTCCACGAGTATGGGCTTCCAGAGGGTGCCGCCGTTTGCTATGGCGGAGTACGCATTAAGGAGCTGTAGCGGGGTAGTGAGCATGTATCCCTGCCCGACGGAGACGGATATGGTCTCGCCCTCATACCATTTGGTCTTGTATACCTTCTTCTTCCACTCGGACGACGGCACGAGACCGGCCTTCTCGCCGTTGAGCGGCAAGCCCGTCTTTGAGCCGAAGCCGAATTTCCTGCTGTACTCGGCAAGGCGGTCCACCCCGAGCATGAGCCCCACTTGGTAGAAGAATGTATCCGACGACTGTACGATGGCCTTGTGCACGTTTATGGTGCCGTGGCCCTCCTCCTTCCAGTCGCGGTAGGCCCTGCCCGCGAACCAGAAAGACGGGCCTGAGAATATTTTCGTGCCGGGGGCTATGACCCCCTCCTCGAGCGCCGCGGCCGCGTGTATGGGCTTGTAGGTCGATGCCGGAGGGTACTGCCCCTGTATGGCCCGGTTATTGAGGACGTTGAAGGGGTTGTCTATAACCGCTTTCCATTCCGCCGGCGTCATGCGGGAGGAGAGCGCGTTCGCGTCGAAGGAAGGGGAGCTGACCATCGCGAGTATCTTCCCGGTCTTCGGGTCCATTGCCACGGCCGCCCCGACCTTGTCGCGCATGGCTGCCCAGGCCGCCACCTGTGTCTTTACGTCGATAGTAAGCTTCAAGTCGTTTCCGGGGTAGGGCGGCCTCCAGTTGACGACCCGTATCTTTCTCCCCATGGCGTCGACCTCGACCTCCTTGCCTCCGTCAACGCCTCGGAGCTCCTTCTCGAAGTATTTCTCGAGGCCGTATTTGCCGACGATGTCGCCGGCCGAGTATTTTTCGCCTTCGGATTCGCGCTCCTTAAGCTCCCTCTCGCTTATTTCGCCCAGGTAGCCGAGTACGTGGGACACGGCCTCGCTGAAGACGTACGACCTCTTTGGCGCGACTTCCAGGAGCACCCCCGGCATCTCGAACCTGAAGCTCTCAATCCTGGCTGTCTCTTCCCAGGTCAGGTCCTGCTTGAGCTTGACCGCCTGGAACGGGGGCCTTTTCTTTGATTTCTCTAGCTTGTCGTCGATGTCCTCGACCTCGATGTCCACCAGCCCGGCGAGCATGCGCTTTGTAGCGTCCCAGTCCTTTACGTCCTCGGGCACTATGTAGAGGTCGAAACCGGGGCGGTTTTCGGCGACCTTTACTCCCAGCCGGTCGTATATCAGGCCCCTCGGGGCCGTTGCCTTTATGAGGCGGGTGGCGTTATTGAGCGAAAGCTCGTGGAAATGGGAATGCTGGAATACCTGCAGGTACCAGAGCCTGGCCGCAAGCATGAAGAAGGCGATGCCCGCCAGAAGGACGGCGGCATAGACCCGGCCCTTTAATTCCTTAGGCTCCTTGTCCTTGAAGTAGCTGCCGCTCAATTCTCGTTGTCCTTGAATTTGCGGGGCGTTGCGATGTCGACCGTCTTCTGGAGGAGGGCGAAGACAGCCGGCGCAAGGAGCCCGCTTACCGCGGCCTCCAGGACCATCCCGGCCTGGAAGAGCGCATCCAGCCCGGCGGCCCTGAGGATGTAGTACGCGAGAGCGCCCTTCAAGACGGAAGCGGCGAACACGCCGCCTCCCTTGACGGCCGGAGTGGTGAACTGCACAATCTTCGAGAGGAGGTGGACGGCAACGAATATGAGCACAAGGGAGAAAGAGCTCGAGCCTAGAACCCCTCCGCTCATGGCGTCGTCAAGGTATCCGAGCGCGAACGCCGCTAGCAGGCCGTCCACGGCTGCTTTCCTGTGCGCCATGTAAAAGACGATTATGAGCGGGATGTCGGGCAGCGGAAACCCGGCGAGGACCGTGCTCTTCAATGCCAGGTATGCGATCGTAAGGGGGAGGAATAGAAGGAATTCTTTCATGGCTCTAAAAATTGATCTTTTCCCCGGACTTTGCGTAGTTACGGGAATAAAAATGCTCGCATATTGTCATATATATGCTCCGCTTTCTACTCCCGGCCTTCCTTGATTGCGGGAAAAATCTCCCAATTTTTTTAGGAGATTGCCTCATGTCAATGCCTGAAACCGGGTCAAGCGGTCCGGCCTGCCGAACCACGGCAGGAAGGGAGAGCTATTCCATCATCCGGGGGCGCTCGCTCAAGACCAGCACCTCCTCGAGCTTCCCTATGTCCACGGCTGGGCGGACCTCGATGTGGTTGAAAAAGTTGTCCTTGCCTTTTTCTATCTTGGTTACCTCGCCCACGACGAGGCCTTTCGGGAATATGCCGGAGATGCCAGAGGTCACGACCTTGTCCCCGACCTGGACGTCGTCTATCACCCGAACGTACTTGAGCACCAGGGCGTCAGTGCCGTTCCCCTCGGCCATTCCCTTTACCCTGGTGCGCTGTACGATAACGTCTATGTTGGACCTGGCGTCGGTCACGAGGAGGACCCTTGAAGAGCTATTGTGCACGTCGAGCGTCCTCCCGACTATGCCCTCGGAGGCTATGACCGCGTGGTCCTTGCCTATGCCGTCCGAAAGGCCCTTGTTCACGACGATGGTCCTCATCCAGCGCTCCGTGTTAAAGCCCGTGACCGCTGCGCCTGTAGTACCGAAGGGCAGGGCGTCCCTGTACTCGAGTATCGCCCGGAGCCTTCCGTCCCGCATTATATCTTCACGTAGCCTGTTATTTTCCTCTTCGAGGAGCGAGACGGCATTTCTGAGCTCGCTGTTTTCCCGGTTCACGCCGACGAGGAGGACGTAGTCCGACCAGACGCCTTTTACGAGGGCCCCGGCGCCGAGGAGTGTTTCCTGGACGGGCGTCAGGGTATACGAGAGGGCCTCCTTCAGGATGTATCCCCGTTCGTATTCCTTCCTGTCAGTCAATGCGAGGTGAAGTGAAAAAAACGCCAGGACGGCGGAAATGAGAACAAGCTGGTGCCTTTTGAGAAATGAGTAGAAGTTACGTTCAGAGCCCCTCATTCAACCTGATTTCGCCTCCGTTAGCCGCGGCTGCCCGAAGCCAGGCAGCCGGCCGGGTCAGTTTGGTATTGTGACTTCCTTCAAAAGCCGTATCTCGTCGAGGACCTTCCCGGCGCCCTTCACGACGCAGGTGAGCGGGTCTTCGGCTATGGTGACCGGGAGCTGTGTCTCCTCGCGGAGTATGATGTCGAGGTTCTTAAGGAGCGCTCCGCCTCCGGCGAGCACGATGCCCTTGTCTACCAGGTCCGCGGCAAGCTCGGGGGGAGTCGTTTCGAGGACGTTCTTTACCGCCTCGACGAGCGCGTTTATGGGCTCGTTCAGGGCCTCACGAATCTCCCCGGATTCTATCTCAAGCGTCGTAGGGATGCCGGTTATGAGGTTCGAGCCCTTTATCTCGAGCTTCTGGGTCTTCTCGTCGGGCATTGGAAGGCCGAGCGTCATCTTTATTATCTCTGCGACCCCGGTGCCTATGGCGAGGTTGTACTTCCTCTTTATGTACTGGACTATGACCTCGTCGAGTTTGTCTCCGCCTATCCTTATGGACTTGGACTGGACTATGCCCGCGAGCGATATGACGGCTATCTCGGAGGTGCCGCCGCCTATGTCGACTATCATGTTGCCCGAGGGCTCGGTTATGGGGAGGCCCGCGCCTATTGCGGCGGCCATGGGCTCCTCGATGAGATAGACCTCGGCTGCGCCCGCCGAGTAGGCGGATTCCCTTACGGCCCTTTTTTCGACCTGGGTTATGCCCGAGGGGACGCCGACTATTATCCGGGGGCGGACAAGCAATCTCCTATTGTGCACCTTGGCGATGAAGTACTTGAGCATCTCCTCGGTGACCTCGAAATCGGCTATGACGCCGTCCTTCAACGGCCTTATGGCCGCGATGTTGCCGGGGGTGCGGCCCAGCATGGCCTTGGCCTCCCTGCCGACCGCGAGAACCCGTTTGCCCTTGCCGTCCTTCTTTACGGCCACGACCGAAGGCTCGTTGCAGATGATGCCCTTGCCCTTAACGTATATGAGCGTGCTGGCGGTGCCGAGGTCTATGGCCAGGTCGTTCGAGAAAAGGCCCAATAGGTAGTTAAGCATGGGATTTCCGTACTCCTTTGGAATTAATACCTAATTTAAAGAATTTTAACAGAAAACATTTCGCATAAGCAAGGAAAAAAGTTGAATTTACATGCGAATTTCATTATGATAGCTGTTTAATACACATTTCAGTGACCGGGAGCACACACCCGGGCCTTTCAAGGAGGCATGATGCTCGAAAGTATCAGGAAAAGGCGGAATTCCGCCGTCATACTCGTAGCCTTCGCCGCGATAATCCTCGTTTTCATATTCTGGGGCGTCGGGCCAGGCGGAGGCGGCGGGGACGCAAACACGGTCGCCACGGTAAACGGGGAGTCCGTATCCGTAAAGGACTACATGAACCTCTATAAAAGGGAGGTCGATTATTACCGGAGCGTTTTCAAAGAGCAGTTTACCGACGAAATGGAGCGCGAGCTGAACCTGAAGCAGAGGTCGGTCGACATACTGATAAACAGGCTCCTCGCCGTGAAAGAGGCGAAAAAGCAGGGCATTGAAGTGTCCGAAAAGGAGGTCCAGGACACCATAAGGGCCATACCGGCCTTTCATAATAACGGCGCTTTCGACAAGGAACTTTACTTCAAAGTGCTGAGCTCAAATCGCGTGAGCCCGGCCGAATTCGAGGATAGCATCGAGACCGACCTCCTGACCGCCAAGATACGGGAGAAGGTGCTGAGGGACATATCAGTAACAGATGAGGAGGTCCGGGCCAGGTACCTTAGAGAGAACAGGAAGATAGACCTCGATTACGTATCGGTCAACGGCGAGTCGCTGAAAAAGGGCATCGACGTGTCCGATGAGGAGGCGCTTGCCTATTACAAGCAGAACGCCTCCCGGTTCATGGTGCCGAGGAGCGTAAACGCCTTTTACGCCTTCGCCTCGTTCGCGGAATTCGCGAAGACCGCGCCGGTCAACTCCGAGGAGGTAAGCGAGTTCTACGAGAGGAACAAGGGGCAGTTCGAGACCCCGGCCGCCATCAAGGCCAGGCACATACTCGTAAGGCCCGGGCCGGGCGCGGCCGATAGCGAAAAGGCCAGGGCCGACGCGAAGCAAAAGATCGAGGGGTTGCTCGATAAGGTCAGGTCCGGCGGCGATTTCGCGGCACTCGCTAAAAAGAATTCCGAGGACCCCGGGAGCGCTTCGCAGGGCGGGGAACTGGGCTGGTTCCAGAAAGGCGTAATGATAAAGGAGTTCGAGGACGCCGCCTTCGCGCTCGGCAAGGGCGAGGTGAGCGGGGTCGTTGAGACGGAATACGGCTTCCATATCATAAAGGTCGAGGACAGGAAAGACCCGGGGCACATGCCCCTCAAGGAAGTTGAGCCTGCCATAAGGAAGACGCTCGGCGAGAGCAAGGCCAGAAACGTCGCAAAAGAGGCCCTTGCGGCGCTCGACTCAAAAATCGCGAAGGCCGGGACCGTCGAGGAGATGAAGAAGGAGGCCTCCTCCATCAAGGGCGTAAGGACCGCCGTAACCGGCTTTTTCACCGAGAGCGCGCCTCCTCCGGAGCTTGCCGGAAAAGAGGACCTCAGGAATACGATGCTTACCCTGCCGCCGGGGCAGGGAAGGACCGTAGAGGCTGAGGACGGCGTCTATCTCGTGAGGGTCCTCGAAAGGAAAGAGGCCAATGTGCCCGAGTTCAAGGATTCCGCGCCTGAGGTGAAGGACATACTCGCTACCGAGAAGGCCCTTAAAGCGGCCCGGGAAAAGGCCCTTCAGATACTCGAGCGCCTTAAGAACGGCGAGGATTTCAAGGCAATCGCGGCCTCGGAGAAACTTAATATCGAATCAACCGGCTATTTCAGCCCGGTCGACGGCTTCATGCCGAAGACCGGCATTTTCACCGGGGACAAGGACGGCATATTCGAGCTGAGCGAAAGCGCCCCGAATTTCCCCGAGGTCCTCGTGAACGATGGAAAGCACTACGTCTTGAGGTTCGCAGGCGCAAAGGAAGCCCCCGAGTCCGGGCTCGAGTTCAAGAAGGAAGAGATCAGGTCAAGGGTCCTTGCCGAGAAGCAGGAAGAGGTCCTGGGCGAGTGGCTGAACGGCCTCCGGCAGAATTCGAAGATAACCGTAAACCAGGACCTTCTTTAAAGCTGCCTGTCAGGACCGGGCATATCCAAATCGAGAGGACCTAAGAGGTCCTCTCGTCAATTTCCACTATTGCCGGAGCGGTCCGGCTCGTTAAGCCAATAACGGTACACGGAGAATAAAAGAGATGCGCTATTCGAGGATGCTGCTGCCTACCTTGAAGGAATCTCCGGCAGACGCCGAGGTCATAAGCCAGAAGCTCATGATACGGGCCGGGATGATAAGGAAGGTGGCCGCAGGCATTTATAACCTCCTGCCGCTCGGCCACAGGGTGGTAAAGAAGGTGGAGGCCATAGTCAGGGAGGAGATGAACAGGGCAGGCGCCCAGGAGGTGCTCATGCCCATGGTCGTCCCCTCGGAGCTCTGGCAGGAGAGCGGCAGGTGGGAGGCGTACGGCAAGGAGCTCCTCCGGCTCAAGGACAGGCACGAGAGGGAGTTCTGCCTGGGGCCGACCCACGAGGAGGTAATAACCGACATGGTGAGGAGGGAGGTGCGCTCATACAGGGAGCTCCCGCTGAACCTTTACCAGATACAGACCAAGTTCAGGGACGAGATACGCCCGAGGTTCGGGCTCATGCGGGGCCGCGAATTCATAATGAAGGACGCGTATTCCTTCCATGCCACTCCCGAAAGCCTGGACCGGGAATACGAGAACATGCATCGCGCCTACACGAGGATATTCGAGAGGTGCGCGCTGCAGTTCAGGGCCGTCGAGGCCGAGACCGGGGCGATTGGCGGAAGGTTCTCGCACGAGTTCATGGTCCTTGCCGACAGCGGCGAGGATTCAATTGCGAGCTGCACGAGGTGCGGCTACGCCGCCAATATCGAAAGGGCCGAAGTGCGGGAGCCGCACCCCGAAAGGCCAATGGGCGAGCTTCCGGTGGAGAGGGTCTCGACACCGGGCATGAGGACCATAGAAGAGGTGAGCGCGTTCCTGAAGGCCAGCCCTTCCGCCATGATTAAGACGCTTATATACGAGACGGACAGGGGTGTGGTCGCAGCTCTCGTAAGGGGCGACCACCAGCTTAATGAATTCAAGTTCAGGAACGCCGCCGGGGCTGCATGGGTGAAGCTCGCGGACGAGGCGGAAGTAGAGAAGGCGACAGGCGCGCCATCAGGGTACGCCGGGCCGGTGAAGCTTAAAATACCCGTATACGCCGACCACGCAGTTAAGAGGATATTCGACGGCGTGACCGGCGCGAACGAGAAGGACGCGCACCTCGTCCACGTGAGCGCGGCTCGGGATTTCACCGGCGCGTCCTACGCCGACATAAGGAACGCGCTGGCCGGGGACATGTGCCCGAGGTGCGAGGGCGCCTTCGAGATACGGCGCGGAATAGAGGTGGGGCACATATTCAAGCTCGGGACCAAGTATTCCGAGGCCATGGGCGCGACCTTCCTCGACGAAGAAGGGAAGGAGCGCCCGGCGATAATGGGCTGCTACGGCATAGGCATCGGCAGGACCGCGGCCGCCGCCATAGAGCAGAACCATGACGAGGCCGGGATAGTATGGCCGGGTCCGCTCGCGCCGTTCGACTGCGAGGTCCTGCCAGTGAACGTGAACGACGAGGCCACGAAAAAGGCCGCGGAGACGCTTTATGAAACGCTCGGGGCCGAAATGGAGGTGCTCCTCGACGACAGAGACGAGAGGGCGGGGGTGAAGTTCAAGGACGCCGACCTCATAGGCATTCCTGTCCGGGTGGTCGTAGGCGAAAGAAACCTCAAGCAGGGCAAGGCGGAGCTTAAGATGAGAAAATCCGGCGAGACGAGGCTCATCGGGATCGAGGAAATACCCGGCGAGGTCAGAAAGGCCATCGGAAGATAGCGCGTAAGGATCGGTTCAATAAAAAAAGGCCGCTGCCATCGGCAGCGGCCTTTTTATTGCGGCTCTTTCGGCGATTACTTCGCGGACTGCCTCTTCCTTATGACTATCGCGCCCATTGCGGCTGCGAGGAGGGCCATGGTGCCGGGCTCGGGTACGGCGTGGTTGTTGTTGTTCTCCTTCTTGCACTTCTTGCCGTTGTAATGCTTGCCGCCGTTGTAGTTGCTGCCATTATTAGCCAGAGGGTCTTTGACGTTGTTCCTGACGGGCTTGAAATGCTTCTTGCCGCCGTTCACCTTGATGATGTTCTTGATCTTTACGATGGTCGTGTTGGTTGCGGTTGCGACTGCGACATTGGTGTTGGTGTTGCCGCCGTTCCCGTTGAAAGGGGGGGGCGTAGGACCATTGTTCGATGCGTTTGCGGAGCTTACGGCAGGAACGAGGGCGAGGCATCCGGCGAGTACGGCTGCGGAGAGTAGGCTTCTCTTCATTGCTATTCCTCCTTTGGGGTTTTTTGATTCCTTTTTACTTAGCAAGAGCCGTGCCAGCGTGAATTGCCTGTATTCGGGTATGTTTTCGGACGGGTCGGGACCTGCGAAGTAAAGCTTTTTTACAGACCGGAAGAGCTTCTTCGCGTAAGCGCGTGTTTTTCCTGATTAGCGGGCCTGCAGTTTTTTTTACTTCGCGGAAGACCTCATGCGGCGTGCGCGTTTTTTTTGTCCATTCGTTTGACAACCCGGTTTTTTGAGCTATTCTTTTTTAAAAAACAACTCTGGAGGTGCTGGCATGAAAAGGCTTACCATATCGGGATGCGCCCTTGCCTTATTTATGGGGTTTGCGGCGCTTCCAGCCGGGGCGCAGACCTTCGACCAGAACGTCGGTTGCGGCCTTGGTAGCGTGCTGATGAAAGAGAGGGACGCAACACTCTTTCAGGTGCTTGCGATAACCACGAACCAGATACTCTTCAACCAGACCATCGGCATCACCTTCGGCGTCTTCGGGTGCCAGCAGCCGGCCGTGTTCGTCGAGAACGAGAAGCTTAATACCTTCGTGGCCGCCAACATGGATTCTCTCGCCCAGGACATGGCAGCCGGGAACGGGGAATCCATCGCGACGGTTGCCGAGCTCATGGGCGTGCCCGCTGAGAAGAGGGCCGAGTTCTATGCCGCGCTCCAGTCGAATTTCAAGGAGATATACGCTTCTGGTAGCGTCCAGTCCGCGGATGTAATAGAGAACATCTCGAAGACTTCGCTATAGCCGGCCCGGTCCCACCGGCATGATTCGAGAGGCCATGAGGCCCTTTTGAGACCTCGTGGCCTTTTTGAAATTATGTCTGTGACTTTGGTGTTTAATTCCGGCGTGTTCATTAAATATTTCGTTTGACATCCAGGGGCATTAGTTATAAAAGAAGAAAAACTCTCAGGAGGCCCTGGATGAAAAGACTCGTTGGTTTTGGTTCCGCGCTTCTCCTTGCGGGAGCGTTCATGCTCCCGGCAACTGCCGCTGCCCAGTCGTACGATACCAATGTGGGATGCGGCCTCGGTAACATGCTCTTCAAGGAAATCGGCCAGGACAAGACTCTTTTCCAGATACTGGCTGTCACCACGAACGGGTTTTTAGGTAACCAGACCTTCGGCATCACCTCCGGCACCCTGGGATGCGCGCAGCCTTCGATGATTGTCGAGAACGAGAAAGTGCTGAGGTTCGTCGCGGACAACATGGACACCCTCGCGCAGGACATCGCTGCCGGTAACGGCGAGGCCCTCTCCACCCTGGCCGAGCTTATGGAAGTACCGGTCGAGCAGAGGCCGGTTTTCTTCTCGAAGCTCCAGGAGAACTTCAACGGCGTATACGGCTCTTCCGCCGTTGAGTCGGCCGACGTGATCGAGGGCATCTACAAGATTGCTTCCAACTCGTAGCCGACATCCAAAAGAGAGTCCCAGGCCATGCCGGCCTTTTTGGCCGGCATGGCCTCTCTTTTTATTGGCCCTCGCCTTTTTCGCGCTCTCGCCGCGTGAGGCGGCCGCTTCCAATGGAGAGTACGCCGAAGAGCTCGCGGAAAAGGCCGTCTCTACGGGTCTCCATGACAGGCGCGAGTGGCATGTGCTCATCCATTACAGGCCTGAGCTCCTCGGCGGGTACACGAGCCTCGTGGACGACCCCGCCTTCTTCAATTCGCGTTCTGGAAAGAACGACCCCAGGGCAGAGCTCAGGGAGACCATAAATGCGTTCTTCAGGGACGACCTCGACGGGGATGCCCACCCCCAGTGCAGGTTCATAGCAAGATATCGGTGGCTCTCGAAGGAGCTATCCATCGACCGCTCGAAGCTTCCCGCGCCCGAGTGCAAGGGGTATGACGAGCTGATGGAGAACATGAACCCCCGCTCGGCGGTCCTCGTTTTTCCGGTATCGCACATAAACAGCCCCGCCTCCATGTTCGGCCACACGCTCCTCCGCATCGACTCCGACAGGGAATCGACCATGTTCTCATTCGCGGTCAACTACTCGGCCGTCACCCCGGAGACCAGCGGCATTCTTTTCGCGGTAAAGGGGCTTACGGGCGCGTACAAGGGGTACTTCGGCGTGCTCCCGTATTACGAGAAGATAAAGGAGTACAGCTTCCTCGAGAACAGGGACATGTGGGAATACAGGCTGGATTTCACACCGGAAGAGGTCGAGAGGATGCTCCTCCACCTCTGGGAGCTCAAGGACATCTATTCGGATTATTACTTCTTCGACGAGAACTGCTCTTATAACCTGCTCCTTTCGCTCGAGGCGGCAAGGCCGGAAACGGACCTCCTTCGGCTCCTGCCGCCCTGGGTGATCCCGATGGACACGGTCCGGGCGATCAAAAAGACCGGTATTAGCTCAGTCGAGGCCCGGTACAGGCCTTCAAAGGCCTCGAGGATAAGGCACATCGAGGGACTATTGGACAAGGGCCTCCGCACCGCCGCTCTGGAGCTCGCTTCCGGCGCGCTGGACCCTAATGGACTCGCCAGTGACGAGGCTATTCCGAGGGAAAAGAGGGCGATGGTCCTGGACCTTGCCTCGGAGTACGTCCAGTACAGGTATGCGAAGAGGAAGCTCGCCAAGGAGGAATACACGTCGAGGTATATAGGCGTTCTAGGCGCAAGGAGCACGCTCGGGCTCATACCGCCTTACGACATAGGCGCCCCGGCCCCGCCGGATGACGGCCACGGCCCTGCAAGGCTCTCCATCGGGGCGGGCCTCCGTGGAAGTGGCGAGTTCGCTTCAGTAAAGCTCAGGCCCGCGAACCACGCCCTCATGGACCCGCAGGAAGGTTATCTCCCCGGAGCCGCAATAACCTTTCTTGAAGGCGAGGCGAGGTACAACTTCGACGGAAGGGGGCTTGAGCCGGAAAGGCTCACGCTTCTGGAGATAATATCCATCTCGCCCAGGGACAGGTTCTTTAAGCCCGTATCCTGGCGGGTTACGGCAAATGCGCTTCAAAAGGAGTATTCAGGCGATGAGCCTAGGACCGTGGCGGGCGTCTCCGCGGCCGTCGGCTTGAGTTACGGAAAATGGCCGGGCGCGCTCCTCTATGCCTTTGCCGGGCCAGAGGCCAAGGCCGGACAAAGGCTCGACAAGGGATACGCGCTCGGCGCCGGAGTAAAGGCGGGCGCAATAGGCCGGATTACGGAGAGGTGGAAGGCGCAGCTCGAATTCACTGCCCTGGCCTTCGGCCCTGGCGACAGCCATGACATACTCACAGCCGAGCTTAATCAGACCTTTACTACCGGGAAAGAGAGCGCCTTGATGCTTAACCTTAAGCGGGAGGACTTCGACGGCTTTTACTCGACGGAGACATCCATCTCCCTGAACCTATATTACTGAGCAGCAGATTGGGCTTTTTCGGCAGCTCTACACGCGCTTAAGGTGGTAGAATGCCCACTTCGCGCATTCGTGGTCAGGCTGCCAACGGTGCTGTATGGAGTAGATGTGCTTAAGAAGCGTGTGCTTAACGAACATCCAGTCGTCTTCAAGCTCGCCTGTTTCGCCGGCGAAAAGCCGGAGTTCCGTAAGCGCGGCCTCCTTCTCGGCGCTGCCAATGAGCCTCTTGAAATATATCTTCCTGGCTATCTTCTGGCATTTCGAGGCCCTTAGCGGCTCGTCGGGGAATCCGTCGGTGAATTCGAGATTCGCGGGCCCGAACCCGTAATTCTCAAGGAGAGCCTCCATCTCCTCCCTGTAATCCTCCGTCCTTATGACATCTTTTGCGGCTTCCGGCACTTTACACCCTTAAAGATTTTTTACGGCCCTGTAAACGGCCGAGAAGTCCTCTTCCCCGGCCCCTTTTGATACGGCCGCGGCAAAGAGCTCCTTTGCGATGCTCGCCGTGAACACGGGCGACTTAAGCGCCGCGGCAAGGTCTTGTAGATAATGGAGGTCCTTGTACATGAGCGAGCACTTGAAGTGCGCCTCGAAGTCCTCGTTCAGGAGCTTCTCCTTCTTCGCGGAAAGGATTGCGGAGCTTCCCGCGCCGTTAGAAAATATATCGAGCGCGGTCGCCCTGTCAAGCCCGGCCTTTTCGCCAAGGGCGGTCGCCTCTGCTATAGAGGCCATGAATGTTCCGAGAAGGAGGTTGTTTACGAGCTTTATCCTGGTCGCAAGCCCCGGCTCCTTGAGGAAGTATATGGCGCTCCCGAGCTTTTCGAGGTAGGGGAGGGCGGCCTTGTACGGGTCCTCCCCGCCGCTTGCGAGTATGGTGAGGCTTCCGCTCATCGCGGGTATTACGCTCCCGATGAGCGGGGCCTCCAGATAGGCCCCGCCCCTCTCAGCTAATATCGAGTGGAAGGCGAGGACCTCTTTGAAATGGTTGGTGGTCATGTCGACCACCAGCTTGCCCCTGAGCTCTCCGGAGAGGAGGCCGTTATTCATGCTCAGGACTTCCCTTACCGAAGCGCTGTCAAAGAGACTGACGAAGATGATATCGGCCCTGGATGCGAGCGCCGCAGGGGTGTCGCTCACTATGACATCGAGCTCCCTTGCCCTGGTGAGGGTCCTGTTCCATGCGTGGACCTCCACCCCCTGGCCTTTTAGCCTTGTCGCTATGGCCTTGCCCATGCGGCCGAGCCCGATAAGCCCTGCCCTTAATGGAGCCACTCAGAACCTCTCGTAATGGATTTTCCCGGGGTCGAACTCGTCGTCGGTGTGCTCTCCGGGCTCTCTTACGGCGTATCCCAGAGGCATCATGCACTGGATCCTGTATTCTTCGGGTATGCCCAGGAGCTTTTTTACAAAAGGCTCGGCGCTCCCAGGGGGCTCACCAGCGTCGGCAACCTGCACGAAGCAGGAGGCGAGTCCCTGGTTTACGGCTTCAAGGTGTATGTGTTCCGCGGCTATCGAAGAGTCCTCCCTGAAGCGCCTTCCTGTTTTAATATTATAACAGATGACCACAACGAGCGGCGCGTTCCTTACGAAGCGGGCGTGTGCGGTGGAATTTGAGAGCGCCTTTTTCGCCTCCGGGTCGCTCACTACCACGAACTCCCATGCCCTAGTCCCCCAGGAGGTGGGCGCGCACATGGCGGCCTTCAAGACCTCCTTTAATTTCCTTTCCTCGATCTCGCGCTTGAGGAAAACCCTTACGGACCTCCGCTTTCTGATTACGTTGAGCATCGTCCACCTCTACTCTGAAAGGAGTTTTTCGAGGAGAGCCGTCCTCTCCACGCCCGTCCAGTCGGACAGGCCCTTGACGACGAGGGCGATATTACCGTCCCTTCCGATAATATACGCCTCGGGGGCCCGCATGACCCTGTACGCCTCTGCCACGAAGCCGTCCTCGTCCCTTATGTTCGTGAAGCTGAACTTTTCCTTGTCGAGAAACTCGCGCACCTTGAAGACAGGTGCGCTGTGCATGGAGTCTGCCCCGATCGCGGCTACAAGGAGCCCGCGCTCCCGGTACTTCCTCTGGAGGCCGTCAAGAGACTTAAGCTCCTCCTTGCATTCCTCGCATTTCATCCTCCAGAAGTAGAGCACTACTACCTTGCCCTTCTCCTCTGAAAGCCTGAACGGGTTTCCGCCCATTTCTTTATGCAGGAAGTCAACTGCGGGGCTTCCTTGTACGAGCCTGGGCTCATAAAGGCTGCCGTCGACCTTGCCAGACTGGTCGTTGCAGGCCGTAGCGATAAACGCAAGGATGATAATTAGCATGATTTTTTTCACGGCCACCTCCGGGGTTGTAATATTACCAGAAGAAGCAGGGATAAAGGAAGGGCTTATGCCAGCTCCACTACCGTGAATAACAGGAGGCAGTCATATTCTCTATTTCTCTATAACCCTTTCCCGTTGAAAGATGCTATAATTTCATGTTAAAAAAGCCTATTTAAAACCTATTTTTACCTTAGAGAGGGCAGATGGCAGAGAAGTCCGAAAGGTATGACCACAAGTCGGTCGAGGCCAGGTGGCAGGCCGAATGGGAGAAGGGCGGAGCCTTCAGGAAGGCGGGCGCCGAAGGCGATAAATACTACGTCCTTGAGATGTTCCCGTATCCTTCCGGGAAGATACACATGGGCCATGTAAGGAACTACTCCATCGGAGACGTGGTCGCCAGGTTTCTCATGATGAAGGGGAGGAGCGTCCTTCATCCAATGGGCTGGGACGCCTTCGGCCTCCCTGCCGAGAACGCGGCCATCCAGCACGGCATACACCCCGCGAAGTGGACTTACGAGAACATAGCCAACATGCGGGTGCAGCTTAAGCGCATGGGCCTCTCCTATGATTGGGAAAGGGAGGTGGCGACCTGCTCTCCCGAGTATTACAGGTGGAACCAGTGGCTCTTTCTCAAGCTCTTCGAGAAAGGGCTCGCCTATAAGAGGCGCTCATCCGTAAACTGGTGCCCGGAGTGCTCGACCGTGCTTGCGAACGAGCAGGTAGAGGACGGAAGGTGCTGGCGGTGCGGCACGCTCGTCGAGACGAGGGAGCTCGAGCAGTGGTTCTTCAGGATAACCGCGTACGCCGAGGAGCTCCTTGAGCATACATATAAACTCCCTGGCTGGCCCGAGCGCGTGCTCGTCATGCAGAGGAACTGGATAGGCAAATCCGTCGGGGCAGAGGCCGATTTCAGGGTCGAGGGCTCTGACGAGACGATAAGGATATTCACGACGAGGCCCGATACCCTCTTCGGGGTCACCTTCATGTCGCTTGCGGCCGGGCATCCTTTGCTAGAAAAGATTACCGCTCCCGACAGAAAGGAAGAGGTAGGGAGGTTCTCCGCAAGGGCCAGGAACGAGGCAAAGCGCATGGCCCTCAACCCCGACGAGGTCGAGAAGGAGGGGGTCTTTACCGGCGCGTACTGCATTAACCCGCTCACGGGCGACAGGGTCCCTGTCTATGCCGCCAATTTCGTCCTGATGGAGTACGGCACAGGCGCGGTCATGGCCGTTCCTGCGCACGACCAGAGGGACTTCGAGTTCGCCAAGAAGTACGGCCTGCCCGTAAAGGTCGTCATAAACCCGCCCGATTCAGCTCTCGATCCGGCGACGATGGAAGCGGCCTATGTCGAGCCGGGGGTAATGGTAAACTCGGGCCCTGTGAACGGGATAAATAGCGATGAAGCCAAGGAGGCGATAACGCGTCTACTTGAGGAGAAAAGGGCGGGGAAAAAAGCCGTAACCTACAGGCTACGCGACTGGGGCATATCGAGGCAAAGATACTGGGGCTGCCCAATTCCGATTATCTATTGTGAAAAATGCGGCGCTGTCCCGGTCCCGTATGAGGAGCTCCCGGTGATACTGCCCGAGGACGTCTCGCTTACGGGGAAGGGCTTATCGCCGCTTGCCTCGTCCGAGGCGTTCGTGAACGCGACCTGCCCCTCATGCGGCGGGGCTGCAAGGCGCGAGACCGACACAATGGACACCTTCGTAGATTCGTCATGGTATTTCCTCCGGTACGTGTCGCCAAGGGAAACCGGGGTCCCTTTCAGGGAAGAGGACGCCGCGTACTGGATGCCGGTGGACCAGTACATAGGGGGCATTGAGCACGCGGTAATGCACCTCCTTTACGCCCGCTTTTTTACAAAGGCGCTACGCGACCTCGGGCTCCACGGCTTTGACGAGCCCTTCAAAAACCTCCTTACCCAGGGCATGGTCTGCAAGGAGATAACGAGGTGCCCGGAGCACGGATATCTCTACCCCGAGGAGGCGGCGGGAGGGGTGTGCAAGTTCTGCTCAAAGCCGGTCATGACCGGGGCGGTCGAGAAGATGTCCAAGTCAAAGAAGAACGTGATAGACCCTGACGGCATAATAGGGAGATACGGGGCCGATACAACGAGGCTCTTCACGCTTTTCGCGGCCCCGCCCGAGAAAGACCTCGACTGGAACGAGGAAGGGGTCGAGGGCTCGTACAGGTTCCTCGGCAGGGTGTGGAGGCTCGTTACCGAGAATATCGAGTTTTTGAAGGAGGCCCGGCCCATGCAGCCCGGCTCCAACGCCGAAGGTGCGGCAAGGGAGCTCCACGCAGTAACCCACAGGACCATAAGGAAGGTCACCCAGGACATAGAGGAGAGGTTCCATTTCAATACGGCCATAAGCTCTATTATGGAGCTCGTGAACGCGCTTTACCAGTTTCAGGCCGCGCTCAATGGAAAGGGGCGGCCGGATTCCACTGAAGCAAGGGTCTTCAGGGAGGCAGTAGAGGCCGTTATCCTTCTCCTCGCGCCCTTCGCCCCGCACATCTCCGAGGAGCTCTGGGAAAGGCTCGGGAACGGCGAGCCTGTGTACAGGACCAGGTGGCCGGAATGGAGCGAGGAGGCCGTGAAGGAAGAAGAGGTCGAGATACCCGTGCAGGTGAACGGCAAGGTGAGGGGGAGGGTCCGCATACCAGCCGGAGCCGGAGAGGAAGAGGTGAGGTCGCTTGTGATGCAGGACGGGAAGATAGCCGAGCTTACTTCGGGGAAGGCGGTCAAGAAGTTCGTTTACGTGAAGGACAAGATAGTCAACATGGTGGTCGCATGAGGCCTTTTTTCGCGTTCCTCGTATCCCTTCTCGTCCTTTCGGGCTGCGGCTACCACCTTACCGGCAAGGCAGGGGATATGCCCGGAGGCGTTGAGAGCCTCTCAATCCCGGTCTTCACCAATGTCACCCTCAAGCCGGACATCGAAGCGGGCGTGACCGCCGCGTTCGTAAACGAGTTCCTTACTACCGTAAGCATCGCCGAGGACGCCCCGTTTGTCATGGAAGGGTCCATAACGTCATATAATATCGCTCCTGTATCGTATTCAAAGAGCGACGTAGTCCAGGAATACAGGCTTACCGTCGTAATGGACCTCCGGATCCAGAAGAGGGCTACCGGAGAGATCGTCTGGCAGGCGGGCGGGGTCGCGGACTCCGAGGACTTTACCGTAAACACGGGCAGCCCGTCTGAGACCAGTGACAGGGAGGAAGCGGCCCTGTTGAAATTGGCCAGGGACACGGCGAGGCTCGTAAAGGAACGCATGCTGGTGAGGTTCTAAGTGCTTTTAAAGCCCGTCTACTATATCTACGGCACCGACGACTATCTAATCGAGGATAGCCTCGGCAAGATAAAGAAGGAGGCACTTTCAGGCCCCTTCGCCTCAATGAACTTCCACGCCTTCGAAGGCAAGGGGCTGGATGCCGGAGAAATCATCTCGACGGCCTCGACCTTGCCGGCCTTTGCCGAGTGGAGGCTTGTCATCGTGAAGGGGGCCGAAGCCATAAAGGCGGCCGAGGAAAAGAAGCTCGCATCTTACGTACAAGACCCGTCGCCCTCCACATGCCTCGTGTTCATATCGAACGCCGCAAAGCTTGATAAGGGGTCGGAGCTCGTAAAGGCGCTCGAAGAGAAAGGGTATTTAAAGGCGTGCAATCGCCTCCGCGACGCGGAGCTCCTGAAATGGATAAGGGACGAATCATCGAGGCAGGGAAAATCAATAAGCGGCGAGGCCGCCAAGAGGCTCCTTGAGATTGCCGGGAACAGCCTTCGTGACATAAAGGGGGAGCTCGATAAAATTGTCCTCTTTATCGGAGACAAGCCCGGGATAGACGAGAAAGACATAGAGGAATCAGGCCTTGAGTGCAGGGAAGAGTCGGTATTCGGCCTTTCGGACGCGATCGGCAGGAAGGACCTGAGGGAGGCCGTGAGGGCCTACCGGAAGCTCTCGGACGAGGAGCCGATAAAGGTGCTTGGCGCGATAGCGAGGCAGATGAGGACGCTTCTCAGGATAAAGGCGCTCTTGAGGAAAGGCACGCCCGCGGCGAGGATAGCATCAGTTGCCGGGCTTTTCCCCAGGCACGCCGAGGATTATGTAAAGAGGAGCAGGCTATTTAATGAAGCGGAGCTAAAGTCCGCCGTATTGAAGCTCCTGGCAGCTGATACCGACCTCAAGTCCGGGAGGGCCCCGTCGGCCACGGTGCTCCCCAGGCTCATAATGGAGCTTTGCGGGAAAGCGGGGAGGTAATATGTTTCCCGATTCGTGGGCGATAGCAGTATTCTGAGCAAATGCTTTATAGAGACCGGTTCACTGGTTTTTTTCTAGTAGGCCGGTTTTGCCTTAAATACCTCTTCCGAAGCATCCTTTCTGATCCATATCTCGTTGTCATCTATCCATCTGAGGAATCTGTATTCCTTTCGGATATGATCAGTCAATATGGGGAGCCTGGTTTTTGTGCTTATCCCGTCTATGTAGTTTGCTCCATTGAAATTGGAAAAAATTATGTATTTGACCTTTTTTCGTTCAAGGTCGTAGGCGACCTCCTTCTGATAAAACTCAGGCGCTGCGAACCATATGACCGGGAAGCGCGTCATTGAAGGCTGGTTCAGAAAGTAATACCAGATGGCCTCAGAGGTCATGTTGAAAAACGTCTCGCCCCCGCCAATTTCTTTTTCAAGGAACGAGATGGTCGCTTTGTAATTGGCAGGGATGAATTCTTCATCCTTGATACTTACGGGGAAATTTTGGTGAATAAGGCCGAGGGCGTATATGCGATAGGCCCCGAACAGGACGGCAAATACGAGCACTATGGCTGCAAACGCGCCGGCACCTCTGAAAAAGCGGAATTTTCGGGGGAGATAAGTGCCGTAATGCTTTGTCATGATGTAGACAAAAAGCAGGCTGGCAGGATATATGCTGGAAGCGATGTGATCGAGGTCGGAGCGGCCAAGGGCGCCCCTGAATATGAATATCGAAAGCATAAAAAGCATGAGTTCCGGAAAATAACCTTTCAGAAAAGTCCCTGGCGCGCCTATTCCATTTGAATTAAGTTCCCCAAAAAACCTCTTTGTAATCCAGAAAGCATTGAATGCGCAAAGTACGCATGCCAGGAATGCCGACCAGACGTTAAAAGGATAAACGAGGCCGTCCATAAGCTCCTTGTACTTCGGCATGGTGAAGAAAACATATCCGATAAACTCGGCCGTTCCTCCCCGAAGCAGGAGAACCAGAAGAACAATCGACGTGAGTGCGCCGAATATTAGCGAGGTCAGAAATACCTTGTTCCGCCGCAACAGGAAAATGTATGCCAAAGGGGCCAGTACGACGAAAGCCGTGAAAAGATAAAAACCCCTATCAACCGAATAGGCGAAAGAAGCAATGGGTATAAAAGAGAATGCAAGGCCTGAAATGAAAACGACTATAGGCCTGGGCTTTTCGGCGTGTGCGAGAGTATGTATTGAAAGGCCGGCGATCAGAAAGCCGAAAATAGTTAAGTCACGAGGCATGATGAATGGAATCAGAATATATCCCAATACCTGGGAAGGAATCAGATGTATCGTCCAGTAAAGGCCGGCAAACAGTACCATTGCGGATGCGGCCAGCAAGGAACCCCTGAAAAGTTTGAGGACCAGGACTCCCAGGAGGACAAATGCAAGGACATTTTGAATGTTATCAAGGGTCCTGGCCGAGCTGATGGACCTGCCAAAAAGCTTGAAAGCCAATATCGACCGCAAGGGGTCCTGGTACACGCCGTGCGCGAAAATGAAGTCCTTGTACGGCGCCAGCCCGGCTTCGTAAGAAATACTGGCTCCGAGGCTCTCTCCCTCGTGAAAAATATCGAGTTCGCCCATGATAGAAGGCGAGTTGAGGGCTACGATTACGGAAAGCGCCATCACTATGAGCACGGCCCTCTTTTCCGTTTTCGCGTAAGCGGCCGGCGGGAGCACAGGTGGGGTGAAGAGAAATCCTCTTAGCCGTTTGGAGATCAGAAAGGCGAGCGTCAGGACTAGAGCGGGGGAGATGACGAACACCACGAACCTGAGGATATTGTTGCCCGGATTATATCCGAGAAGCGTCATGGGTCCGACGACCTTCCAGGGATTACTGAAAGGCAGTACGATCTCATCCCATAGAACGGTGCCGATCGTGATTCCGAGGAGGAAAAGCGCAGCTATGATTGCCAGCCTGGCTGCCGTTCCCCTATTTGGACTCATGGTATTCTTCTTCCGCGTTTACAGACCAGATGTTTTCTTTCGTGCTGATCCCGTTCTTTATGTTCTCTACCGCGACCATGGCCGTAAGCATGGAGTGGTCCTGGTTGTTATATCTGTGCATCCCGTTACGTCCTATCAGGAAAAGGTTTTCAAGGGTATCGGTGAATTTTTTTATGACCTCGAACCGCTCGTAGGAGCCGAAATAGCAGGGGTACGCCTTCGGCATGCGTATGACGGTGCTGTCCAGAATATCCTTGCCGGCGATCATCCCCAGTTTCTCAAGCTCTTTTCCTGCAAACCCGGCAAGCTCCACGTCGGGCTTCAGCCATAGTTCGTCGCCCTCATTGCAGAAGTATTCAAGGCCGATCCAGACGGCGCCGTCGTCCCTTACCATATAAGGGCTCCAGTTGTTGAAGATCTGGATCCTCCCGAGCTTCACGTCTTTTTCCTGGACGTAGATCCAGTTGTCAGGAATGGTGCCGGTAGGGGTGTTTATCGGGAGTTTTCTGAGAAGCAGGCCTACAGTAATGAAATCCCGGTAAGCAAGGCCGCCTGCAACGTCTCGCACTTCCCGGGGCGCATCCTGGCCCATCGCGGCTATCAGGTCCTTTATTGGCATCGAGGATATGAAATAATCTCCCATGACCGTCGTTGATTCGCCGGTCGATCCGTCGATAACCACCGCCTCGGATATTTTCCCGTTATTTACCTTCAAGCCCTTGACGCGGTGGTTCAAACGCACCTCGCCGCCCCGCTCCCTTATTATGCGCGCCGCCTCTTCCCACATCTGGCCGGGGCCGAATTTAGGGTACATGAACCTCTCGATCAGGCTCGTCTCTACGTCCTTTTGTTCGAGGGAGCTGTGTTTGGAGACTATGCCCCTTGCCGCGTGAAATAGCGCCTTAGTCACGGAGAGCCCCTTGATCCTCTGGGCGCCCCAGCTCGGGTCTATGGCGCTGCACGGCACACCCCATACCTTCTCCGTATAATCCTTGAAAAAGGTCGCGTAAAGCTCTTTTCCGAACCGGTTTATGAAGAAGTCCTCAAGGGATTTTTCCTCAATCGGCGCGAGCCTGGCCCTTAAATAGCTCAAAAGGATCCTGACCGCTCGGAGGACCCCGAGGTTCCGTAGCGTCTTCATATTGGCTGATATCGGGTAATCGAAAAACTTCCGCATGAAAAGGATACGGGAGAGCCTGCTTCTTACGAGCATTACCAGGTCGTTTTTTTCAGGATCCGAGACCGTATCGCTGGAGGGAGTGGAAAATCGTTCAAGATTACTTTTGCCGGCCAGGAAATTCGCATTTTCGGGAGACTCGTCTTTTGCCGGAGAGGTTTGAAGGGGAAGGATTTTGAGCCACCATTCGACCACCCTGTCGGACTTGGAAAAGAACCGGTGGCCGCCGATGTCTATCCTGTTGCCCTTGTAATTGACTGTCTTCGAAATACCGCCTATGTCGGCGGTCTGTTCGAACACAATGGGCTTTATGTCCGTCTTTTCAAGCAGCTCGAAGGCCGCGGTAAGGCCGGCAGGTCCGGCCCCGATTATAACGGCGGTCTTCTGGGTCATTGAGGCGGCGATTTTCCGAATGAAATCATTTATTTTCATGGCGAGAAATATCATACCGACGCCTAAAAGTCAATCTGCGCGTTTATTGTTCCGGGAACTGGCTCGGTATAGGCTGCGCCGCCTGGAGCGCTTTTATTCGAGCAGTCGCCCGCGATTCTTGCCGGAGCCAGCACGCTTGTCCGCATTGTGGCTTCCATAACTCGCCATGCGCGGGGGCTCTTTATCCGTTGACCGGCGCACTCCGATATTGTATAATCCTTTTTCGAATGGGCCTTCTTCCCAGGCCCATTTTTTTATTTTTTACCGTAGCGGCCCGGACCACGTAAGCCGGGGGCTTTCAGCATAAGACAGGAAAAAATGTCCAGGAATCTTCAAAAGGAAATCGAGAGGCGGAGGACCTTCGGCATAATAAGCCACCCCGACGCGGGCAAGACCACGCTTACCGAAAAGCTCCTCCTTTACGGCGGCGCCATACAGCTTGCCGGGGCGGTAAAGGCCAGGAAGGCCTCGCGCCATGCGACAAGCGACTGGATGGCCATCGAGAGGGAGAGGGGCATCTCCGTCACCACCTCGGTCATGAAGTTCAACTACAGGGACTTCGAGGTGAACCTCCTAGACACCCCAGGCCACCAGGACTTCTCCGAGGACACCTACCGGGTGCTTACGGCTGTCGATAGCGCCCTCATGGTCATAGACTCCGCAAAGGGAGTCGAGACCCAGACCGAGAAGCTCATGGGCGTCTGCCGCATGAGGAACACGCCGGTCATGACCTTCATAAACAAGCTCGACAGGGAGGGGATGAACCCCCTTGACATACTCGCCCAGATTGAAGACAAGCTCCAGATAGAATGCGCGCCCCTTTCCTGGCCCATAGGCTCGGGCAAGGCGTTCAAGGGCGTCTACAGCCTCTACAGGAAGGAGCTTCAGCTCTTTACCCCCGGCGAGGAGACGAGGTCTTCCGTCGGCGTGGTCATATCCGACATAGGTGATAAGCGCCTTGACGAGCTTTTAGGCGGCCAGGCAAGGGAGCTACGTCACGATATAGAGCTCCTAGAAGGCGCGGCAAACCCCTTTGACGTGGATGACTATTTAAGGGGGAGCCAGTCGCCTGTCTTCTTCGGGAGCGCCATAAACAACTTCGGCGTACGGGAGCTCCTCGACGCCTTTGTCGAGCTTGCGCCGCCGCCGGGGCCGCGGGCAGCCGTCGAGAGGATAGTTTATCCGCAAGAGGAGGCCTTCACCGGTTTCGCTTTCAAGATACAGGCGAATATGGACCCGGCGCACAGGGACAGGATAGCTTTCATAAGGATATGCTCGGGGAGGTTCCAGAGGGGCATGAGGGTCATGCACCACAGGACCGGGAAGGAGCTTATCCTCTCGAACGCGACCATATTCATGGCCCAGGACAGGACCAATGTCGAAGAGGCCTACGCTGGCGACATTATAGGCATCCACAACCACGGAACAATAATGATAGGGGACACCTTTACCGAGAAGGAGCCCCTTAAGTTTACCGGCATCCCAAGCTTCGCGCCCGAGCATTTCAGGAGAGTGATCCTCAAGAACCCCATGAAGGTAAAGCAGCTGCAGAAGGGGCTTGAGCAGCTTACCGAAGAGGGGGCTGTGCAGGTCTTCAGGCCGGTTGCCGGGAACGACTACATACTCGGAGCGGTCGGGGCCCTCCAGTTCGATGTGACAATGGCGAGGCTCAGGGACGAGTACGGCGTGGACGCGGCCTACGAGCCGATTGAGGCGCAGCGCGCCAGGTGGATAGACGGGGAGAGAAAGAAGATAGAGGAGTTCGAGAAGAAGAATTCCATGCGCCTTGCCCGGGACACCGAAGGCAACCTTGCCTATCTCGCGCCGAGCGAGTGGCAGCTAAACTACACGATAGAACAGTGGCCGGACATAACGTTTTACAGGACGAGAGAGCATAATTGAGCGTTTATAAAGAAGCTGCAAAGGGGGTAGAGATGAAGAAAGGGGCCGTATCCAGGTTTATCGAGGAGCACTATCTGCATTTCAACGCGGCCGCGCTCCTCGACGCGGCAAAGGCCTACGAGGCCCACATGGACAAGGGCGGCAAGATGATGGTAACCCTTGCCGGGGCCATGAGCACGGCGGAGCTCGGAAAATCGCTTGCCGAGATGATCCGCAAGGACAAGGTGAGCATAATCTCCTGCACGGGCGCGAACCTCGAGGAGGACGTCTTCAACCTCGTGGCGCACGACCATTACAAGCGCGTGCCGGGCTACAGGGACCTTTCCCCTGCCGACGAATGGGAGCTCCTCGAGAAGGGCTTCAACAGGGTCACCGACACCTGCATACCCGAGGACGAGGCCATAAGAAGGATCGAGTCCCACATATTCGACCTCTGGAAGGCCGCGAACGGCAAGGGCGAGAGCCGCCTTCCACACGAGTTCTTCTACGAGCTCATAAAAAGCGGAGTGCTGAGGCAGTACTACCAGATAGACGAGAAGGACAGCTGGCTTGTCGCTGCCGCTGAAAAGAACCTTCCCATAATCGTCCCCGGATGGGAGGACTCGACCCTCGGCAACATCTTCGCCTCCTACTGCATAACAGGGGAGCTCAAGGCCACGACGGTCAAGTCCGGAATAGAGTACATGGTCGCGCTCGCGGACTGGTATAAGAAGAACAGCCCGGGACAGGGCGTGGGCTTTTTCCAGATAGGCGGGGGCATAGCCGGGGACTTCCCCATATGCGTCGTCCCCATGATGAGGCAGGACCTCCAGATGAAGGATATATCGTTCTGGACCTACTTCTGCCAGATATCCGATTCGACCACAAGCTACGGCTCGTACTCCGGGGCCGTGCCCAACGAGAAGATAACCTGGGGCAAGCTCTCTATCGACACCCCGAGGTTCGTAATCGAATCCGACGCGACCATCGTTGCCCCCCTGATATTCGCGTGGGTGCTCGGATGGTAGCTTCTTAAGGGCTTCGGGATTCCCGGTGCCTGTCAGGTTCCGTCAGTCCTGCAGAACGCGAGTTGAGAGATTAAACCGAATCCAGCCTGGAGATTGATGAAGTGAGCAAGGAAGCGATATACGTAATAGGGCACAAGAACCCGGATACAGATTCGATATGCTCGGCGATAGCGCTCGCGGAGCTTAAGAACGCGCTCGGGGAGGGCGACTTCCTCCCGGCCAGGGCAGGGGACCTTAATCCCCAGACCGAGTTCATTCTCAATTACTTTAACGTCCAGCCGCCTAAATACATATCCGACGTCCGCCCCAAGGCAAGTGACATCATGTCAACAGGCGTCGTAACAGTGAACGAGGATACCCCCTTCCACAGGGTCCTGGAATTGATGAGGGAAGAGGAGGTTCGGTTCATGCCGGTCCTCGACGGGAACGGGAGGCCCAAGGGGGTATTGACCCTCATGGAGCTCGCCAAGAGGTATCTCGAGGCCGAGCACTCGATAGAGGTGACCACGTCCCTCAGGAACATAGTCCAGACCCTCGGAGCCAGGGTCAGGAACGACTCGCTCGGTACGAGTGAGATCACATTCACCGTCTATATCGGCGCCATGTCCGAGGAGGCCTTCCTGTACATACTCGGACAGGAAGATCCAAAGAGGTGCGCGCTCATAGTGGGCGACAGGGTCGAGATACAGAAGAGGGCGGTAGAGAAGGGAGTAGGGCTCCTGATAATATCCGGAGGCTTCGACGTGGATGAAAGCCTCGCCCAGGAGGCGTCGAGGCGCGGCGTAAGCATAATAGTCTCGCCTTTCGACTCGGCCACTACTTCCATACTGGTGAGGGTCAGCACCCCGGCGTCCATGATATGCGAGACGAGCTTCGATACCGTCTCCCCCGACGACCTGGTCGATGATTTCAAGTTCAAGGCCGCCTCGGCCGCGGGCCTCATTGTGCTCGACTCCGAAGGCGTGATGCAGGGCGTCATAACGAAGACCGACATCCTGAAACCCCCGTCGACAAGCCTCGTACTCGTGGACCATAACGAGCTTTCGCAGGCCGTGGACGGCGCAGAGGCCGTTAACATAATGGAGGTCGTGGACCACCACAGGATAGGTAACTTCACCTGCACCCAGCCCATACCCTTCATTTGCGAGCCGGTCGGCTCAACCTCGACGCTCGTCTCCGAGCTATATAAAAGGACCGGGGCTCCGATAAAAAAAGAGACCGCAGGGCTGCTTCTTGGCGGCGTGCTCTCCGACACCGTTATGCTCAAATCCCCGACGACGACCGCCAGGGACAGGGAAATAATCAAATGGCTCGAGGAGAAGTCGGGACTCGACCACGCCGCATTCGGCTCCGAGGTCTTCGGCTCGAGCGCGAGCCTCAGGAAGAGGGGCGCGGAGGCAGTGGTTGCCGGCGACTTCAAGGTGTTCGAGGCCAAGGGCAGGAAGTTCGGCATAGGGCAGGTCGAGATAATCGGCTTCGACGAGTTCCACGAAGAGGCGGCAAGCCTTACAGGTGTGCTCTTGAGGAAGAGGGAGGAAAAGGACCTCAAGCTCGCGGGGCTCCTTGTTACCGACATATCCCTGGGCACGTCGCTCCTTCTGGCCGTGGGCGAAAACGAGGTGCTCTATAAGCTCAACTACCCGAAGGTAAAGGACGGGGTATTCGAGCTTAAGAACGTGATATCCAGGAAAAAGCAGGTGGTGCCGCATATACTGAGCGTCTTTAACGAGATATTCTGACACAGGCCGCTCAAGAAGCTCAATCTGCGGCGTACAAAAAAAGTACGCCTCATACCTCATTTTTCGACTCCTTGCATCTTGAACTTTTTGAGCAGCATGTGATTAGAGTTTTTCAGCAGCCTTTTCAAGACAGGGAGAAAGAAAGTCCCAAAGCGGTCCAGGCCCGGCCTGGACCGCTTTTTCTTTGCCGCTCTTCAGGGCGGCTGAATAATTTTGATTCATTTACCCGGCCTGTGCTATACTGCCTCCTAAGTGGAAGGTCTTTCTATTCAATGCGCCTCCTGAAGCATTTTCCCATTGCCCCGTGGACCGAAAAGACCTGACCATACGGCAACTGATAATCGAAGCGATAAGCGGACGAATGCTTACCTCGAAGGAGATATCCGGCGCGGTCGGCATCCGCGAGAAGGACGTCCTTGAGCACCTTGAGCATATCGCAAGGTCGTTCCATAAGGGAAAGCAGGGAGGACGTGAGTTCGTTGTCGAGCCTTCCGAGTGCCTTGACTGCGGCTTCGTCTTCAGGAAAAGGGAAAGGCTCAGGACTCCTTCAAGGTGTCCGGTATGCAAGTCCGAGGGGATAACCGAGACCAGGTTCGGCATAAAAGGCGGCTGACCTGTTATAACTTGCCATTTTTAATTAGCCCGTGCGGATTTCCGTTCATTTGATGAGAAAAATCTTTTTCGTAATAGCCGCCGTCCTCCTATGCAGCATCCCCCAGCCTGCGCTCGCCGCTAAAGAGGAAGTAAAAATTTCCTTCTCAGCCGGGAAGAGGGTAGATAACCTCGACTGGTCGATAGCCGGCGGCGGCGTCAATATCCTCTCAGAGCTTACCTGGAAGGACCTTGAGAGCTATCAACTCAAGGGCAGGGCCCGCATATACATCGGCCGTGTCTACCTGAGGGGGCAAGCAGCCTACGCCTTTATAGTCAGCGGGGAAAACCAGGATTCCGATTACGCCGGTAATAACAGGACCAATGAAATATCGCGCTCCGAGAACAGGTCGGACAGCGGCGACTTCTGGGACCTCTCGGGCGGGGTCGGGTATGTATTCAGGCCAGCTCTCACAGGCGGCAGGCTGGCCATCGCACCGATTGCCGGCCTTTCATATCATCGGCAGAACCTCACCATAACCGACGGCTTCCAGACCGTGACCTCGCCGGGCTTTCCCCCCCTGGGGCCTTTCCCCGGGCTCGACAGCACCTACTCCGCATCATGGGCCGGGCCGTGGGCCGGGGTCGATATCGAATACGCCTACAAGAGGCTTACGGTCTCGGGCTCGTTAGAGTACCATGTCGCCTACTACAACGCGGTCGCAAACTGGAACCTCCGGGCCGATTTCGCCCACCCGAATAGCTTCGAGCACTGGGCCGACGGCAGTGGGGTCGTAGTGAGCCTCGGCGCGGAATACGCCCTGGATGACAGGTGGTCGTTGGCAGGCTCCTTCGACCTCCAGGACTGGAGCACTTCATCGGGGACCGACAGGACTTATTTCGCCGCGGGCGGGGCCGCCGATACGCGGCTTAACGGGGTAAACTGGGATTCCAGGGCCTTCTCCCTCGGCCTGAACTACAGGTTTTGAAAAATAGCTGTGCTATAATCATATCAATAGGAGAGAGCTTTTGGCAGGGCGCGTTCGGTCATTTGCCCGCCCCCGCCCGGGCAAATAGCTCTTGACAAGGGAGAGTAGTTGTATTATAAGTCTGGACTGTAAAATTCCTTCCATCCGTCAAAAGCCGTCAAGCTGAGACCCTGGAGGAAAAGACCGGCATCAACCCGCGGACACAGCCACGCGGCCCAAAATTGAATATTCGATGCTCTTATCGAGAGTGGCAGAGGGACTGGCCCTGTGAAGCCACAGCAACCGGTTCCGTTTTCAAAAACGGAACGCCAGGTGCTAATTCCAGCAAGGCTTGAAGCCTTGGAAGATAAGAAAAGGTCATGAACGGCGCCTCTTCTTATCAACCAGAGAAGGGGTTTTTTTTTGGCCTGTTCAAACCGAACCGCTCGCACAGAGATTAAAGGAGGGTACCAGATGAGCTACATGAAGGCGTTGAAATGCAGAGAGTGCGGGAAGGAGTACCCCAAAGAGGCGCTCCACGTCTGCGAGCTGTGCTTCGGCCCGCTTGAGGTCGCATACGAGTACGACAGGATGAAAGGCGTTCTTACGAGGGAGACGATCGAGAAGCGCGCCCCGAACATGTGGAGGTACAAGGAGCTCCTCCCGATAGACGGCGAGCCCACGGTGGGCGGCCAGGTCGGGTACACGCCCCTCGTGCGCGCGTCGAACCTGGCCAAGGCGCTAGGCGTAAAGGAGCTCTACATCAAGAACGACGCGGTGAACTACCCGACCCTCTCGTTCAAGGACAGGGTCGTCTCTGTGGCCCTTTCCAGGGCCAGGGAATTGGGCTTCACCGTGGCCTCCTGCGCCTCGACAGGGAACCTCGCGAATTCGGTCGCCGCTAACGCCGCCGCCTGCGGCATGGAGAGCTTCGTCTTCATCCCGTACGACCTCGAGCAGACCAAGATACTCGGCACGCTCGTCTACGGCGCGACCGTCGTCAGCATAAAAGGGACCTACGACGAGGTGAACAGGCTCTGCAGCGAGATAGCGGGAAAATACGGCTGGGCATTCGTTAACATCAATATCAGGCCCTACTACGCCGAGGGCTCCAAGACATTCGGCTACGAGATAGCCGAGCAGCTCGGCTGGAGGACCCCGAAGCATGTTGTCGTGCCCATGGCGGGCGGGTCTCTCATAACCAAGATACACAAGGCCTTCAAGGAGTTCCACACCCTGGGCCTCATCCCGGAGAACACGGCCAGGATCTACGGGGCACAGGCCGCGGGGTGCTCCCCGATAGTGAACGCCGTAAAAGAGGGGAGCGAGCTCATCCGCCCGGTGCGCCCCAATACGATAGCCAAGTCGCTGGCCATCGGGAACCCTGCCGACGGCTACTACTCGGCCAAGGTCATGAGGGAGACGGGCGGCTGGGGCGAGAACGTGACCGACGAGGAGATTATAGAGGCCATGAAGCTCCTGGCTGAGACCGAGGGCATATTCGCCGAGACCGCCGGAGGGGTGACGCTCGGGGCCGCAAAGAAGCTCATCGAGTCCGGCAGGATCCCGAGGGACGAATCCATCGTCGTCTCCATAACCGGGAACGGCTTGAAGACCCAGGAGGCCCTCTACGGGAAGCTCAAGGAGCCCACGGTCATAAACGCCAGGCTCCAGGAGTTCGACGACCTCGTTAAGGCCGGGGGCAGGGAATACGCCGTAAAGGCATAGGATTTTTCGCTTCTATTTCCCGTGTTTTTTCTGGTATCATAGTACCTGTCGCGCCCGGATTGTCGCAAAGGGGTAGAGCCCCGTTCATGGGAACGGCCCCATACCAAGAGAAGGGAGAGTTCTTTTAACAG
The DNA here is from genome assembly GCA_019912665.1 of Deltaproteobacteria bacterium. Lineage (NCBI taxonomy): Bacteria > Pseudomonadati > Myxococcota > Myxococcia > Deltaproteobacteria bacterium. Next base: position 84,732 of record JAIOIE010000006.1, read on the forward strand.
TCATGACCGACCATTTCATTCAGGATAAGACAACCAAGGTAACGGTAAACCTGGAAGGCGCCCAGCAGAAGATGGACTTTAACGACCTTAAGTCCGGCGGCTTCATAAAGCAGAGACAGAAGGACCTCTTTACGGTGCGTCTGCGCTGCCCGGGCGGCAAGCTCACCACCGAAAAGCTGATAGAGATATCGAAGATTGCCCACAAATACAGCAAAAAGGGCGTCGTCCACTTCAGCTTCCGCCAGTCCCTTGAGATACTCTATGTTGACTACAAGGAGTTCAACGCGATAGTCGCGGAGCTTGAGAAGATAGGGCAGAAGGTCGCCTCCTGCGGCCCGAGGGTCAGGGTCCCTACGGCCTGCGGCGGGTGCGAGTACAACCCGAACGGCCTTACTGACACGCAGAAGATGGCGGAGATGGTCGACCAGACCTTCTTTGGCACTCCGACCCCGCACAAGTTCAAGACCTCTTTTTCTGGCTGCCCGATAGACTGCGCCAGGACCAAGGAGATGGACCTGGGCTTCCAGGGCGTGGTCGACCCGAAATGGGAAGAGGAGGCCTGCACCGGTTGCACCATCTGCTCGGAAGCCTGCAAGGAAGGGGCGATAGAGTCTGACCCGGACACCGGAAAACCCATATTCGACCCCTTGAAGTGCATCTACTGCGGCGATTGCATCAGGGCGTGCCCGACCGAGGCTTGGAGGCCCAAGAGGTACGGTCATATAGTCAGGATAGGCGGCAAGCACGGACGACACCCCATGGAAGCCGTGGAGGTATGCAGCTTCCTTCCGGACGAGAAGGTCGCGGACGCCATAAGGATGACCATAGAATGGTACAACGCGAACGGCAAAAGGGGCGAGAGAATAGGGAACACCCTTAAGAGGGTGGGGCTTGATAATTACCTCAAGTTCATGGAGCCGGTATTTCAGAATAACGAAGCCGTTAAGGCTTAAGGCGGGGTGATGGCTGAATCCAGGACAGACGCAACGATAGACTTGAGGGGTGTCATGTGCCCCATCAACTTCGTAAAGACCAAATTGAAGCTCGAGATGATGAACCCCGGCGAGGTCCTGGAAGTGATACTCGATTCCGGCGAACCCATACAGAACGTGCCCAAATCCATCAAGGAAGAGGGGCACAGGATAATTGAGGTCAAGAAGGAAGGGGACTTCTTCAGGCTCAAGGTCGAGAAGAGCTGAACGGGCGGGCCTTTCCGGAAGTCGCGGACGTCCTCTGCCCTTGACGCTTAAGCGGGAAGCCAATACAGCAAGGAATTCCGATAGGAGGATTGGAGAATATGGTTATCAAGGTCAGGATACCGACCCCGCTCCGCAAGCTCACCAACGGCTCGGATGAGGTCACCGCAACGGGCGCGAACATCGCAGAGATTATCGAGGACCTGGAAAGGAACTACCCCGGCCTTAAGGAGAGGATCTGCGAAGAGGACGGCAAGCTCAGGAGATTCGTGAACATCTACCTGAACGACGAGGACATCAGGTTCAAGGAGAACATGGACACCAGGCTCAAGGAGAATGACGAGCTGTCCATAATCCCAGCAATCGCCGGAGGCGCGCTTTGAAAAAGAGGGTCTATCTCACCTATCCCAAGGAACAGGTAAAGGAGCCACTCCTTTACCATGTCGGCAAGAAGTTCGAGGTAGTAACGAACATCAGGCAGGCGACCGTTTCCGACAAGATAGGGCTCGTCGCGCTCGAGCTGGAAGGAGAGCCGGAGGAGATAGAGAAGGCGATACAGTATTTAATCGAGAAGGGCGTCAAGGTAGAACCCATAGAGCTCGATATTATCGAATAGCGCGGGCGCTGGCCTTTTCCCCTGGACCGGGGCTGGCCCCGGTCTCATCGGCGAGCCTGAACGGCTTTTAAAAACCTGAACCCCGCCCCATGAGGACGGGGTTTTTTTTATGTCCTGATATGGTTTTTTTCAAGGTTTGCCGGCCTAAATATGTTGACAAATATACTAAGGTATTATAAACTTGAGAAGCTTACTAAGGTATTCACCGCTAGCCGTACCGGTTCATTTTGAGCGGAATTTCACCCCCCTTGGGGAGGTATAGTCAATGAGAGGACAACGGCTTCTGGAAGCGCTGCCGGAAAAGGCTTTCTCCATGGCAAAAAACTCGGTTCTTGACCTGGTCGGCAACACACCCCTTGTAAAAATCAACAATATCGCCAGGGACCTTCCTCCCGAGGTCGAGGTATACGCCAAGCTCGAGGGCTACAACCCCGGCGGCTCGGTAAAGGACAGGGCTGCCCTTAACATGATAGAGGACGCAGAGGCGAGCGGCAGGCTTACGAAAGACAAGGTCATCCTCGACTCGACCTCGGGGAATACCGGCATTGCCTATGCCTGGATAGGGGCCGTGAAGGGCTACAAGGTCGAGCTGGTCGTGCCCGCTAACGTGAGCGAGGAAAGGAAGAAGATACTCCACGCCTTCGGGGCCAAGGTCATCTTCTCGAACCCCCTCGAAGGCTCGGACGGCGCGATAAGGCTCGCCTGGAAGCTCTACGTGGACGACCCCGAAAAATATTGCAAGCTCGACCAGTACAACAACCCCTCGAACCCGCTCGCTCATTTCAACGGGACCGGCGTTGAGATATACGAGCAGACCGGCGGCAGGGTCACCCATTTCGTCGCCTCCATCGGCACCGGCGGCACGGTCATGGGCACCGGCAGGAGGCTAAAGGAGTACAGCAAAGACATAAGGGTCATAGCCGTCGAGCCCGCGACCCCTTTCCACGGCCTCGAAGGTTTGAAGCACATGGCCTCCTCGATAGTGCCGGGCATCTACCATGAAGAAGAGCTCGACGAGAAGATACCGGCCCCGACGGAAGAGTCTTATGAGATGGCAAAGAGGCTTGCCAGGGAAGAGGGCTTGCTCGTGGGCCAGTCCTCTGGCGCGGCCATGTGGGCCGCCCTGGAGGTCGCTAAAAAGCTTAAGAAGGGTGTCGTGGTAGCGATCTTCCCGGACGGAGGGGACAAGTACCTCTCAACGCGTCTCTGGGAAGCCTGATAGATAAGACAAGTCTAAAACAGTAGACTTTTTAATTAATTATAGGTAATACTTAAAGGAGAATCTCAAGTGCTTTCATTCCTCGGCATAGGGAAGAGCGTAATCCATATATCCAGGTCCGCCTACGACGAGATAATAAACCACGCCAAAGAATCCTACCCGCACGAGTGCTGCGGGGTGCTGGTGGGGACCACCTACACGGCCCGGAGGATATTCGAGGCGCAGAGGGCGTCTAACGTCAATACCGAGCGCGCCCATGACAGGTATATCATAGACCCCAAGGAGCTTAACCTCATAGATAAGATAGCAAGGACCCAGGGCATGGACGTGATGGGCTTCTATCACTCCCATCCCGACCACCCGGACAAGCCTTCCGAGACCGACAGGGAATGGGGCCAGCCCGGCTACTCGTATTTCATCATATCCGTCAAGGGCGGCAAGGACGTATCGGTAAGGAGCTGGATGATAGAGGACGAGAAAGGGCCTTTCAAGGAAGAAAGCATCAAGATAAACGAGAAAGGCTGAGGGCCGGTGGCGGATAAGGGTTTGGTTCCCGCCGCCGCGCCAATGAGTCGTCTGGGGTTTTTTCCTGTCGAGCCCTGAATTAGTCCTTACTGGATGATTAAGTCTAGCCGCCCGGCTTAAAAGGCGCACTCTGCCCCGCGAGGGGTTTTTTTGCATTACGGACATTGCAGAGGAGGGTTTTTGGGAAGATGGATTTCAACGAGGAACAGATAGAGCGGTACTCAAGGCATATCATACTTCCGGAGGTCGGCGGCAGGGGGCAGGCGAAGCTCCTTAAGAGCCGGGTCTTTGTGCTCGGCGCGGGCGGCCTCGGCTCCCCGGCACTTCTTTATCTCGCGGCCGCGGGCGTGGGCACTATCGGCATGGCCGACGGCGACTGCGTGGACCTGAGTAACCTCCAGCGCCAGGTCATCCACAATACCGAGCGCATAGGGAAGCCCAAGGTGCATTCGGCGAAGGAGACCATCGGGAAGCTCAACCCGGACGTCAAGGTCGTGCCTTTCCACGGTCGTCTTACCGAGGACAACATAAGGGAGATAATAAGGGAATACGATGTCGTCCTCGACGGGAGCGACAACTTCCCGACCAGGTTCCTCATGAACGACGCCTGCTTCTTCGAAGAGAAGCCGCTGGTCTCCGGCTCCATGTTCAGGTTCGACGGCCAGGTCTCGGTCTTCCATCCCGCGAAGGGCTTCCCGTGCTACAGGTGCCTCTATCCCGAGCCGCCGCCAAAGGGGCTCGTTCCGAGCTGCCAGGAGGCCGGGGTTCTCGGGGCGCTGGCTGGCGTAATAGGGGTCCTTCAGGCTGTCGAGGCCATTAAGCTCCTCCTCGGCATAGGCGACCCCCTGGAGGGGCACCTCATGGTATTCGACGCCCTCAAGATGACCTTCAGGAAGGTAAAGGTCAGGAAGGACCCGGAGTGCGCGCTCTGCGGGGAGCGGCCGACGATAACAACGCTCAAGGCCTATGAGGAACAGGCCTGCGAACTGAGGCCGGCCACCTGCGAGAAGTAATGGCTTCCGCCCCGAGACCGGATGGTGAATGGGAAAGTACCTGGATAAACCTGCGTCCCTCAAGATAGACCTCATGCTCCGGGGGATAAGGATAAACGACCCCGTGGTCCAGGCGTGGGCGTGCGGCTCCTCGGGCATTGACATACTGCTCCCGCAGGACACGCTGGTAAACATACCGTGCAGGGAGGTCTTTACCAGGAACTCGCCCTACACCATAAGGCGGTCGGGGGAGGACTATTTCATAACCGACGGCAAGGGCGAGGTCCCGGTTAAGCTCGTTCCGAAGCCGGCCTTTTGCGGCGGGAGCACCTCCACAGGCGTTCCCTTCCGGGACATAGCCGCCTCGCACGGGAGCTACACGGTAGTTACGCCTTCAAAGCGGTGCGACTTTTTCAACAGGAGCATAGAGTGCAGGTACTGCGCCGGAAACTTCAACGTGGCCGGCGGGCCGGACCGGGTATATACGGTCGACGAGGTCCTCGAGACAGTCGGCGCGATCTTGAATGAGAAGGCCTCCGGCATAATATACCTCTCCATAGGCTTCAGCCCCGGCGACGACGGCGGGATAGAGTTCCTCAGGCCCTATATAGCGGCAATAAAAAAGAGTTACAACTGCCTCGTGGCGGTAGAGGCGCTTCCCCCGAAGGAGAACCGCTGGATAGACGAGACATACGCCCTGGGTGCAGATTCGGTCCTCTATAACCTGGAGATATTCGACAAGGAGCTCTTTGAGATTATCTGCCCTGGCAGGGCGGCCCTCATCGGGAGGAAAAGGTACATGGAGGCCCTCGGGCACGCGGCGAAGATTTTCCCGAACGGGACCGTCGCCTCGCACCTCATCGTGGGGCTTGAACCGCCCGGGTCGACCTGCATGGGGATAGACTACCTGACCGACATGGGCGTCGTACCCGTGCTGCCCATATACAGGCCTTCATCCGAGAAGGACTTGAGGATAGAGCCGCTTACGACGGAGATAATACTCCCGGTCTACAAGCACCTCTACAGGGCGGTCAAGAAAAAGAAAGTAAACCTCAACTGGGTGAGGGACCTGAGCATGGTCACGACCCCGGCGGAGATACGGGACCTTGTCGATGACTCGAAAGGCGGCCTGATGGACAGCTTCTACAAATCCAGGCTCGGCATGAAGACCGCCTGGGGGCTATCGTCACTCAGAAGGAAGTTGAGGGTCGTGGACAAGGACCCTGATTCAGAGCACTGAAGTCTTTTTTTCCGGAGTTTTCCGTTGAGCGTCAAGATAGACACGCGGCCCATATGGCTGATACTGGCGCTTAGGGCCCTGAGGCCTCTTTTCTTCTCGGTCCTGGCCCTCCTTTTCGTCCTCTTTCTCCGGATGCCGGTGCCCGAGGGGCTTACCCCGGTCGGCCAGAGCGCCATAGCCGTTTTCCTCCTCTGCCTCGTACTATGGATAACCAACGCGATACCGCTTGCCGTGACCGGCATACTGGCCATGGTGCTTGTCCCCGTCCTCGGCGTGCTGTCGAGGAAGGAGACCTACTCGCTTTTCGGGAACGAGGCCGTCTTTTTCATACTCGGGGCCTTCATACTCGCCGGGGCCGTCATGCACTCCGGGATAGCCGCGAGAGTAGCGCTCTTCATGATGAGCAGGTTCGGGAGCTCGCCCAAGCGCCTTGTGCTGACCATATTCCTGTTGGCCGCGGGGCTCTCGTTCGTCATGTCCGAGCACGCCGTAGCGGCCATGCTCTTCCCCATAGTCCTCGAGATATCGAAGAGCCTGGGCCTTAAGCCGGGGAGGTCCAGCTACGGGAAGATACTCTTTTTCGCGCTCGCGTGGGGCTGCGTCATAGGCGGGGTTGCCACTTTCCTCGGCGGCGCGAGGGTGCCTCTCGCGGTCGGCATACTGCAAGAGACGACCGGGAGCCGGATAGGGTTCCTAGAATACTCGGTGGCGGTCTTCCCGCTGGTGATGGTAATGCTCCTGGCGGGCTACATCATACTCAAGTACTTCTTTCCCGTCGACATCGATAAGGTCGAGAGCGCGCAGGGCATCGTGACGAAGAGGCTCAAGGGACTCGGGAAGATGACCTACTCCGAGTACTCGGTGGGCACCGTGCTGCTCGTGACAATACTCGCATGGGCTTTCCTGGGCGAGTCCTTCGGCCTTTCGGCGGTCGCCCTTATCTCGGTGGTGGCCATGTTCGTCCTGAGGCTCGTCAGGTGGAAAGATGTAGAGGAAAACGTCAATTGGGGTATAATACTCATGTACGGCGGGGCCATAGTGCTCGGGTCGGCGCTCGACAAGAGCGGCGCGGCCAAGTGGATGGTCTCCTCGCTGGTCGCAAACTGGACGGGCGGGCCGTGGACTGTATTCGCGCTCTTCTCTTTCCTGTCCATACTGCTTACAGCCGCCATCAGCAACGCCGCGGTCATAGCCATACTGCTGCCGGTGAGCATCGGTATGGCCCAGTCCCTCTCTATCGACCCGGTGCTGCTGACCTACGCGATAGCCGTCCCAGCCGGACTCGATTTCATGTTCCCGATGGGCACGCCGGCCATAGCCATAGCCGCGTCCTCGAACTACATATCCATAAGGGACAGCGCGAAAGGCGGCTTCATAATGTTCGTGCTGGCATGGCTGGCCTTTAATCTCGTAGCGGCCCTTTGGTGGCCGCTCATAGGCATGGGGTATTGAGTTGAAGAGGCTGCTACTTGTGCTCCCGTCCAATGTGGCCTCTGAGGAGGCCGTAGAGTTCGCCGTCAGGAGGGCGAAGGAGGAGAGGTCCACGCTAGTGGTCCTCTACCTCATCGCCGCCGGCGCCGCTGACGACGTATTCGACACCTTCTCGGATATCGGTTTCATCGGCGACAGGCCTTCATCACAGGTCTCCGAGGCCATAATGAAGGAGTACAGGCAGAGGGGCTACGAAGAGCTCGGGAAAGTGCAGATAAGGACTATGGAGGAGGGGGTGGCTTTCGAGCCGCTCATGGAGGCCGGGGAGCCGGTCGAAAAGGTGCTATCCACGATAGAGGGGATGGGCATAACAACGGCAGTGCTCGTGAAGAGGAAAGAAAGGGCGATATTAAGGTACTTCCAGCGGAGCTATGCGGACGAAGTGGCCGAAAAAGCGCCGTGCGAGGTCATCGTCTTTACGGGCGGCCAGGGACCTATAAAGGAGGATAAAAAAGATGTCAAGGAAGTGGACAGAGGAAGAGCTTAAGAAAGTCAGCGACAGCCTCGAAGGCAAGTCGCCGGAAGAGGCGATCAGGTGGGCCGTCGAGAACTTCTCGACGAGCGAACTCTCGCTCGCCTGCAGCTTCGGGGCCGAGGACGTGGCCCTTGTCGACATGCTCGTGAAGATCAAGCCCGACGCGAGGATATTCTATCTGGATACCGATCTGCTCTTCAAGGAGTCCCTCGACGTAAAGGACAGGCTCATAGCCAAATATGGGATAAAACCCGAGAGGTACGGGGCCAAATCCACGCTTGAGGAGATGGCCGCCGAGCACGGGCCCGAGCTCTGGAAGAAGCAGCCGGACAAGTGCTGCGATATAAGGAAGATGATACCCCTGGCAGAGGCCCTTTCAGGCTTGAAGTGCTGGATAACCGGCATACGTAGGGACCAGGCCCCCACCAGGGCTAACGCGCCGGTCGTATCCTGGGACGCCAAGTTCGGGCTCGCGAAGGTCAACCCGCTCGTAAGGTGGACCTCGGAAGACGTCTGGAAATACATAAAGGCCAACGGCGTGCCTTATAACGTGCTCCATGACCAGAACTATCCTTCCATCGGATGCGAGCCCTGCACGAAGCCGGTCGCGCCGGGCGAGGACCCGAGGGCCGGAAGGTGGGCTGGGTTCCAGAAGACTGAATGCGGGCTGCACAAGTAACTGAATAGCGAGTTGACAAAGTCCGATATGCAGTGGTCACTGCTGTCCTGTTGAATTCCCCCTTTTCTAAAGGGGGGAAGGGGGGATTAGAGCAGAGCATTTGAAATCCCCATCTTATCCCCTTTTTCAAAGGGGGAGGACTTAATCAAGCAGGCTATAAGCGTAATTACTCCAAGGAGGTAGCAGGAAGTGGAAGGACTCATAAAGCCGCACGGCGGCGTTCTGGTGAACAGGGCGCTTGAAGGGAAGGAAAGGGAGGAGCTCGCCCGTAAGGCCGGGGGGCTTAAGAAGCTCACACTGAACGACAGGGAGATCTCCGACATAGAGATGATCGCCATAGGCGCGTTCAGCCCGCTCGAGGGCTTCATGTGCAGGGACGACTACCACTCTGTCATGGACACCATGCACCTTAAGAACGGGCTTCCCTGGACCATGCCGATAACCCTCTCGGCAACGAAGGATGAGGCGGCTTCACTCAAGCCGGGCATGGAAGTGGCCCTCGCAGCCGGGGACGGCGACATACTCGCCACCCTCAATATCGAGGAGATATTCCCGCACGACAAGGAGAAGGAGGCGCTCCAGGTCTACGGGACCGCGGAGGACAAGCACCCGGGCGTAAAAAAGGTCTACGAGATGGGCGACATGCTCCTTGGCGGAAAGGTCTCGCTTGTGAAGAGGCCCGTGCACACGCAGTTCATGGAAGAGAGGCTTGACCCGAAGGACACCAGGGCCCTTTTCAGGGAGAAGGGGTGGAAGAGGGTCGTGGGCTTCCAGACGCGGAACCCCATCCACAGGGCGCACGAGTACATACAGAAATGCGCCCTCGAGATAGTCGACGGCATCCTCATACACCCGCTCGTCGGGGAGACCAAGGGCGACGACATCCCGGCCGCGGTCCGCATGAAGTGCTACAAGGCGCTCATTGAGAACTACTACCCGAAGGACAGGGTCGCGCTGGTAGTGAACCCCGCGGCAATGCGGTACGCCGGACCCAAGGAGGCCGTCTTCCACGCGCTCATAAGGAAGAACTACGGCTGCACGCATTTCATAATCGGCAGGGACCACGCCGGGGTGGGCAACTACTACGGCACATTCGACGCGCACTACATCTTCGACAATTTCGACCCGCAGGCCATAGGCATAACACCGCTCTTTTTCGACCACACCTTCTACTGCAAGAGGTGCGGGGGAATGGCTTCGTACAAGACATGCTCCCACGACGCCTCAGAGCATGTTACCCTCTCAGGCACCAAGGTAAGGGAGATGCTCCGTAGCGGCGCATATCCTCCGCCGGAGTTCAGCAGGCCGGAGGTCGCGAAAATACTGATCGAGGCGATGCAGGGACAGTCATAAGGTAACCTCTAAAAAATTGATCTTTTCCCCGGACTCCTTGATTACGGGAAAAATCTCCAGTTTTTAGTGGGTTACCAGGGCCGCCATTGAACGGGCGGCCCCCTTTCAGGGCTTTACGGCTGCAAAACGAAATGCTAGAGGGGTCGGAGTATGCGCGAGACAAGGGAAGAGTTCCTGGCCGCCGCCGAGGGGCTAAGGAAAAAACTGACCGGGTTAAGCGATGATTTCTACAGGAACCCGGAGCTTGGTCTTAAGGAGGCAAGGACCTCCTCGATGATGCAGGCGCTCCTTAAGGAGCACGGCTTCCATATTGAATCCGGCATCGCGGGGATGGAGACCGCCTTCAGGGCTTCCATCGGCTCGGGCGGGCCCGTCATTGCGCTTCTCGCCGAGATGGACGCGCTACCCGGCATAGGCCACGCGTGCGGCCACAACCTCGGCGGCACGGCCTCTATCGGCGCGGGAGCGGCCCTCGCAAAGGCCCTTGCAGGTAAGCTTTCGCCGGGCAACGGCACGCTCCTTGTCCTCGGGACCCCCGCGGAGGAACTGGGCAAAGGGAAGATAGAGATGATAAAGGCCGGAGTTTTCGACGGGGTGGACGCGGCCATGATGGTGCACGGCTCGTCAGGGCGTAGGGTCGTAAAGCACTTTTTGGGCCTTGTGCGCCTAAATTTCACCTTCCACGGTAAATCCAGCCACGCATCCGCCTACCCCGAGGAGGGCATAAACGCGCTCGATGCCGTCATACTCCTTTTCAACTCAATCGGGCTTCTCCGCCAGCAGATGAGGGGAGATGTCCGGGTCCACGGCATTATAACGGACGGCGGAAAGGCCCCGAACATAATCCCGGAGAAGGCCTCGGCCTGTTTTTACGTAAGGGCAAAGGACCTCAAGGAACTCGACTCCATGAGGAAGAGGGTCATCGAATGCGCAAGGGGCGCGGCCGTCTCGACCGGATGCTCGCTCGAAGCCGCCGAAGGCGGCGACCTCAACGCCCCCATGAAGATAAACATGGTCTTTGCCGGCGTATACAGGCGCGCATTGGAGCAATTGGGGCTCAAGGAGGACGGAGAGGCCCCTGAAAAGAACGTCGGCTCATCCGACATCGGGAACGTATCGCAGATCATACCCACCATCCATCCCCACGTGCCCATAAGGAAGGGCATCAATATCCACACCCAGGACTTTGCCGACGCCACCATAACGCCCGACGGACACAGGGCGCTCATGGAAGGCGTGAAGGCCTTGGGCCTCACCGCGATAGAGCTCTTCTTCAACACCGAGGCGCTCGAAACCATAAGAAAAGACTTCAGGGAAAACGAATAAACCCGAGCGTAGCCCCAGGGCCGCGAAAAGACTGCAGTTCACCCTGACGGAGCTACAGCAATTGGATTTTATCCCCCATATGTGATATATACGGGTAAGTACCGTTGCTTCAACCGCTTTCGCGGACTTTTTGCGGCCCGTTAAAGGGAGGGTTTCATGTTTAATGGGACATGGGGCGTTTGCTTGAGCCGCAAAGCATTCCTCCGAGCCGTCTCCGCGCTTATGTTACTCGTCTCCGTTTCTCTCGCCTCCTTTTCAGATGCGGAAGATGATATTCCAATAACCATAGAAGCAATCGGCACGGCGTCAGTTGCAGACTCTGATATCTCCTCGGCAAGGGACGGCGCGATAGCCGACGCGCTCCGAAAGGCGGTCGAGCAGGCGGTCGGAATGGTGGTCTCATCCGAGACCGTGGTCGAGAGCTTTGAGGTGCTTCGCGATTCCGTTTACACCAATGCCACCGGCTACGTGAAATCCTATGACGTCCTGGAGGAGTCAAGGTCTGGAGGGACATACCAGGTAAGGATAAGGGCCGTTGTCTCGGCGGCGGGCCTTGAGGGCGACCTGGACGCCATGGGCCTCCTGCAGCGGAAGGTGGAGCGGCCAAGGGTGCTCTTTATGATATCCGAGCAGATGCCTGGCGATAGCGGCTTCACCTCTTGGTGGCGGCCTGAGGCTTACCTCGGAAGGGATAGCGGGGAACGCAGGGTGGGGGCGGCTACCGCGGCCCTCATGGAGCTGTTCCTTCGTAAGGGCTTCAACGTGGTGGATATTGCCGGCAGCCCCGAGGCGGTAACACCGACAGACCCGTACTGGCCGTCAGACATTTCAGGCGAAAGCGCCAGGGAGGCTGCAGGCAAGGTAAACGCCGAGATCGTGGTCTTCGGGAAGGCCGTCGCGTCGGAGGGACCGAGGACCGGCGGCACCGCAATGGTCACCTGGCTCGCCGACATCACGGCCCAGGCCGTCAGGGTCGACGACGGCAGCCTCCTCGCTTCAGGAAGGGGGCACGCTACCTCAAGGCACATATCAGCGGAAAAAGGGCCGTTGGATGCATTTTACGGGGCCTCGGAAGAGCTTGCGGAGGGGCTCGTACGGGATATAAGCTCGAAATGGGCAGGCCCCGTCTCCTTCACGATCAAGCTTAAAGTGGCCGATTACGCCGGGGCTGTCGAGTTCAAGAGGCTTTTGAGGACCGCCGCAAGGGGGGTCCTCTCAATCTACCAGCGGAGGTTCGAGGGCAACGAGGCCTTTTTTGAAGTCGAATCGAAGGTGCCGGCCCAGGCGATAGCCGACGAAATATCAAGGCTACGGGGCTTCAGGGTTACGGGAGCGGCCCAGAACGCGATAGAGGTGGAGGCGTACGACTGAGAAACTTATTCAACCCAAGATGGGCGCTTCTTCCGGTCCTCCTCCTCTTCCTGGCATCATGCGCCGCTCACGTCCCGAGATATCCGCCGAACCTGTCGACACCGGTCTACACGCTTGCCGTGCTCCCGTTCTACAACGCTACAAACGACGTAGGCGGGCCGATGGCCATAAGGGAGGAGTTCCAGAGAAGGGCAGCCCAGATGCACTACATGCCCATGCCGCTTAAGGAAGTGGACTCTCTCCTCCTTGACCGGATGGGCATAACGCTCGGAAGCCAGCTTGAGCTTACGGATCCGGCGAGCCTCGGCGAGCTCCTGGGCGTCGACGCCCTTGTATACGGTTACGTCCTCAATTTCGACAACGTGACCACCGGGGTATACAACGTAAAAAAGGTCAGGGCCGGGTTCAAGATGGTGGATGCCCGGACCGGGCTGGTGATATGGTCGAGGGGCCTGGGCGTAAAGAGCTTCATAGCGGGCAGCGAAATAGGGGTCGGCGTGACGATTTTGAAGGAAGCAGCGGATGACGGTCTTGACTCATACGCCGCAATAAAAGGGATCGAGGGCATAGAGGGGCTTGAGGACTGGCACGTGCTCATCGCGGGGGCCACGAAAAAGATTGAGGAGGCCGCGATACTCTCGTTCGGCGAGAAGCTCCTCACAAAGGCCTTCGGGCTGCACCTCTGGCTCGAGACAGACAGCATGATGAGAAAGGTCATGGCAAGGATGCCGTCCGGGCCCGGAAAGCCGGTAAGGCTCGAAAGCGTCAAGGACAACGAAGGAGGAAACCGAGAATGAGGGTAAGCGCAACAAAGGTCGTTTTTCTGATATGCGTGTTCATGGCTGGCGTTATAAGCGCTGGCTGCGGCGTAAAGACAGCCGGGGTGGTGAAGGACGATGTCACCCTCACCGGCCAGACCAAGAAGCTCGAAGAGGCCGGGGCGACTTACAGGGGACCGGAGTATAACGTAGCGATTCTCGAGTTCGACAACAAGACCCCGGCGAAGACCATCGGCGTGGGCGAGGCCGCTACCGACATCCTGAGGACGCTTGTAAAGCAGACCGGGCTTGAGCCCGTAGTGCTTACCAAGAGCGAGATAGGCCAGCAGGAGAGGCTCATGGAGCTTGAGCAGACCGGGGCGCTCAAGAAGGGGATAAAAGACACTTCCGGAGGCTTCGACCCGGTCGATTTCAGGATAACAGGCTCCGTAACCGCTTACCATGAGCTTGAGGAATCGATGGACACGCTCGTCACCCAGCGCAAAAAGCACATAGCAAGGGTGCAGGTAGACTACGCCCTGGTCGATGTCGCTACCGGCAAAAGCCTTCTGGCCGAGTCCGGCATGGGCGAGTACTCGAAGACCACCGGCGGGGTCTTCGGCCTGGGCGGCAAATCGACCGCAGACCCCGGGCTTCGGGACGGCGCATTGAGGGACGCGCTTTCAAAGGCAATGACCAAGATGGCAGAGAAGCTTGGCCAGATGCCCTTCCAGGGAAGGGTGCTCCATGTGGACGGCCCGGAAATTACGATACGTGCGGGGACAAGGAGCCGCCTTGCCTCAGGCACCGTCTTTTCGGTATACAGGCCCGGCGAGGACCTCGTCGACCCGGATACCGGCAGGGTCATCGGAAAAAGAGAGAAGCTCATAGGCGAGGTCACGCTCGATTCGCACCAGGGCGACAGGATATCGGTTGCCCGTACGACCTCGGGCGACGGTTTCAAGGCAGGGGACGTGATAAGGGTAAAGGCAACCTCTAAAAATTGATCTTTTCCCCGGACTCTGCATCAGGCCATGAATAAAAATGCTCACATATTTACCATATATGCTCCGCTTTTTATTCCCGGCCTTCCTTGATTTCGGGAAAAATCTCTAATTTTCAGTGATTGCCTTAAAAGAAAACAGGAGGCCCAATGCGCTGGTTCGCCGTTCTTTTCCTTGTGTCGTCTATTTTTGCGGTCTCAGGGTGTTCGAAACCCGAGATGAGGTGTACATCCCCTGAGGATAACCCCATGCACCACTACCTCGCGGGGATGGAGCTTCTGGAAAAGGGAAAGACGGACGCCGCCCTTGAGAAGTTCTCCCGCGCCTCATTGTGCGACGATAGGTACTCGCAGGCGCACTCAGGCACGGCGATAGCGGCGGCAATGAAGGCGGGCGCGCAGAAAGACGAGGAATACAGGCGGACGGACATTAAGAGGATAAACGAGCACCTTGAAAAGGCAAGGAAGTCATCCTCCTCGCCTGAGAGCTCGTTCACGGTCAGGCTCGCGGAGATGCGGATTGCGGCTGCCCTCAAGGAGAAGAATTGGCTCAAGGAGGCGGAAACGTCATACAGGGCCGCTCTCCGGCTCAAGGTGAAGGAAGGGCAGGGGCTTGTATTCTACCAGGGGAGGGAGGCCGCAGACTACTTCATGGGCGCGGCCTATCTCGAAGCGAGGGAGTTCCAGCCTGCAGCCGAAAGGTTCAAACATGTCCTCGACTCCAAAGGCGAGGGCAAATGGCACGGCCCAGCTGACCAGGCATGGAAGAGGACCGATAAGATAGTAAGGGCCCTTTCCGGGGTGACCTTCGGGGACGTGGGGAAGGAAATAGCCCTTCGGGATACGGTGAGCAGGGCCGGGATGGCGGCGCTAATCATAGACGAGCTCAAGGCCGAAAAGCTATTTGAGGGGCGGATACCAATCAAGTCGAAAGAGGCCGGGTTTATCCCTGCCGACATGCTGGGGAGCCCCTTGAAAGAGGAGGTCTCGATGCTCGTCAGGCTAGGCGTAAGGGGCCTTGAGCCCGTATACGACGAGACGACGAGGGCGTACCTCTTCAGGCCCGAAGAGCCGCTTAAGAGGAAGGAGCTGGCACTGGCGCTCGAGGATATCGTCATAAAGCTTTCAGGCGACGAGAAGATTGCGACGGCATTCCTGGGGCACCGCCATTCGCCTTTCCCGGACGTCGAGCCTTCTTCGCCGTGGTACAACGCCATCATGAGCGTCACGACCCGGGGGCTAATGGAGACCGCCCTTTCAGGAGAGTTCAGGCCGGATGAATATGTTGACGGCGCAGAGGCTATAATGGCGGTTAGGACGCTAAAGCATCATCTCAATGTACATTAGCAGGCTGCTGAAAAAGCCCAATCTGCTGCGTCGTATTCAAAATTGGACACTCCGGCGTACAAGTAAAGTACGCCTCATTCCTCATTTTTCTACTCTTTGCATCTTGAGCTTTCTGAACAGCCTGGGATTTTATTTTTTTTCGCAATCTGTTAAAAAGGAGGCGCATGAAGAAAATATTTTTCTTTTCACTTTGGTGCGGCCTGCTGGCCATATCCCTCTTCGCATTGCCTTTGGAGGCCGGGTCAACTGATGCCGCCCTCCCTGAAGAAACAACCGGGGCCAGGGAGGCGTTCATCAAAGGCGTAATGACGGTAAAGGGCGAGGGGGTTGCCCCTGAGGGGAGCTTCTCCCATGCCCAGAAGCGTCTCCTTGCCCTGAGGGCCGCAAAAATAGCCGCATACCGCGAGATAACCGAGCGGCTCGACGGGGTAGCAATTTCAGGCGAGACGACTATCTTTAACGCTTCCGCCTCCTCAGACCAGGTACGGACGTCAGTCCAGGGCGTAATAACCGGCGCAGAGGTCGTAAGGGAGGTATACGACCCAGAGACTGGCATCGGAACGGTATATCTTTCACTCCGCTTACCCGACGCCTTCGGCTCCTTTCTCCCGGTAATTTCAGGGACAATACCGCCGCTTCCGGAATACCACGGAATCGCCATAGCACAGTCCGGACCTGACGGGCTCATCATAGACGCGCGCGGCACCGGTTTCAAGCCAGCGCTTCTCAATAGGATCGTGACCGCCGGAGGCGAGGTGGTCTATGACCCTTCAAGGCTCTCGCGCGAAACGGCGGCCCAGGGCAACGCTCCGGGGTATACGAGCGACTTGGAAAAAGCAAAAGAACTCCTTCTTCAAAAAGGCTCGACGAACCCCCTTTTGGTAAAGGCTGGCAGGGTATCGAAATTTTCGACCGACATAGAGCTTGACCCGACGGAAGCAAGCATAGTCTTCGCCTCCAACCAGTCCGGGAGGTTCCTGGAGGCCGCCCGGATAATATTCATCCTCGACTGAATACCTAATAGGCTGCTGAAAAAAGTCCATCTGCGTCGAAGGCTACGTCGCTTGACACTCCGGCGTAGACTAAAAGTACTCCTCATTCCTCGCTCCCCTGTTCCAATGGGGGCCTCGCATCTGGAGCTTTTTGAGCAGCCTGAATAAAACGGAGTTTTTCAGCAAGCTGCTAAAGCTCACCTGTGATAACGCCGAAATGAGAAAATGACTGTTAAAAGGAGGTAGTTCGTGAAAAAGCTGGCTGCGTTCTTTACGATGCTATTCGTGTTTTTGGGTGCTGCCCCGGCCTCCGCGCTAGTTGACATCGAGGGGAGGTACTGGTTTTCCGACATCGACGGGAATATAAGGTTTGTAGACGGAGGTGTCGGGACGGATATCGACCTTGTCAACGACCTCGGGATGGACGACGAGGACTTCATCGACGCGCGGATAACCCTAGAGCTCGGGAGCCACAGGCTTCGGTACGGCTTCATGCCGCTTAAGTGGGAAGGTCAGAACACGATAACGCGGAACATAACGTTCGGCGACCAGACATTCTCGGCATCAACTGACGTGGAATCCGAACTTCGGATCGACTACCACCGTCTGGGCTATCAGTACAATATAATCGACACTCTCGATAACCACCTTGGCGTGATATTCGAGTTGAAGTATTTTGACACCGAGGCGTCACTCAAGGCCCCAGCTGTCCCGCTAGACGAGACCGAAACCTTCAAGGCGCCCATACCGACTATCGGCATAGCCGCGCAGGCCTCTCTCCCGCTCCTTTTTAGCGTCGGCGGCGAGGTAACCGGCATCACTTTGGGAAGCGATGCATACCTCGTGGACGCAGAGGCTTCAATCAACTTCGAGCCTGTACCGTTCATCGTTATATCCGGAGGATACAGGTTATTCAGGCTTCATGTTGAGCACGATTCCGACCTCGCGGACCTTACCCTAAAGGGACCGTTCGTCATGCTGAGGGCGGATTTTTAAACAGGGACATCGTCTCTCACTGATTATAACCGGTCCTGTTCGCTTCCACTTTACTTGCCCCCTCCCCGGATGGGGAGGGGGTTTATTGTTCTTTCCTGCGATGTTCTCTTTCGCGCTGTAATCCTTGCGAGTCCTCGAAAAAACAGGCACTTACGTCCGTATCATCGCAAAAAGCCTCTTGACTGGCGGCCATAATGGGTGTAAGTATTGCCCGGGGGCTTTACAAATCAGGCGCTTATGGCGAAAATGGATTATGAAGTACGAGAGCTCGTTTTAAGGATGAGATGAGGACCGACTTTCTCAGGTTAGTATTGCTGCTTTCCTTCTTGTCTTTTTCTTTTCAGGCCTGCGCTCACAGGACTCCGGGGGCGGCGGATCAAACCCGGGGCCCGATCCTTGATGGCGGCGATCTCGGCGCTATAGACGGCCTTCGGAAGGCATTGGAAGTGAAAAGGAGTACAGGCGACAAGCAAGGCGAATTGTCCTCGCTCCTGGATATCGGCAGGGCCCTCGTATCAACCGGGAACTATGGGGAGGCCGAAAAAACGTCGAGGCAGGCAGTAAGGCTTGGGAAGAAGCTCAAAGAAGAGAAGGGGCTTTCAGCGGCTTATGACCTGCAGGCCGAGGCCTTGCTGCTTTCGGGCAAGCCCGAAAAGGCGCTAAAGGTCCTGGATACGGCGGAAAGGGAGTCGGGGCAGTCCTCAGGCGTCCGGCTTAATTTGAGGGGGCTTGCGCTCATAAAGATCGGCAAAAACGGGGAAGCCTTCAAAGTCCTCATGTCCGCTCTCGATGCGAACCGTGGCTCGGGCGACAAGGCCGGCCTTGCAAGATCATACAGGGCGCTCGGCCTTGCTGCAATGGCTTCGCAAAGCCCTGACGCGCTCTCGTTTTTCAGGGAGGCCTACCGGCTGGACAGGGAAGCTGGCGACATGAAAAACGTGGGGTACGGCCTCGGCAAGATGGCCGAGATAAGCCTCGAAAAAGGAAGACAAGAGGAGGCGGTCTTCCTTTTCGAGCGCTCATATGCAGCCTACATGGAAGCAGGCTCGAAAGAAGGCGCGTTAAGCGGGCTCGATAGCCTTATTGAGGCCCTTCGCGCGCTTGGCCAGGACGAAAAGGCCTTATATTACTCGGCAATCAAGGAGGATATTTTGAAGAAAATGGAAGGCGGCAGGCGGGATAGATGAAACCCCGTGTGCTTGCCGTTGACGATGACGAGCGGAACCTTGCGCTCCTTTCCGCCAAGCTCGAGCGGGAGGGCTATGAGATCGAGACCGCCGGCAACGGGCTCGAGGCGCTCAAGAAGGTTAACACCTTTCATCCCGACCTGGTCATAATGGACGTTATGATGCCGCAGATGGACGGGTACGAGGCGCTCAGGCACCTGAAGTCGAGGGAGGAGACGAGGTACATCCCCGTTATCATGCTCACCGGCAGGGCCGAGGTCGAGGACAAGGTGCTCGGCTTCGAGGTCGGGGCCGAGGATTACATAAACAAGCCTTACAGCCTCCAGGAGGTGGCGGCAAGGGTGAAATCGCTTCTCCGGATGCGTGCCCTCCAGACCAAGCTCAGGGACACCGAAAAGGTAGCGGCGCTCGGCGAGATGGTCGACGGCATAGCCCACGAGATAAGGAACCCGCTTACCGCCATAGGCGGCATAGCAAGGCGGCTCTACGAGCACGAGACCGACCCCCAGCACAGGGAATACGCCCAGTGGATAATCAGGTCGGTCGAGCGGCTGGAGCGAATGCTCGGGAGGATAGACGAGTACAAGAGGATACTCGTCTCCACCCTCGTGAAAGGCGACATAAACAAAGTTGCCGGGGACGCGGCAAATGACATAAGGGAGTACATAGATGGGCTCGGCAGAAAGATTGACGTGAAGGTCAGGCTCATGCCGGACCCTCCGCCGGTGAGCTACGATTACGGCAACATGAAGACCGCCTTATTCAATGTCCTCCAGAACTCGGTGGAGGCGATAGAGGGTGAGGGGACTATAACAGTCGAGACGGCCCCGGCTCCGGACGACGCCATTGCCATACGGGTCACCGACACCGGCGTTGGCATGACCAGGGAGGAGATAAGGAAGATATTCAACCCTTTCCAGTCCACCAAGTTCGAGGGCGCGGGGCTCGGCCTTACCATCACCTACCGCATAGTCCAGGACCACGGCGGCGAGTTAGATGTCGAAAGCGAAAAGGGGACGGGTACGGCCGTGACCATAAGGCTCCACCCTGCAAGGGGATAGGGCCCGGGTCTTCAGCCCGCCTCCGGCATCTTGAGGCGCCTGGCGTTTATCGCGACTATGACAGTGCTGAGAGACATGAGTATCGCCCCGAAAGCGGGGCTAAGGAGTATCCCGTATCCGTAGAGCACCCCGGCGGCGAGCGGTATCGCGAAGAGGTTATAGCCGGTAGCCCAGGCAAGGTTTTCAGCCATCTTCCTCCGGGTCGCCCTGGCAAGCCCGATTATCGAGACCACATCCAGCGGGTTGTTCCTTACGAGGATTATCCCGGCCGCCTCTATGGCCACGTCGGTCCCGGCGCCTATCGCGATGCCCACGTCTGCCTCTGCGAGGGCGGGCGCGTCATTGACGCCGTCTCCGACCACCGCCACCTTCAGGCCCCTTGCCTGGACTTCCCTGACTTTTTCGGCTTTTTTATCCGGCAGGACTTCCGCGAAATATTCGTCCACGCCTATTTCCCGGGCTACCACGCCTGCCACTTTCCTGTTATCGCCGGTGACCATCATCGGCGTAATCCCCATCTGCCTAAGCCTCCGAACGGCCTCCATTGACTCCGGTCTTATCTTATCTGCGAGGGCTATGGCCCCGATGGCCTTCCCTTCCGAGACGACGAAGACGACGGTCTTCCCTTCGCCCGTAAGCCTCTCATAGGCTGTTTCGTCGAAGCCTAGGCCGTTCTCCCTCATGTAGCCCGGGCTTACGACCTTGACGTCGCGGCCCCGGACCTTACCTTCGGCGCCCTTTCCGGGGATGGACCTGAAGCCTTCGACAGGCAGCCGGTCCTCAACCGATTCGGCTATTGCCCTGGCTATGGGATGGGAGGAGTTTGCCTCGACTGAGGCGGCGAGCAGGAGCGCTTCTTTTCCGTCGAGTCCGCCGAAGCCCATGGATTCGGTCACGCCGAACCTGCCTTCGGTGAGGGTGCCTGTCTTATCGAATATGATGGTCTGTATGCCCCTTGCCTCCTCGAAGGAGATGCGGTCGCGTATGAGGAGCCCCTTTCCGGCTGAGAGCGCGGTAGATACGGCCACTACGAGCGGCACGGCAAGGCCGAGCGCATGAGGGCAGGATATGACCATGACCGTCACCATGCGCTCTATGGCGAACGAGGCCTCCTGGCCGAATACGACCTTCCAGGCAAGGAACGTAGCCCCGCCTACGCCGATTGCTATGAAGGTAAGCCATCTTGCGGCCCTGTTCGCCAGGTCCTGGCTCCTCGACTTACTCTCTTCAGCGCTCCTTACGAGCTCCATTACATTTGAGATGTACGACTCGTCCCCGCTCTTCTTGACGCTTACGGTGAGCGAGCCCTCGGCGTTTATGGAGCCGCCTATCACATTGTCTCCCGGAGCCTTTCCCACTGGCATTGATTCGCCTGTCAGCATGGATTCGTCAACCGAGCTCTCCCCGCCCGTTACCGTCCCGTCCACCGGGACCTTTTCCCCGGGCCGCACCAGTACCCGGTCGCCGGGCCTGATATCCTCTATCGGAGAGTCATCTGTACTCCCGTCAGGGCCTATCCTGTGCGCAACCGAGGGCATTAGACGCGCGAGCGCGTCCAGTGCGCTTGAGGCCCCCATGAGCGATTTCATCTGTATCCAGTGGCCTAGGAGCATGATATCCACAAGGGTGGCGAGTTCCCAGAAGAGCGCCTCTCCCTCAAAGCCGAATACCACGGCGGCGCTGTAGAGAAAGGCGACCGTTATCGCGAGCGCTATAAGGGTCATCATCCCAGGGTTCCGGGCCCGGAGCTCCTCCCTGCTCGACAGGATGAAAGGTGAGCCGCCGTAGACGTAAATCGCGGTCGAAAAGGCGAGGAGGAGAAATGTATCGCCGGGAAACCTGAAGATAAGCCCTGTCCATTCTTGGAGCATGGGGGAGAGTATGAGGACCGGGATGGTGAGGATGGTGCAGGCTATGAAGCGCCTGCGGTAATCGGCGGTCATTCCGGCATGGCTCTCCCTCTCTGCCCGCTCCGGCGGCATCATTTTCTTCCCGTGCCCGGCATGGACGTGTTCGTGCATCCGCCGCACCTCCTCTTCTGAGGATAGCAGTTTTCAAGCCGGTTTGAGGCGAGGTACTGCGGTTTAAGGCGACTAGCCGGAAAGGCAGATATTTCAGATAATTAGGATGGTATCTTGAAGGAACTTTTCATCCCTCTCGGGGTGGTCGAGGTTATAGTGGAGCCCCCTGGATTCCTTTCGCATGAGGGCGGATTTTATGATGAGCTCTGCGACTGTTGCGATATTTCTAAGCTCAACAAGGTTGTTGGTGATGGTGAAATCCCAGTAATACTGGTTTATTTCGTTTTTAAGGAGCTCTATCCTCCTCTCGGCCCTTTCAAGGCGCCGGTCAGAGCGGACTATGCCGACATAGTTCCACATGAAACGCCGTATCTCGTCCCAGTTCTGCGTTATCACCACGGCCTCTTCGCTCACGACGGCTTCTCCGGTCTGCCATTGCGGTATGGATGGGAGGCTTTGCAGTTCAGCCTTTAAAAGTTTACCGGCGTCATCAGCTGCCCTGTGCGCGAAAACCAGGGCCTCGAGGAGCGAGTTAGAGGCAAGGCGGTTGGCCCCGTGAAGGCCCGTGCAGGCGGTCTCGCCTATGGCGTAGAGCCTCTTTATGCTGCTCCTTCCGAAGCTATCTGTCCTTATGCCGCCGCAGGTATAGTGGGCGGCCGGGACGACCGGCAGGGGCTCCATTGTCATGTCGAAGCCGAATTCGAGGCACTTTCTGTATATGTTCGGGAATCGCTCCTTCACGAACTCCTGGGGCTTGGAGCTTATGTCGAGGTAGACGCAGTCGTCCCCGCTCTTTTTAAGCTCGTAGTCTATGGCCCGCGCGACTATGTCCCTGGGTGCCAGGTCGGCCATCGTATGGTGCTTCTTCATGAACGGGGTACCGTCCTTCAAAAGAAGCACCCCTCCTTCACCGCGGACCGCCTCGGATATGAGAAAGCTCTTGGCCCTGGGGTGGTAAAGGCAGGTCGGGTGGAACTGGACGAACTCCATGTCGGCTATCTCGGCCCCGGCCCTGTAGCCCATGGCTATACCGTCGCCCGTTGCAACATCAGGGTTGCTCGTATAGAGATAGACTTTCCCGGCCCCGCCGGTCGCGAGTATCGTTGCGCCAGCGAGGAAAGTCGCTATCTCGCCGGTCTCCTTGTTGAGGACGTATGCGCCCCAGACCGTCTCCTCGGGGGCAGGGCCGACGAATTTCGTATGGCAGATGAGGTCTATCGCTATGTGGTTCTCGTGGACCGAAATCCGGGGGTGGGACCTTACGGCCGAGACAAGGGCCTCCTCGACTGCCCTGCCCGTCAGGTCTTCGGCGTGGACTATCCGCCGCTTCGAGTGGCCGCCTTCCTTCCCCAGGTCCAGCTCGCTCCCGTTCCCTTTCCTGCTCGAGAACTTCACGCCGAGCTGGATGAGCTCCTGTATCCTTGCCGGGCCGTCCCTCACGACCATCTCGACGATCTCGCCTTTGCATAGTCCGGCCCCGGCGTCCTGCGTGTCCTTTATGTGCGCGTCAAAGGTGTCCTCGGCGCTAAGGACCGAGGCTATCCCGCCCTGGGCATAGTAGGTGGCCGACTCGCTGATATTTCTTTTAGTTACGAGGGAAACGCTCCCGGCCTCGGCCGCCTTAAGCGCGAAGGTAAGGCCGGCTATGCCGGTCCCTATGACAAGAAAATCGGATTTGAATTCCAAAATAAACGGCTCCTTGAATTCAACCTCATAAAAAGGTCTGATTAATTCCGTTTCTGCCATTCTGAGGGAGCGTAAGCGACCGAAGAATCTCGTAACCAGCTGATTCCTAAATACGAGATTCTTCGCTTCGCTCAGAATGACAACATTTGCGAATTAATCAGACCTTCCCTAAAAATAATACCGTGCCGGGGAGGGCCCGACCATGCCGGGTCCGCAAAAAATTATTAAACCTTTCCGCGCCTTCCAGCGATATTCTTACAGAGACGATTTCAGATTAAGACAAGACGGATTTTTTGTCAAATTCAAATGAGCGCGGCCAGCGCCGCCATAAAAAAATCTTGCCCTTTTAAGACCTGCATTGTAGACTGTTCAGGGCAGAAAGTACCCTTTCCGGCGAGGCATAATGCTGTCCGGCCGCGGATTTAGGCGCGCCCGCTGCCTGGAATGAGGTAAGACCCTTATGAAGCTACGACATCTTGTCATCCTGTCGGCCGCCCTGGCCTTCGGCTCGCCGCTTATGGCGCTGGCCGATTTCTACCAGTACACGGACGAGAACGGGGTCGTCCACATCACTAACGTACCGACCACGGCAGAGTATAAATGGATGATGAAGGAGAGGGTCCCGTCAGTCCTCTCTCCCTCCAATCCCGCCTTCAAGAACCTCCCCGAGGGCAGGTTCGAGGAGATGATAAAGAGCACTGCCGAGAAGTACGGAGTTGACCCGACGCTGGTAAAGGCGATAGTGAAGGCCGAGTCCGATTTCGACCCGGCCGCGGTCTCCAAGAAGGGGGCGACCGGCCTCATGCAGCTTATGCCTGCAACTGCGTCGAGGATGGGCGTAAGGAACATACACGACCCGGTCGAGAACGTCGAGGGCGGGATAAAGTACCTTTCCAAGCTCCTTCGGATGTTCAATTGGCAGGTGCCGCTCGCGGTGGCCGCCTACAACGCGGGCGAGAACGCTGTCCTTAAATACGGCGCGATACCGCCTTACTCGGAAACCCAGACCTATGTCAAAAGGGTGCTCCATTACCATAACCTCTACAGTTCCGGGTCGCGGTAGGCTGGTCTCGATATGGGCGCGGAACGGCATGAAGGCTTGAACCTACCGAACAGCATATCTCTCGTGAGGATCGGGGCGGCCCCGGTCCTTGTGATCATGCTTTTATCGCCGGGCAGGGGCATGAGCCTCGCGGCGGCAGTCTTTTTTGCGCTCGTCTGTCTAACCGACTGGCTGGACGGGTATCTTGCCCGGAAACGGGGCATCATAACCTCGCTAGGCAAGTTCCTGGACCCGCTCGCCGATAAGCTCCTCATCACGACCGCGTTCATAATGCTCATACCGCTCGGCAGGGTCCCGGCCTGGGTCGTAGCGCTCATGATCGGGCGTGAGATGGCGGTTACGGGCCTACGGGCGGTTGCCGCCGATTCGGGTGTAGTCATCGCGGCGAGCCGGCTCGGGAAATGGAAGACCATGGCCCAGATAGTCGCCCTTGTCCCGCTCATCATCCATTATCCCTATTTCGGATTGGACTTCCACCTCGTCGGCTCAGGCCTGCTGGTCATAGCCTTCATACTCACGATGTGGTCGGGTATCGATTACTTCATGGCCTTCTTCAGGTCCGGGCGCTCCGCCGGAAATTGACAACCTGGCCCGGGACAGATAGAATTTACACGGACGAAATCATCCAGGCTTATCCCATCGCCTCCACTTTATCCCAGGCTTTCAAAAAAAAATAAGATGCAGCGGCCCTGAGGGCGTCTGAACGGACCGGCACGCGCGTCTTAGCGAGATGCTGAAAAAGACTTTGGGGGAAACTTTTTGCAAGGCCCTCTCAATATCTTTTCAGCGCCAGCTAGGACCCGAAGGAACGCCCGTCCGGACGCTCTTTAATGATTACCGCAGCCCCTTTACCCTATGCGCATCAATCTTTCAAGGCGGTTCACATTTTACATCGGCGGCATACTTCTCGCCGGCATTTCAGCCTTTCATCACATGGAGAAAAGGTCCCATTCCGCCCTTATCGAGGAGATGGGAGCGGGAGAGGCCAGGAAATTATCCGCAGCCGTTTTCGATCAGCTCCACACATCCATGAAGCTCGGTGGAGGAAATGACGAAAACAGCGCAGTCCTCGAGCGATTCCGCCGCATCCCCGGCATCGAGGAGATACGCGTCATACATAACCAGGCAGCAAATTCAGCCCATGCAGCCGGCGGACATATGGAGGCAGGCTTTGACAGGACGGATATGGGCGGGGCTCCGGCTGACGAGCTCGAAAAGCTGGCCCTTGCCGGTACCGCCTCGGAGAGGACCGAGATTTCCGGGGAGGGGCACAGGCTGGCCCGGCATGTGTTACCTGTTCTGGTAACAGGCGAATGCCTGGCCTGCCATGGCGGCTGGGAGGCCGGGAGCGTCACAGGAGCGGTCTCGGTCTCCGTCTCGCTAAGGGACCATGAAAGGGTGATCGAATCGCATAGGGACGTCTTCATGATATGGGGCGGCGGGATATTCCTGGCCGCAACGCTTGCCGTCTTCGCCCTTGTAAAAAAGCGCCTCCTCATGCCGCTTACGAAGCTCAGGGAAGGGGCTGAGGCCATATCGAACGGCAGGCTGGACTTCAGGGTGGGCTTGAGGACCGGGGACGAGTTGGAGCAGGTCGCCGAGTCCTTCGACCGCATGGCGGAGACGCTCATTAAGGCCACGGCCGATTTGAGGGACCTGGGAGAGAAATACTCGAAGCTCGTGAGCACGGCTGCCGACACCATCGTGCTCCGCGATATGGAGTCAGGGAAGTACACCGACGCTAACCCTGCGGCCTCGGCGCTCCTCGGGTACTCGAAAGATGAGCTGCTGGGTATGGCGGCGGAAGACCTTTTCCCGCCGGAGGACATCAGGCCTTATTTGAGCTCCGATTACGGCTGGGCAGACGGGGGCGGGGGGCGCTTGAAAGAGCTCCTCGTGAGGCGCAAGGACGGCGCCCTGGTCCCGGTCGAGGTCGCAGCCTCTATTCTCGAACTGAACGGCAGAAAGTACATACAGGAGATATGGAGGGACATATCCGAGAGAAGGGCCCTGGAAGAGACGATAAAGAGGCACGTCCATGAGCTTGAGGAGACGGTGCGGAGCCGCACTTCAGAGCTCGACTGCTCGCTCCGTGAGCTCAGGGATGCCTATGCGAAGCTAAAGAGCTCGGAGCAGAAGTTCATCCAATCGGCGAAGCTTATAAGCCTGGGCGAGATGGGCGCAGGCATTGCCCACGAGCTAAACAGCCCCCTTGCCGGGATACTCAGCATAACCGAGGTCCTCATGAGGAG
Organism: Deltaproteobacteria bacterium; assembly: GCA_019912665.1. Taxonomy (NCBI): domain Bacteria; kingdom Pseudomonadati; phylum Myxococcota; class Myxococcia; species Deltaproteobacteria bacterium. The sequence continues at coordinate 111,581 of JAIOIE010000006.1, forward strand.
GACCGGGAAGGATGACCCGAAATATTTCCTGCTGGATAAGATAAGGGACGCGGCCGTGCGCTCGAAGTACATCATTATGGACGTCCTCACCTATTCCAGGCCCTCAAGGGCCGATTATGCCCCGATGTTCCTTAACGAGGCCATACGCGCAACCCTCACTATCTTCATATCCGAGATAAAGACGAGGTCCATCGAGATAATCGAGGACTTCGACCCGACGCTCCCGAAGGTGTACGGCAACAAGGGGCAGGTCATGGAGGTTGTGCTCAACATACTCAAGAACGCAAGGGATGCGATAGGCGGCAAGGGCAGCATATTCATATCCACCAGGACAGTGGAGGCCGACGGGAAGACGTACTCGCTCGCCGAGTTCAGGGATACCGGTCCGGGAGTGCCCGGGGATATGAAGGATAAGGTCTTCGACCCTTTTTTCACCACCAAGGAGAAGGGCGGGGGAAATAACATCGGCCTGGGCCTTTCCATCTCCCAGAGCATATTAAAGGAGCATGGCGGGAGGATAGAGGTGGACAATAACCCATTCGGAGGCGCCGTTTTCAGGGTCTATCTCCCTGTTTTCCTAGAAAAATAAGGATATAGCCGCGCTCCGGGCGGAACGGATGAGTTCCCTCGGAAAAAATGAAAAGTGGTTTCAAGGTATTTACCGCAGTGCCGATATATAAGGAGGGTCTTCTATGGGCAAATCGAAACGGGTCCTTGTGGTAGACGACGAGGAGACCGTCGGCATTGGGATGTCCGAGATGCTAAAGGACGCGGGGTTTGAGGCCAATTATGTGACCAGCGCCCCACAAGCCCTGGACGAGATTAAAAAATTTGAATATTCGCTGGTTTTCCTCGATATGGTAATGCCCGGCATGAACGGCCTCGATGCCTTCAGGGAAATTAAAAAGCTCCGGCCGGGGACCAATGTGGTGCTCTTTACAGGGTATTTCAAGGACGCGGACATGGCTATTTTCGAAGGAGTGAAGGAAGGCATGATAGACGTTTACATAAGAAAGCCCTTTTTTTCCGAGGAGATAGTGAGTACCGCCATGAAATACGCCTGATATTTTCGAAGGGTACGCGCCCGGACCAGGCGTCTTCTTGACTTCGTATTTCTAATCTACTAACATAGGCTGACAAATTTTGTCACCAGCTAATCGGGGACGATGACAGACAGAATAGGCGAGCTCTTATTACGAGAAAGGCTCATAACGCCGGACCAGCTCAATAAGGCGATAGATGAGCAGAAAAAAGGAGGCGGGAGGCTCGGCTATAACCTCTCGAAGCTCGGTTTCATATCCGAGAAGGACCTGACCTCGTTTCTGAGCAGGCAATACGGCATACCCACCATAGACCTTTCCACGCAGGAAGTCGACCACGAGGTAATAAAGCTCATCCCCGAGGACGTGGCCAGGAAGTACCAGGTCATACCGATCAGCAGGACGGGTTCTACCCTGGTGGTCGCGATGGCCGACCCTTCGAACATCTTCGCCATTGACGATATAAAATTCCTGACCGGCTATAACGTGGAGCCGCTCCTTGCCTCCGACGCCGCGATAAAGAACGCGATAGAGAAGTATTACGAGACCCCGGAGATGGGGCTCGACGGCGTCCTCACCGAGTTCGACGAGAACGAGATGGAGGTCGTGAAGGAAGAGGAGGAGGTCGACCTCTCGGACTTGAAGAAGGCCGTCGAGGACGCCCCTGTCGTCAAGCTCGTGAACCTCATCCTGACCGACGCCATAAAGCGTGGCGCGAGCGACATCCATATCGAGCCCTATGAGAAGCATTTCCGCGTAAGGTACAGGGTCGACGGGGTCCTCCAGGAGATGATGAAGCCCCCGATGAAGCTCAAGAACGCCATCGTCTCGAGGCTCAAGATAATAAGCAACCTGGACATAGCCGAGAGGAGGCTTCCCCAGGACGGCAGGATAAAGCTCAAGCTCTCCAAGAACAAGGAGATGGACTACAGGGTCTCGGTGCTGCCGACCCTCTTCGGCGAGAAGGTCTGCTTAAGGCTCCTCGACAAAAGTAACCTCCAGCTCGACATGACCAAGCTGGGCTTCGAGGAGAAGGCCTTGAAGGACTTCATGGGTGCCATCCATAAGCCCTGGGGCATAGTGCTCGTCACCGGCCCGACCGGCAGCGGAAAGACGACCACCCTTTACTCGGCTCTATCAGAGCTCAACAAGGTGAGCGAGAACATCTCGACCGCAGAGGACCCGGTTGAATTCAACCTCATGGGCATAAACCAGGTGCAGATGCACGAGGACATAGGCCTGAATTTCGCCGCCGCCCTCAGGAGCTTTTTGAGGCAGGACCCCGACATCATAATGGTCGGTGAGATACGGGACTACGAGACCGCCGAGATAGCGGTGAAGGCGGCCCTGACGGGCCACCTGGTCCTCTCGACGCTTCACACGAACGACGCGCCCTCGACGGTCAACAGGCTCCTAAACATGGGCATAGAGCCGTTCCTGGTCTCGTCCGCGTGCAACCTGATACTCGCCCAGAGGCTAGCGAGGAAGATTTGCAAGGACTGCAAGGCAAAGGTGCAGATAACGGAGAAGGTGCTATTGGACCTCGGCGCAACGCCGGAGGAGGCGAAGCGGATGGAGGCCTCCAAGGGGAACGGCTGCGCCACGTGCGGCGGGACGGGCTATAAGGGCCGGATCGCCCTTTACGAGGTCATGCCCTTCACCGAGGGCATCAAGGACATGGTCCTTAACGGCGCGTCCTCGGCTGAGATAAAAAGGGCTGCCATCAAAGAGGGGATGAAATCGCTCCGTATGAGCGGCATAACCAAGGTCGCCGAGGGCGTAACGACGGTTGAAGAGGTCCTCAGGGTGACGATGGCGGACTGACGCCGGCCACCCCGCGTGTAACTTTTGTCCTTACGCGCGGCAAGCGCCTGATTATAGAATTTCACGAAAAGAAAGCCGTGCGGCGCCGGAGACTGCGGCTTGCGGGTCCGGCACCGGCATAATGAGGAAAGGAGATCCCGATGGCGGTAGAAGGCAACAAATACAACATGCAGGAGCTCCTCCGCGTGATGCTAGAGCAGGGCGGGAGCGACCTGCACATAACCGCCGGGTCGCCGCCGAGGGTGAGGGTCCACGGCAAGCTCGCCCCCTTGAACATGCCCGTCCTTTCCGGGATAGACTCGAAGCAGCTCTGCTATTCCATACTGACGGACGTGCAGAAGCACAAGTTCGAGGAGGAGAACGAGCTCGATTTCTCCTTCGGCCTGAAGGGCTTGAGCCGCTTCAGGGGCAACCTCTTCGTCCAGAGGGGTAGCGTCGCCGGGGTCTTCAGGACCATCCCCTTCAAGATAAAATCTTTCCAGGAACTGGGGCTTCCGCCCATAATGGAAGAGCTTTCAAAGAAGCCGCGCGGCCTCGTTCTCGTCACGGGGCCGACCGGGAGCGGTAAATCCACTACCCTGGCCTCGATAATAGACAAGATAAACTCCGAGAGGGCGGAGCACATAATCACCATAGAGGACCCCATAGAGTACCTCCACGGCTCCAAGATGGCCCTCGTGAACCAGAGGGAGGTCGGGTACGACACCTTCGCCTTCAAGAAGGCCCTCAAGTACGTGCTCAGGCAGGACCCGGACGTGGTGCTCCTCGGAGAGCTACGCGACATGGACACGATAGAGACGGCCCTTACCATAGCGGAGACGGGCCACCTCTGCTTCGCGACTCTCCACACGAACTCCTGCGTCCAGACCATAAACAGGATAGTGGACGTCTTCCCCTCGAACCAGCAGCCGCAGATAAGGGCGCAGCTCTCGTTCGTCCTCGAGGGCGTGCTCTCGCAGCTCCTTATCCCGAGCGCGGACGGCAAGGGCAGGGTCATCGCGATAGAGGTGATGGTCCCCAACGCCGCCATAAGGAACCTCATAAGGGAGGACAAGCTCCACCAGATATACTCGCAGATGCAGGTCGGCCAGACCAAGTTCGGCATGCAGACCATGAACCAGAGCCTCATAAACCTGTATTCGAGGAGGCTTATAACCCTCGAGGAGGCCCTCGGAAGGAGCTCCGAGCCGGACGAGCTCCGCCAGATGCTCGCCAATGCGGGCGTGCTGAGGCCAGGCGCGCCGGCAGGGAGGACAATGTAAGCCATGCCTACTTTCGTCTATAGCGGAAAAACGCTCGCCGGGGAGCCGAGGAGGGGCGAGATAGAGGCCGCCAGTGTCGCGCAGGCGACGGCATCACTCAGGCGCCAGCAGATAGTGCCCGCCTCCATAGGGCCCAAAAAGGCCAAGCGCTCTCTCTCGGAGATAAAGATCCCGGGCCTCGGCGGAGGGATCAAGACGAAGGACATCGTCATATTCAGCAGGCAGTTCGCGACAATGATAGACGCGGGCCTGCCGCTGGTCCAGTGCCTCGACATCCTTGCCGGCCAGCAGGAGAACCAGGAGTTCAAGAAGATACTCCTTGACGTCAAGTCCTCGGTCGAGGGCGGTTCGACCTTCGCGGACGCCCTCAGGAAGCACCCCAAGGTCTTCGACGACCTGTACGTGAACCTCATTGCCGCCGGAGAAGTCGGCGGCATACTCGATACCATCCTCAACAGGCTCTCGGGTTTCATGGAGAAATCCGAAAAGCTCAAGGGCAAGATAAAAGGCGCAATGACCTATCCGGTCGCCGTCATAGTCATCGCCTGCCTCGTCGTCGCCGGCCTCCTCCTCTGGGTCGTCCCCATATTCGACGACATGTTCGCCGACTTCGGCCAGGCATTGCCCGCGCCGACGCAGCTGGTCGTCAACATGAGTAACGCGCTGAAGAGCTCGTGGTATATCATCATCGGCGTCCTGGTGGGGACTATCATAGGGCTCAACAGGCTATATAAGACCACCAAGGGGCGTAGGGTCATGGACCAGGTCTTCCTCAAGGCCCCCGTAATCGGTGATTTAATCAGGAAGACGGCCGTCGCGAGGTTCACAAGGACGCTCGGCACGATGCTTTCAAGCGGTGTGCCCATACTTGAAAGTCTCGAGATAGTCTCAAAGACGGCCGGAAACGTGATAATCGAGGAGGCGGTCGTAAAGGCCAGGACGAGCTTGAGCCAGGGCAAAACGCTTGCCGAGCCCCTTTCCGAGACGAAGGTCTTCCCGGGCATGGTCACGCAGATGATAGCGGTCGGAGAGTCGACCGGCGCGCTTGACGCCATGCTCTCCAAGATCGCTGATTTTTACGAGGAAGAGGTGGACCAGGCGGTCGAGGCCCTTACCTCGCTAATAGAGCCTATGCTCATGGCCTTCCTCGGTATAGTCGTAGGCGGCCTTGTTATAGCCCTTTACCTGCCGATATTCCAGATAGCAGGCGCTGCAGGAGGCTAGGCGGTCCGGATAATGCAGGCTTACCCGAAGGATGCTCTTAGGGCCAGGCTGCTGGCCATGATGGTCTTGAGGGTGGTGCTTGCGCTCTCATTCCTGGGCGTAACAGCCTGGTTCCAGGTGAGGGGAGCATCTCTTGCCCTCCTCAACTTCTATCCGCTCTACGGCGTTGCAGCGGCTGTGGGGCTCCTTACGATCTTCTACGCTCTCCTCCTGGGCAGGGTCAGGAATCTCAAGCTCTTCACCTACGCCCAGGTCACCATAGACATTGCCCTCGCCACCGTAATAGTCTACATAACCGGCGGCACCGAGAGCTACCTGCACGCGCTCTATCCGCTTATCGTGATAGGCGCGGCCATACTCCTCGGCAAACGCGCGGGTTTCTACGCGGCTTCGGTTTCAAGCATAGCCTACGGGGTCCTCATAGACCTCGATTTCTACGGGATGCTCCCCGCGGAGTACAAGCTCGTCTCCCCGGCCTTCGCGCCGCCCTGGAAGTACGTCTTCGTCACGGTCTCGACCAACATACTGGCGTTTTTCACGGTCGCCTATCTTACGGGCTATCTCGCCGAGAGGGCGGCCCGGGTGGAAAGGGAGCTCGAAGAGAAGGAGATCGACTACGAGAAGCTCGAGGCCCTGAACAGGCAGATAATCGAGAACATAACGAGCGGCATAATGACGCTCGACGACAGGATGAGGATTACCTCCTTTAACCGTGAGGCCGAGAGCGTCACAGGCTATACGCTCCGGGACGTCTATTACAAGGACGTCGAGGAGATATTCCCGGGCATGATAAGGAAAGGCCTCATGGCCCCGCAGGGCGGGAGGAGGGTGGAGGAAAGGTTCAGGAAAAAGACCGGGGAGGAGATATACCTGGGCTTCAGCATCTCGCAGGGGCAGGGCGGCGAGGTCGGGAGGATAATAATCTTCCAGGACTTGACGCGCCTTAAGAAGATGGAGGAGGCGCTCCGGAGGGACGAGCGCATGAAGGCCCTTGGCGAGGTCTCCGTAGGCATCGCCCACGAGATACGGAACCCGCTCGCCTCGATAAGCGGCTCCATACAGCTGTTGCGGGCAGAATCCGCCGAGGGAGAGAACAGGCGGCTCATGGACATAATACTCTCGGAGACGGACAGGCTGAATAGCCTCATAACCGACTACCTGCTTTTCGCCAGACCCGCAAGGGAGGCGGAAAGGGAGCTCGTCGACCTCTCGGCCGTGATCGACGAGACGGTGAGGCTCATAAGGAACTGCCCTGAGGCCTCGAACATACGGATAGAGTCGAGGGTCGGCGAGCGTTTTAACATCATGGGGGACCACAGGCAGCTCGGCCAGGTCTTCTGGAACCTATTCCTTAACGCCCTCCACGCAATGGAGGGCGGAGGAACGCTGATGGTGACAGCGAGGCGCTGGCCGGAAGGCGGGCTAAAGGACGACACCGGCATGGGCTTCGTCGAGGTCACGGTCTCGGACACCGGCAAAGGCATAAGGCCCGAGGACGCAGGGAAGATATTCGACCCGTTCTTCTCGACGAAGGAGAGGGGCACGGGGCTGGGCCTTGCCATAGTCCACAGGATAATCGAGAGCCATAACGGCACTATCGAGGTCTCGAACGCGGATGGCAGGGGCGCGGTCTTCAGGATACTCCTTCCGGTCGAGAGCGAAGGGATAAGGGTTTAGGGCGGGCTTCGGTTCGAAACGGAAGAGACCGCCCCTTGTTCCTTGACCGTCCCATTTTTCCAAATAGAGGGTAGTGGATTATAGCAAAGTCGTTTATAATCCACTTTATCCCGTTTTGGAAAGGGGAAGGTTCAGGCTTCAGCGCAGCGCGCCATCACTGAAATCAGCGCAGGACGGCTTATGGGCAGGCAGAGGATAATTATCGTAGACGATGAGAAGAGCATGAGGGAGTTCCTTGAGATAATGCTCGCAAAGGAAGGCTATGACGCGGTCGGGGCCGATTCCGCCGCGATCGCCATCGACGAGATACGCGAGAGGGGGGCTGACCTCGTAATCTCGGACGTAAGGATGCCGGGGATGGGCGGGGTAGAGTTCCTGAAGGCGCTGAAGGAGATGGACCCCGAGGCGCTCGTCATAATGATAACGGCTTACGCGTCGGTAGAGACCGCGATAGAGGCAATGAAGGCCGGGGCGCACGATTATTTCATAAAGCCCTTCAACATAGACGAAGTGAAGCTTACGATAAGGAAGGCGCTGGAGCTTAAGAAGCTTGCGCGCGAGAACAGACTCCTTAAAAACGAGATCAAGACCCGGCTCGGGTTTTCGAAGATAGTCGGCACTAGCCCCAGGATGGCCGAGATATACTCGCTTATAATGAGCGTCGCGAAAACAAAGGCCAATGTCTTCATAACCGGCGAAAGCGGGACCGGGAAGGAGCTCGTGGCCAGGGCCATACACGAGGAGAGCGACCGGAAGGACCGGCCGTTCGTGGCCGTGAACTGCGGGGCTATCCCGGAGAACCTCCTTGAGAGCGAGATATTCGGGCATGTGAAAGGCGCCTTTACCGGGGCGGTAGCCAACAGGGAAGGGCTTGCCGACCAGTCTGACGGGGGAACGCTCTTCCTCGACGAGATAACCGAGCTGCCGCTCCACCTGCAGGTGAAGCTCCTGCGCTTCATACAGGAGAGGCGCTTCAGGCCGGTCGGCGGCTCATCGGACAGGACGGTCGACATACGGCTCATCGCGGCCTCGAACAGGGACGTGGAGGCCGAGGTCAGGGAGGGGAGGTTCAGGGAGGACCTCTTCTACAGGCTGAACGTCATAAGGATTGCGACCCCGCCATTGAGGGAGCGGAAGGAGGATGTCCCGCACCTCGCAAGGCACTTCCTCGAGAAGTACAATAAGGCGCTCGGGAAGAAAGTAGGCGGCTTTTCCGGCGAGGCCATGCTCGCGCTCATGGATTATGATTATTCCGGCAACGTAAGGGAGCTCGAGAATATAGTTGAGAGGGCCGTTACGCTTGAGGAGGGCCAGGAGATAGGGGCCGGGAGCCTCCCGGCGCACGTAAGGGCCGAGAGGCCAGAGCTCCATACCCTTCTGCCGGCCCAGGACGGGCAGGCAAGAGTGCCGGAGACCGGGATGGACCTCGAAAAGACCGTTGAGGATTTCGAGAAGGCTATAATCGCCGATGCCCTCAAAAAAGCAGGCGGAGTAAAGAAAAAGGCGGCCGGTCTCCTGGGGCTTTCCTTCAGGTCCATGAGATACAAGCTTGAAAAATACGCGATAGACGGCGGCAAGGACGAGTAGCTTAATGCAACTCTAAAAATCGATCTTTTCCCCGGACTCTGCGTAGTTACGGGAATAAAAATGCTCACATATTCTCAATATATGCTCCGCTTTTTATTCCCAGCCTTCCTTGATTACGGGAAAAATCTCTAATTTTTAGGGTTGCCTTAAACCTCTTCCAACGTTTGCCTGGCTGGCATACTCCTGTTCCAATAAGCCGAGCCGTTCTGGAATACAGGGATCAAGGATAGACCGGATGCGGTTCGCGCCTTCGAAAAACATAATTGCCGGAATTCTTCTGATATTCGCAGTTTTCTCACTGACCGTCGGGATAACGATGGCGCGGAAAGATGCTTTTTACGCGGCCGGCGGACCGGCATGGAAGGCAGGCACCATTTCAGCTCCAGAACCGGCGCAAGATGAAGCCGCCGCTAAAGCCCGGCTCGATGTGATAGAGGCCGACTTTGACGGGCCAGGCCCTGCCCGAATCGCTACCGGTATGACAAAAGATGCTGCAGCCTATAAGACAAAAGGCACGACACCCATTCGAGGTGTCGAGCTCATAGGCACTTCCATCGGCGATACCGGCCAGGCCAGCGCTTTTTTTCTGAATATCGAGACCGGCGAGCGTGAAGGCTTCCATATAGGGGATAGCGTATTCGGAGCAGGCGTCCTCAGAAGAATCGAACCAGACAGTGCGGTAATTGAGACCGGCGACGGGGAGTTCGCTCTTACTCTGCACAGGGCGGCCCCGCCTGACGGAAAAAGAAACGAAATGGCGGGTACTCCCGAGTGCGGAGTATATCTCCTTGCCCAGTCGTTAAGCACCTATAACAGCAGCAAATACGGCGCAATAAGCACGGTTGAGGAGGCTGACGCGATATTCACCGAGATAAAGGGGCGGGTCGACGGCGTCGAGTATGAGACGCTCTTCTACTCAACGGACGACCTCAGGGCCCACCGCGAAATAGCGGGGCGTGCGAAATCGTATGGCATAGAGCTCTGGGCGACCTCGTGGAGGCTCATCGAGAGGATACGGGCCTTCGTAAGGATTACCCCCGAATACCAGGCCCGGAGGATGCTCGAGGACGGGACGATAGTCCCTGCCGAGATAAACGGAAGACCGCTCTTTGATGTCCTGAACCGGGAGGCGGTGTCTCATTTCCTTGCCGAATACGAGAGAAAGTATCTTGAGCCGTTCAAAGGACTCCTTGACGGGTATTTTTTCAACGAAGACGTCCTCGTCTATTTCGGGGAAAGGGTAAGAGGGAACAACTACAGGTTCGATTACTGGAACAACCCCACATACAGCCACGCAGTGCTGAAGGACTGGAAAGAATATTGCAGGAGGAATAACGTAACATTCGACGGCAGGCTCGTCGAGAGGTTCCCGGTGCACAGGACGGAGATGGTACAAAATGGCGGCGGGCTGACCTCATATTTCCCGGGCTATAACGTCCCTGAGGTGGTCCGTCCGGGGCAGCCCTTCAGCGGACTTCCGAGGGCAGAAGGCGTTTGGAAGCATTGGCAGAAATTCACGACCGCTCTGTTCCAGTCGGCATGGATAGACCAGGTAGCAGCCTTGGCGAACGAAGTGAACGCCGATAACCCGGAGTGGAAGGGCGTTATCTATTTCGGGCTCCACCAGTGGAGCCTTTCCTATGAATCCATAGAGGACAAGGACTTCACCGTCCCGTCCGCGCGCAAATGGGGCGCATGGGGGATGCAGCGCGGGGTAGACCTTGAGAAGATGGCCGCATCCCCGCACATAGACGCGATAATCTGCGAGACCTATCCCCCTGTAAGCGCGAACATAGAGTTCTATGTGAACGCGTTCAAGAAAATCGCGGAGAAGAACGGAAAAAGGTTCGGGGTGATGCTCCACAGGGATGACGATTGGGAGATGGATATGAGGGAGGAGCGGATGAGATGGAAGACCATAAATGACTATTCCCCCTCGATTGTGGCAAGGTATCCCTTGAAAAACATGCTCCCTTGGGATAAAAACTTCTCCGGAGAGGCTGAGTCCCTGTTCGAGAGGAATTTAGAACAATACAGGGAGAACAGGTGCGCTTCAGCTAGGCGCTGATTAATTCGACAAGGTGAGCTTATGATCATTGAATACGGCCCCCTGAAAATAGGTTTTTCCGGGGGAGGCCCGATTGCCGAAATAATATTCCAGGAGTTCTCTTCCTACAGGAAAGCGGATGGCAGGCCTGATGTGGTCTTTAATTTCACAAAGAGGCTTGAGCACGAAGGTTTTTTCCGGGACGAACCTTTCGTAAGGGTCGGCACTGCCAGGTTTTCCGAAAAGAGGGCCTTCCTCGACCGCATATCCCAATGGGACTGCTTCATGGAGCGCGGAGACGGGGCAATTTCCGTGTACTGCGCGTCGAGTCCGAACCTCAAGAGGCGGGCGGCAGGACTTTTCCCAGGCCCTGTCCAGCGCTTTTCAAACATGTATTATAAGACGATCGACGAGTTGCAGGCCCTCGATTTCATGTACGCCATTTTCCAGCCGGTCATAGAGCTTTATTTCCTCAAGAAAGGCGCTTCGTTCATCCATGCCGGAGGCTTGCAGGACGCAGACGGAAAGGCCGTCCTCTTCGCCGGATGGGGAGGGTGCGGAAAGACGAGCACATGCTCGACACTCATCCTCGGGGGGCCCCGGCGCTGGTCGTTCCTCTCCGACGACATGAGCGTTCTCAATAAGTCAGGACACGTCAGCTATAACGACATGGGCATACACATATACCCCTATAACCTTGAGGGGGCGGGCGAGCTTAACGGCAGGGTCTTTTCGAAGATGACCGGCATGGACAGGCTCCACTGGATGATAAGGAGCAAGGTCTTCGGCAGGGAAGGGGTCGTGCGGAGGCACAGCCCTAAGGCGATTTACAGGTCGACGTCCGAGGGGGCCCCTCTCAAGGCTCTCATATACATGGACAGGCATAATGGGCGTGAATTAGTAATCGAGCCTGTCACACCCGATGAAGCGGCGCGGAGGGCTGCGAGCGTACTCCTTTTCGAGCTCAAGCTGTTCCTTCCGCAGCTCCTTCATATGGGCGCATCCGGGTCGCGCGCCTTCGGCTTGCCTGACTTCGGGGAGCTTGCGGCAAGCGCGAAAGGCGTATTTATCGAGGCCTTTTCGCGTTCGAGGAATTACAGGGTCTCGGTGCCGGTATCCGGCATGGGACCCTCGGAAGTTGCAGGCGAGATAATGAGGAAGGTCCTGGATTAGAGGTGTTTTCTCCCGGCCGGAAAAGAAGAAATACGCGATGAAGGTGCTTCTTTGCAACAAGTTTTTCTACCGGAGGGGCGGGGCCGAAAACGCCTTTTTCGATACCGCGGATCTCCTTGAGGAGAACGGACATGAGACCGTTTTCTTTTCCATGCAGGGTGAAAGCAACCTGCCGACACGGTTTTCCAGATACTTCGTCTCCAATGTAGACCTTAACGATAAGGGAGGGCTTTTCAAAAATTTTCGATCGGCAGGGAGGGTGATCTATTCCCTCGAGGCCAGGAGGAAGATGCAGGGCCTTGTCATAAGCGAGCGCCCTCATATAGCCCACCTGCATAACATCTGCCACCAGCTCTCGCCCTCGTTCATCCCGGCGTTGAAGCGGCTGGGCGTGCCGGTCGTAATGACGCTACACGACTACAAGGTCGCCTGTCCGGTCCAGACGCTCCTCTCGAACGGCAAGGTATGCGAGGCGTGCGGGCACGGGCGTTATTACAACGCGGTCGCCCGGCGGTGCACAAAGAATTCGGTCCTCAAGAGCGCGGTAAATTCCGTCGAGATGTACCTCCATAAAACGGTCCTCGGCACATACGGCCACATCGACGCGTTCATATCCCCAAGCAGGTTCCTGATTACGAAGGTGAGGGAAATGGGTTTCTCCGCTCCGGAGATCGCATACATACCCAATTTCGTTGATTCATCGGAATACGCGCCCTCATACGAGCCGGAGGAAAGGTCGGTGGTGTTCGTTGGCAGGCTCTCCGAGGAAAAGGGTCTTCTTACGCTTATAGAGGCGGCCAGGGGCCTTGAGGGAATCACCTTCAAGGTCATCGGGGACGGGCCCATGAGAGAAGCTTTGGCCTTGAAAGTCTCGCGTGAAGCAATCTATAATGTCAAGTTCCTCGGGTACATGTCGGGAAACGAGCTCAGGCAGGAGATAGCCAAATCGCTCTTCGTCGCTGTCCCGTCCGAATGGTACGAAAACAATCCCAGGTCGATAATCGAGGCCTTTGCCCTCGGTAAGCCTGTCGTAGGCTCGCGCATAGGCGGGATACCGGAGCTCGTCAGGGACGGCGAGACCGGCTTAACATTCGAGCCGGGCAATGCCGCGGACCTGAGGGAGAAAATAAGCCGGCTTGCGAAAGACCGCCGGAGGATAATCGATTTCGGCAGAAACGCCCGCGCACTCGTCGAGACCGAATTCGACTCGAAGAAGCATTACGAAAAACTCATGGCAGTCTATGAAGGCGCCATGCGAAAAGGGAAATCCGGATGAAAATAATGCTCCTCAATGCGCCTCCTTTGAAGACCCTCGGCGTGACGGGCCAGATATATCCGCCCCTCGGGATTCTGTACCTTGCGTCCTACGCGAGGGAGAAGAGGAAAGACCTCGAAATATGCGCCTGCGACGGCTACAAGGAAGAGCGCGAAACGCTCGTAAGGAGGATAACGAAATTCAATCCGAAGGTGCTCGGGGTATCCTTCACCACCCAGGCGGCTACAGGCGCATACAGGCTCATAAACGAGGTCAAGGCTGCCAACCCCGGCATCTTCATCGTGGCCGGCGGGGCGCATCCCACCATAGTCCCCGAGGACCTCTTTGAGCAGACCGGTGTCGACATGGTCGTGACCGGCGAGGGCGAGGTGACATTCCATGAGATACTCGAGAAGATAGACGGCGATGAAAAGGACCTGGACTCGATCCTGGGCACGGTTGTAAAGCGTAACGGCAAGATAAAGAGGAACCCCATCAGGCCTTTCATAGAGGACCTGGACACCATCCCGTTCCCGGCAAGGGACTTGATAGACCTCAAGAGATACCCCGGCTACATGTACAAGCGCTTCAGCCACGATACCGACATCGTCTCCGCGCGCGGCTGCCCGTTCAACTGCGTATACTGCTCGAACCCGATATGGAAGCAGCAGAAGCCCTGGTACAGGCTCAGGTCCCCGAAGAACGTCGTGGACGAGATGGAGCACATAATCGAGGCCTACGGCATCAGGGAATTTTTCGACCAGACCGACGAGTTCAACGGGAACAAGCAATGGGCGATGGACCTCTGCGACGAGATACTCAAAAGGAAACTCGACATAGCGTGGAAGGCCCAGATGAGGGTGGATAACATCGACGAGGCGCTTGCGGAAAAGCTCAAAAAATCGGGTTTCTGGATGGGCCTCTTCGGACTTGAGAGCGCGAACCAGAGGACGCTTACAGGCATAAGGAAGAAGCAGACTATCGAGCAGATGGACAAGGCGCTCGACATCATGAAAAAGAACGGTCTCAGGTGCTTCGGGCTTTTCATGGCCTTCAACGTCTGGGAGGAGAACGGGAAGCTCTGCTTCGAGGGCAGGGATGATTCGCTCAGGACATTGGCTTATCTGAAAGGTTTGCTGAAAGACAAGAAGCTCCATCTATTCGGCTGGTCGATGACGACCCCGTATCCAGGAAGCGAGCTATACCGCATCGCGGCCAAGCACAACCTCATAGACAAGGAATACGTCGGGAAATGGGAATACTTCGACTCGGGTTCGAATTTCCTCATGAAGCTTCCGGGCGTTAGCGAGAAGGACTGGCTGCAGGTCATGAACGCCGGGAAAAGGCTCCAGGCCATGTCGCTTTTCAGGAGCGGCACATTCAATCTCAGGGCCATGCCGCTTTACCTGAAAAAGGCATACTACGTCGCTGGAAGAAACCTGAAGAGGTTTTTCAATTAATCATGGAAGCATCAGTTATAGTCACCTACAGGTGCAACGCCCGCTGCCATATGTGCAATACCTGGGAGTATCCCACTAGGCCCAGGGAAGAGATAAAATCCCGGGTCCTTGAGAAACTTCCGCCGCTCGCTTTCTGCAACATCACCGGCGGCGAGCCCTTCCTGCGGGACGATATCGATGAGATAGTCTCAGTCCTCAGGAAAAAGGCGAAGCGGGTGGTCATAAGCACGAACGGCTATTTTACCGAAAAAGTCCTTGCCGTGGCGAGGCGTAACCCCGGCATAGGGGTGAGGATAAGCATAGAGGGCCTCCCCGCCGCAAACGACGAGCTCCGTGGCCTCAAGGACGGCTTTGACAGGGGCCTCCGGACGCTACTTGAGCTCCACAGGATGGGCGTTAAGGACATAGGCTTCGGCATTACAGTTTCCGACAGGAACGCCAGGGACATGATAGAGCTATACGAGCTCGCAAAGGCAATGGGCCTTGAGTTCGCCACCGCCGCTGTCCATAACTCGGATTACTTCCATAAATACGACAACACGATAAGGAACGAAAAGGAGGCGCTCGCGTGCTTCGAGGAGCTTATCGGCGAGCTCCTTTCATCCGGCAGGGTAAAGGACTGGTTCAGGGCCTATTTCAACTACGGCCTCATGAACTATATAAAGGGGAGGCCGAGGCTACTGCCCTGCGAGGCCGGGACCGAGAACTTTTTCGTTGACCCCTTCGGCGAGGTCCTTCCCTGCAACGGGGTGGAAAAAGACGTATGGGCCGGGAGCATGGGGAACCTCGCTACCGATGATTTCGATTCCATCTGGAACGGCGAGAAGGCAAGGGCGCTCCGCGAAAAGGTCAGGACTTGCCCGAAGAACTGCTGGATGATAGGGACAGCCGCGCCTGTGATGAAGAAATACATCACAAAGCCGCTTTCGTGGGTCGCAAGGAACAAGGTGAAAAGCCTCCTCGGGAGAAAACCCTGCCTCGATTGTTGAGGCCGATGGTTTCCGGAAGGAATAATTCGAATTGAGAATAGTCGTCCTTGGAACGAGGGGCTTCCCCGGCGTGCAGGGCGGGGTTGAAAAGCACTGCGAGGAGCTTTATCCGAGGCTTGCTAAACTCGGGTGCGACATTACCGTCATCACGAGGGCCCCTTACATCTCACCTGGAAAAAGAAATGACGAGTGGCGCGGCCTCAAATTCGCGCACCTCTGGTGCCCTAAAAAGAAATCATTCGAGGCCATTACGCACACCCTGCTCGGCCTTTTCGAGGCGAGGAGGCTTAAGCCCGACATATTGCATATCCACGGGATCGGCCCTGCGCTCCTTGCCCCTGCGGCAAAGAGGCTCGGGCTGAGCGTCGTCATGACCCATCACGGCCCCGACTACAAACGCGCCAAGTGGGGGAGGGCCGCCCGGCAGGTGCTTAAGCGCGGAGAAAGAAACGGGGTCCTCGCGAGCGACGCCGTCATATCCATATCAAACGGGATAAGGGAAGACCTCAGGGCGCTTTACGGCAGGGATTCTTTTCTCATACCGAACGGTGTTACCGTTAGAAAGCCGGCGCCCCCCGGGGCAGGGCTCGGGCGCTTCGGCCTCCTTCCGGGAAAATACATGTTCCTTGCCTGCAGGTTCGTCGAGGAGAAGGGCATTCACGACCTCATCGCCGCCTATTCCGCGCTCAAGGCCCCCGGCCACAAGCTCGTCATAGCCGGGGACGCTGACCATGAGACAGAGTACAGCAAGAGAGTAAAGCAATTGGCCGCGTCCACGGAAGGGGTAGTCCTTGCAGGGTTCCAGACCGGCGAGACCCTTTCAGAGCTTTTTTCAAACGCGGCCTGCTTCGTCCTCCCCTCATATCACGAAGGCCTTCCGATTGCGCTTTTAGAAGCACTGAGCTACGGACTTCCTTCGCTCGTTAGCGACATCCCGGCTCACAGGGAGCTTCCGTTAAACGGCGAGGTCTACTTCAAGCCCGGGGACCGGGAGGCGCTCGCAAAGGCGCTTTCAATCGCGATGGAAGGCGGCTTCGAGGCGGAAAGGCGCAAATACACAGGCATCATCGAGGCCAGGTTCGATTGGGACTCCATAGCCGCGAGCACCCTCGATGTCTACAGGGAGGTACTGATAGGCTCCGCGTCCGCATCGAAAAGCGGGCATCCCGTCCTCGGCCTGCGGTAGGTTTCGTCCTTATTTCCTCTTAAGCGCTCCTCCAGCACCCTCTGCCACCGGTCTCGAATGGCAGCGGTTGCAGTCCGCGAACTTGAACGCCACCTTCTGATGGCATGCGCCGCAGGATGCCCCGCCTGCCATGTCCTTCATGCTTGCCGCGTTCGCGCCGAGCGCGTCCTTGAAGAAAGACTGGTGGCAGGACGAGCACACGACCCGCTCTGAATGGGTCTTGTGGCTGAAGACGACATTATTCACATACGGCATGGGGGATTCGAACAGTATCTCATTGTCTCTCGTCTCGTCGGCTTTCTCGACGGGCGCCCCTTCAAGCGATACAATGGGCTTCCTGGCCTTTCCCAAAAGGCCCCAGTCTATGTTGCCGAACCTGTCGAAGGGCAGGGCCTTCTCCGGGAAGAGGTCGAGATTAAGCCCGGTCCCGAGCCGTGCAGATGTCTCCCTGAGCTTCGAGGTGTCCGCCTTTTTCGGGTCGAGAAGGTGGGCCTCGCCTGGCGTACCGACGCTATGGCACCTGTCGCAGCTCTCGGCGGCGCTGAACGCTGTCGTGCCGTTGTGGCACTGCCCGCAAAGCCCCCCGCCGAATATCTCCGCCATCCCTATGGTGCCGGTCTTTTTCATCTCGAAGAGAGCGGGGTGGCAGGCCTTGCACTCGAAATTGATCCTGTGGACCCAGTGTGGGAAGATGACCGGAGCCATCCCGGCTGCCTCGGCCTTTTCCCTCATCAGTATGTTTCCGGGAAAGGCCTCGTATTTTTTCCATTTCTCCAGCTCGGCCTTCCTCTCCTCCTCTTTCTTAAGCTCCTCTTTCTGTAGGGTTTCTATCTCGTCGATGAAGCCGTCCTGGCCGTGCCATTCGCTGTACATGGTCGCCATCGTGGCCGCGATGTCAAGGATGGTCATTTTCTTCTCAAACCCCTCAGCCGCCCTGGCCTCGTCGATTAGGGAGCGTATCTCGCCGGGTATTATGTCCTTGTTCGTCTTTACGAGAAACCCGAGGGCGTCGAACCTGTTCTGCTCGTAGCTCGTCCTGAAGCTTTTCATGAACTTGCTTTCAGCGGACGCATCTCCGGCTGCAAGCGGCCCTGCGGACAATAACGCAAGCAGGATAAGAAGTAGTCTGGCTTTCATCTGAACCTCTCGTAACTGGATTTTAGGCCGGACAGGGGCGTTTTCAAGGAAGTGCTTTTATTCGAGCGTCCTTTCAAAGCCCGTACGGCTGCCCGGTCTCCAAAAACGGAACCGGTCGGAGCGGCTCGATTATACCAATTCAGGCCGCAATATCCAATAATTCCGTTAAAGAGGCAGAGGAGTGGATTTCAGAGCGCTTTTATTGTATAAGGTCAAAAGACCCGCAACACTTCATAGCGGAACCAAAAAGTACGAGCCGGGAGCCCTGGACATGCCGACAGGCAAGATGAGCGTATCGATAGTGATGCCGGTTTATAATGAGAGGGAGTATGTCTCCGAGGTCGTAAAACGGGTGCTCGTTACCGGAATACCTTCGGAGCTCGTCATAGTGGACGACTTCTCGAAGGACGGCACCAGGGACGTTCTGAAGGGCATAGAGTCCGGCTGGAACCATACGGGAGTGAAGCTCAGGCTACTCATGCACGAAAGGAACCAGGGCAAGGGCGCGGCCTTGAGGACCGGCTTCGCCCATGTGACCGGCGACATAACCATCATCCAGGACGCCGATTTCGAGTACGACCCCAGGGACTACCCCAAGCTCCTTCAGCCCATATTCGACGGGAAGGCCGACGTCGTGTACGGCTCAAGGTTCATAGGCGGCGAGTCCCACAGGGTCCTCTTCTTCTGGCACTCGGTCGGAAATAAGGTGCTTACCTTCTTCTCCAACATGCTCACGAACCTGAACCTCACGGACATGGAGACCGGGTACAAGGCCTTCAGGACCGAGGTCCTTAAGGGCATAAGGATAGAATCCGACAGGTTCGGCTTTGAGCCCGAGATAACGGCCAAGGTAGCCAAGAAGAAGTGCCAGATATATGAGACCTCTGTCTCGTACGCGGGCCGAACCTACGACGAGGGTAAAAAGATAAACTGGAAGGACGGCATTGCCGCGTTCTGGCACATAATCAAGTTCAACCTGCTGAGATGACCCGGCGAACGAAAACCCTTTTTCTATCTTTTCTCGCGCTCGCCCTTGTCCTAATTTCCCTCCCGCCTGCGGTTTTTCCAAACGATGAGGAGATGAACATCCGCATCTACGAGGAGGCGGGCTCCTCGGTCGTGAACATCATAACCACGACGTTATCGTACGACTTTTTCTATAATCCCATTTCAGCCACAGGCTCGGGCTCCGGAGTGATAGTTGACAGGCACGGCCACATAGTAACGAACTACCACGTCATAGAGGGCGCGAGAAGCCTCGAGGTCACGCTCTTCGACGGTTCAAGGCACAGGGCAGAGGTCGTCGGCGTGGATGCCGGAGACGACCTTGCCGTCATAGCCGTCAAGGCGCCCCAGTCGAAGCTCAAGCCCATAAAACTCGGCGATTCATCGACGCTCAGGGTCGGCCAGAAGGCGCTCGCCATCGGGAGCCCCTTCGGACTCGAAAAGACGCTCACGGTCGGCATCGTAAGCTCGCTCGGGCGGACCATGCGGGCGCGGAACGGCAGGCTCATGAGCGGCATCATACAGACCGACGCCGCGATAAACCCGGGGAACTCTGGCGGGCCGCTCCTCGACAGCCAGGGCAGGATGATAGGCCTGAATACCGCCATCTTCAGCCCGGTGAACGGCTCAATCGGCATAGGTTTCGCCATACCGGTGGACACCTTAAAGAAGGCTGTCCCGTCGCTTGTCGAGAAGGGATACGTGTCGAGGCCGTGGCTCGGCATAGCTGGCCAGACCCTCGACGCATACGACGCCGGGGCTATGGGCCTTCCCTCGGGCGGGGTGCTCGTCGCGGACGTATTCAGGGGAAGCCCGGCCGACAAGGCAGGGATGAGAGGCTCGACCGGCACCAAGCGTATCGGCAACATCATAATAGCTTCCGGCGGGGACCTCATAACCGGGGTAAACGGAAAGTCTGTAAGCTCGATGGACGAGCTTAACCATGAGATAGACCAATTAAGGCCGGATGATACGGCTTCCGTAAGGGTCCTCCGGGGCGGAAAGAATGTCGTCATCAAGATCAAGCTCGAAGAGATGCCGAGGAATTACTGATGAAGAGAAATGAGACAAGACGTGAACTGAAGGCTGTGGGAATAGGTCTTTTGCTCGGGCTTTCGTGCGTTGTCTTCGGGGTCTTCTGGGCGGTTTACATAACAGTTTACCACGAAGAGATACACATGGAACTGAGCCTTGCCGAAAAAACCTCCATCGAGGAGAAGTTCGTCCTGAGCGGCGGGGGAGGGCACGGTGCGCACGGCGCGGGGCAGGGGAACGTACGTTCGCATGCGGAGGGCGGACACGACCTTCACGGACATGATGGCAATGACATGGCTTCCGTGCCGGACGGAATGGATGCTCACGCCGGGCATGAGCCGCATGGCGGATACGCGGATGCGCATGCCCATTCAGCTGAGAGCCGCGACATGAGGGCCGCGCATGAAATGCTCGGACGGGCGCATGTGCACGCAATGGGCCTCGGCGTGTTAACGATAAGCATATCCCTCATGCTGGCCTTCCTTCCGGTCAGCTCGTGGGTCAGAGCCGTGGCGGCAGCTTCGCTCGGGACAGGAAGCTTCTTCTATCCGCTCGCGCTTATAATATCGGGCCTCAGGACGACAGCGCTAGGGGAGGCGGGGGCCGCCCAATCCGTTTTCCCCATGACCGCCCTGAGCATATTGCTTGCCGGAGCCGGCCTCCTCATGGCGGCGGCATCCCTTATAATGTGGCTCTTCAGGGGTAATGACTAGAGGTTTCAAGCCAGTGAAGTTTCGGTCTCTTATTTTGTCGAATATCCTTGACAAGACAGGCGGTCCTGGATTAATATGTTTGTATTATTCCCCATAAAATTTTCCCGTAACTGACGGAATCAAGGTGGGCTACCACCGGGGAGCGGGAAACAAAAGTGCGCTTGCCGACCGTCTGGGCGAAACATTCAGCAAAAACGTTTGCTGAATGCGGTGCCGTGACGGTTTTTTTTATTGTGAGTTGGTCGAGCAGGGCCGGCACTGGCGGGAATGGTCCCGGATCCTAAGCTCTAATTATCTTGACCTCGCAAGGCAAATATTAGAATCTGTGGGACCACTTTGAGAATGGGACACAGGACGTTTGAAAGAGGGATACATCCCTCTTATTATAAAGAGCTTACTTCCGGCAAGAGGGTCGAGCCGGCTGCCCTGCCCAGGACGGTAGTCATACCGTTGCAGCAGCACGCCGGAACGCCCTGCGAGCCCCTTGTCAAGAAGGGCGAGTCTGTCCTGGAAGGACAGAAGATAGGCGACGTCAAGGCCTTCGTCTCCGCCCCCGTCCACGCGAGCATCTCCGGAAAAGTAAAGGATATCGAGCTGGCCAACCACCCCAATGGCTTGAGGTGCGCCTCGGTCATAATAGAGGGCGACGGCTCTGCAAGGGAGTGGGGCGCGGACAATAAAGGCGCTGACATAGGCACGCTCCAGCCCGAGGCTGTGCGCCAGGCCATAAGGGAGGCCGGGATAGTCGGCATGGGAGGGGCGGCTTTTCCCTCCTCCGTGAAGCTTTCGCCCCCCAAGGGCAAGGCCGTGGACACGGTCATACTCAACGGCTGCGAATGCGAGCCTTACCTTACGGCCGATCACAGGATAATGGTGGAGGAGCCGGAGAAGGTGGTCTGGGGGCTTAAGGCCCTCATGAAGGCGTCGGGCGCAACAAAAGGCTTCATAGGCATTGAGGAGAATAAGCCCGATGCGATCGAGGCTCTTACAGGGGCCGTATCCGGCTCCCCTGAGATAAGGATAATAGTCCTCGAGGCCAAGTACCCGCAGGGCGCGGAGAAAATGCTGATATCGGCGGCGATCGGGAGGAAGGTGCCCCCGGGGAAGCTCCCGTTCGATGTGGGAGTCCTCGTCAATAACGTCGGCACGGCGGTCGCCGTATTCGAGGCCCTTAACTGGGGAAAGCCCCTCTTTGAGAGGGTGGTCACAATAAGCGGCAACGGCGTAAAGGAGCCCAAAAACCTCAAGGTCCGCGTGGGTACCATGTTCGAGGAGGTCATCGCGCAGTGCGGCGGGCTCGCCGGGAAGGAGATAGAGGTCCTTAACGGCGGCCCCATGATGGGCATCTCGCAATCGACCCTGGCAGTGCCTGTTACTAAGGGCACAACCGGCATCACAGTCATTTCCGCGGATGAGATAAAGGTGCGGCCTTACGAGCCCTGCATAAAGTGCGCCAGCTGCGTCGAGGCCTGCCCCATGGGCCTCATGCCCTACAGGCTGGGGGATTACGGTAAGCTCCAGATGACCGCCGAGTTCAACGCCCTTGACGGGCTTAGCTGCATAGAGTGCGGCTGCTGCTCTTACGTGTGCCCCGCGAAAAGGCCTCTTATCCAGTGGATACGGGTCGGGAAGCTCAAGCTCCGCCAGGAGGCCCGCAAGGCCCAGGGCGCGAAATGACCACTCTGGAGGATATTGACCATAAAACCCCGGCTCGTTCCGGGGCGGAATTATAAAGAGGATATGGACCAGAAGACGACAACGAAAACGCCTGATACCGAAATAGGTAAGCCTCCTGTCAGGGAAGCGGCCGTTGCCGAGGCCCCGGCCGCAGCGGCGAAGCTCATAGTGTCCTCTTCGCCGCACTTCATGGCAGAGGAGAGCATACCGAAGATCATGCACACGGTCGTCATGGCCCTCATGCCAGCGGCCGCGGCAAGCGTCTATTTTTTCGGGTGGAGGGCCCTCCTTCTCATAATCGTATGCATCGCGTCGTGCCTCGCGACTGAATACGTCTTCCAGAGGATAAGGAGGAAGCCCGTAAAGATACACGACGGGAGCGCGGTCATAACCGGGATGCTGCTTGCCATGACCCTTCCGGCGGGCTTTCCGGTATACGGCGCTGTGCTGGGGTCCGTCTTCGCCATAGGTGTGGGAAAGGAGCTATTCGGCGGCCTCGGCTACAACATATTCAACCCGGCGCTCCTCGGAAGGGCTTTCCTAATGGCGACTTACCCCGTGCTTACGACGACATGGGTAGAACCGAGGACCGTGGAGAAGGCCGTGGACGCCGTGACCGCCGCGACACCGATAGCCCTCTGGAAGTTCGAGGGCAACATGGATTTCAACCTGCTTGACATGTTCCTCGGCAATACGGCTGGCTCGCTCGGCGAGACCTCGGCGCTGGCTATAATAATAGGAGGCCTGTACCTCAGGTACAAGGGATATATAAACTGGAAGCTCCCGCTGGGCTATCTCGGCACCATAGCCGCCTTCTCGGCCATATTCTGGCTCGTGAACCCGGCGAAGTACCCGAGCCCGCTCTTTCATCTCTTTGCCGGCGGCGCGATGCTCGGGGCATGGTTCATGGTGACCGACATGGTGACCTCGCCCACGACGTCGCTCGGCCAGTGGATATTCGTCATAGTGGCAGGGGTTATGGCAGTGGTCATAAGGATATTCGGCGGACTTCCCGAGGGGGTCATGTATTCGATACTCTTCATGAACGCCTTTGTGCCGCTCCTCAACAAGCACACGAGGCCGAGGGTATTCGGCACGGTAAGGGCCGGTAAAGGCTAAGACAGCCTTTCGGCGTACTGGAGGTTTTATTTGAACGGCGTAACAAAAATGCTCCTCAACCTCATAATCGTCGGCGCCCTTTCCGGGGCCGTCCTCTCCGGCGTATTTACGGCGGCAGACCCGCTCATCAAGGCCAACAAGGAGCAGGAGCTCCGGGAAGCGGTCTTTTTCGTCCTCCCCGAGGCAAAGGACTTCGTGAAGGTCGAGAAGACCGTCGGGCAGGAGAAGCTTATTGTCTACAAGGGCGTAAACGAAAACGGGGAGCCTGTCGGCATAGCGTTCAAGGCCGACGGGAACGGTTTTCAGGCCAATATAGGCCTCATGGTGGGCCTTGACCTCGATTATCTGAAGCTCAAGGGCATAGAGGTGCTTGATCAGCTCGAGACCCCGGGCCTCGGGGACAGGATACGGGACGAGTCGTTCAAGGACCAGTTCAAGGGACTCGAAGTGAAGCCCAGGATAGAGTACATAAAATACAGGAAACCCGAGCAGCCGAACCAGATACAGGCCATAACCGGCGCAACGATATCGTCCGAGGCGGTCATAAAGAACATAAACAAGGCCATAGAGAAGGTGGTCGCGAACTTCCCCCGCGAGGAGATGATGAAGTCGGAGGACGGGCCGCGCCCGGCCCCCGCCAGGGAGGGACAGGATGCCAAATAAGAGCCTCTTTTACGAGTTCAAGAAGGGCCTCTGGCAGGATATCCCGCCGTTCAGGCTTCTTCTCGGCCTCTGCCCCGCGCTCGCGGTCTCGAACTCGGCCCTGAACGGCCTCTCCATGGGCCTTGCGACACTTTTCGTCCTTTTCACCTCCAACATGGTGGTATCCTTCATAAGGAGGACCATATCGGCGAAGGTGAGGATACCGGCATACGTGGTCATCATAGCGACGCTCGTGACCGTTACCGACATGTTCCTGGCAGCGGTCTTCCCGGCCGTCTCAAAGGCGCTCGGGCCGTACATACCTCTTATAGTCGTGAACTGCATAGTGCTCGGAAGGGCCGAGGCCTTCGCGCAGAAGAACCCGCTACTCCCGACCGCTATGGACACGCTCGGCATAGGAACAGGATTCGCCATGAGCCTCACACTCATGGGCTCGATCCGTGAGGTCCTCGGCTTCGGGAGCGTTTTCGGCGTCCAGCTCCTCGGGAAGTGGTTCGAGCCCTGGATCGTGATGATACTCCCGGCAGGGGCGTTCCTCGTGCTCGGCGGGCTTGTTGCGCTCGTAAACTTCATATCGAGCAGGAAGGCCGCCAAGGCCGGGGCGGCTGAGACCGCAGCGCACTAAGGAGATAATCTTGGAACTGATACTAATATTCATATCGGCTTCCATCGTAAACAACTTCGTTCTCGCCTATTTCCTGGGCATCTGCCCGTTCATAGGCGTCTCGAACAAGACCGAGAACGCGGTCAACATGGGGCTTGCGACCACGTTCGTCATGACCCTTACGGCTGCCGCGACCTGGCCCATATACCACCACGTGCTCGTAAGGTTCAACGTGCCGTTCCTGCAGTACGTGGCGTTCATCATAATAATCGCGTCCCTGGTGCAGCTCGTGGAGATGTACGTGAGGAAGGCGAGCCCGGCCCTCTACCGCGCATTGGGCATATTCCTTCCGCTCATAACCACCAACTGCGCGATACTGGGGCTTGCCCTCTTTATGGTCCTCAGGGACTACAATTACCTCGAGTCCATCGTCTTCGGCTTCGCGACCGGCGTTGGCTTCACGCTCGCCATCGTCATGATGTCCGGCATAAGGGAGGAGCTTGAATTCGCGGACGTGCCCGAGCACTTCAGGGGCGCGCCCATCACCTTCATAGTCGCCGGGATGCTGGCGCTCGCCTTCATGGGCTTCGCCGGTCTCATAAGGGGTTAGTGTAAGACAATGTTAGAGACTCTAATAATATCGGCCGTGAGCATGGGCGCAATAGGCGCGGTTATGGCGGTCTTCCTCGTCTACGCCGACAGGAAATTGAAGGTCGAGGAGGACCCCAGGGTCGAGGCCCTCTCCAGCGCGCTCCCCAACACCAACTGCGGCGGCTGCGGTTACCCCGGTTGCAGGATGTTCGCCGAGGCCCTCATGAAGGGCGAAGCGCTCCCCACGGCCTGTGTGGCGGGCGGGAACGACACGGCTGCGGCTCTTGCCGGTATACTGGGCGTCGAGGCCGGGAGCGCGAAGAGGATGCTCGCCGTTGTCCTCTGCAGGGGCGGGAACGCCGAGGCCGAAAGGCGGGCAGAGTACAGGGGAGAGATGACCTGCACGGCTTCGCACTTGACCGGCGGGGACAAGTCCTGCACATACGGCTGCCTCGGGCTCGGCGAGTGCGTGGACGCCTGCAAGTTCGACGCGATGGCCATGAACGACAACGGGCTTCCTGTCGTCTTCTACGACAAGTGCGTCGGGTGCGGGGCCTGCGCGAGGGCCTGCCCCAGGGACATAATAGAGATGCACCCGGAGGACAGGAAGCTCTTCGTCTACTGCAAGAACCTGGACAAGGGCGCCTACGCGAGAAAGGTCTGCAAGGTGGCCTGCGTGGCCTGCGGCCTCTGCGTAAAGGACTGCAGCGTCCCCGGCGGCATAGTGATGAAGAACAACCTCGCGGCCGTGGATTACTCGCTCGCGCCCCAGACGGACGAGTCCGTCAAGAGGTGCCCCACCAAATGCATCCTCTGGGGCGAGGAGGAAAAGTCCACCAGGGATGCCTATTATTCCGGCAAGCCTAAGAGCTGAACCCCCTCTCTAGCGAACTATTTCCTAATATAAAGTTAATGCTTTTTTAATCGTTTTTTGCTATATTGGACCTGCTTAAATCGTCCTGAATCTCCCCTGACGAGCACCAGACCGGCTTATGGCAATCGGCGTCTTAAGAGGCGGAGTCTTCCTCGCCCTGACAACCCTCTTCATGCTCGGCCTTGCTTCGTGCGAGTCCGGCGAGGGTACAACAACCGCGGACAGCCTGAGGGGAGGCGAGACCAGGCCCACGCTCGACCCGGCCAGGTTCACCGGCCTCTCGGCCGAGGCGTATCAGGCCGCCAGGGACATACCGGAGATAATAGACAGCCTTTATTGCTACTGCGACTGCGAGAGGCATTTCGGCCATAAGAGCCTCTTGACCTGTTTCGTCGACGAGCACGCCGTATACTGCGACATCTGCATATACGAGGCCCTGATGGCGCGCGACCTTCACAGGCAGGGCATGGACACGGCGGCCATCAGGAAGGCCGTGGACGAGAAGTTCTCGCGTTTGAGGCATAACGGTTCGCATTGATATTGAATCCTCATAAGGAGGCACCCTTGAGAAGAAGAAACCTTTTAACGGGAGCGGCCGCAGTGGCGATAGCCTCCGTCATCGCCCTTGGCGGCTGCTCCAAGGACGAACCAGCCGGCCCCCAGAACCAGAATACCGCAGCGGAACAGGCAAGCGCTCCGCACCCTCCGGTGAATACAATGCTCATAACGGACCTGGAGAGCAGATTGAAGGAGAGCCCCGGCAACCCGGACCTCATGTGGAGGCTCGCCGACGCCTACTTCGAGTCCAGGCAGTTCGAACAGGCCGCCGCCAACTACAAGAAGGTGCTTGACTCGGGTTCCGGCGAGACCGACGTCTACAACGGCCTCGGCATATCGCTTCATTACATGGGCAAATCGGCCGAGGGCCTTACCTTCATTGAGGAAGGGATAAAGAAGAACCCGTACCACCAGAGGATATGGCTCACGAAGGGCTTCATACTCGCGTATGGCATGGGGGATATGGAAGGCGCAAAGGCCGCATGGGAGAAGGCCACCGTCCTTAACCCCGAGAGCCAGGTGGGCAAAGCCGCCTCGGAATATCTCTCCGCGCTTACAAATAAATAAACAGGGAAGCAGGTTCCTACGATGGCAGAGAAAGCAAAGGAGGCGGCGGAAGGCATGGACGCCAGGTGGTACAGGACCCTTGGCTCCGGTATCTGGAGCTTTCTGAACTCCCTCAAGCTCACTATCTTCATACTCATCGCGCTGGCGGTCACCTCGATTTTCGGCACCGCCATCGAGCAGAACGCCCCGCTGGAGAAGTACATCGCGGAATACGGCGAGACCTGGGGCAACCTGATCATCTACGCCAACCTCAACGACATGTATTACTCGTGGTGGTTCAGGGGACTGATAGTATTCCTGGCCATCAACATCGTAGTCTGCACCCTCGAGAGGTTCCCTCCCAAGTGGAAGTCGCTCCTTGACCACAAGCAGGAGCGTTTCGACCCGAGGCTGATAGAGAAGTTCGCGCACCACGAGACCCTGAGCATCAACGCGAGCCCGGAGGCCGTGAGGGACAGGCTCCTTCAGGTCCTGAAGAAGAAGAGGTTCGGCACGGTGAGCTCCGGGGGCGGGAGCGAGTTCTTCATATACGCATGGAAGGGTAGGATCGGCAGGCTCGGCTCCGACATGACCCACATAAGCCTCCTCCTTATCCTCCTCGGGGCCCTCATCGGGAGCATCTACGGGTACAGGGACTCCATCCTCATGAACGTCGGCAACACGGTGAAGTTCAATAACGAGACCTTCATGCTCAGGCTCGACAAGTTCTGGATAGACTACTATGACACCGGGCATATCAAGCAGTACAACTCGCTCGTTACCATCATCGAGGACGGCAAGGATGTGATGCAGAAGCAGATCTGGGTGAACGAGCCCCTCGACTACAAGGGACTCAAGTTCTACCAGGCGAACTACGGCCTCTCCTGGAACAAGCTCGAGGAGGCGCAGCTTAGCTTCAGGCACAAGGTGAAAGAAGGGACCGAAATGTCGTTCCCCGCAAAATGGAACACCCTCACGGACGTGCCGAACAGCAAATATTCCGTAAAGCTCATAGGATACACCGCCGATTTCGCCTACGACGAGGAGAACAACTTCGTCTACTCCAAGTCCGAGAAACCTGACAACCCGGCCATAAAAATAGAGGTATACGAGGGCGAAAAGCTCGTATCCTCGCCGTGGCTCTTCATGAACTACCCCGGGATTTTCCCGGCCATACCCGATTCCGACCAGGACTTCGTATACACCGGCCACAAGGGGGCCTGGTTTTCGGGCCTGCAGTACAGCAAGGACCCCGGCACCAACATAGTCTGGCTCGGCTCCGCGGTCATGGGAATCGGGTTCATAATGGCCTTCTTCATATACCACAGGAGGGTCTGGATCCACATAAAGGGCAGCGGTCAGTCCACCGAGATGAAGATCGGCGGCACCATCAACAAGAACACCTTCGCGTTCGAGCGCGATATAAGGGAGATAACCGAGTCGGTGTCTTCCAAATGAGAGGCCGTAGGGGGAGAAGATGATACTTTCTCTTGTCTTTTTCACATTCGCGTTCATTTTCTACATACTCACGACGACAGCGTACGTGGGCTTCTGGGTATTCAGGAAGAAATGGATAGGGCAGATAGCCACGGCGCTGGCCTTCATCGCCCTGGGCTCCACCACGATGGTCCTCATAAGCCGAGCCGGCGAGTCCGGCCACGGCCCGTTCTCGAACCTATGGGAATCGATGGTGCTCTTCATATGGGCCACCAACGCCGGCTATCTCCTGATGGAGTACAGGTACAAGTTCAAGGCCATAGGCGCGGTAGTGATGGCCATCGAGACGCTCGCCATGCTGGCGGCCTCGCTCCTCCCTTACAGGTTCAAGGACGTTGAGCCGCTCAACCCGGCGCTCCAGAGCAAGTGGAAGTGGATGACGAGCCTCCTCTCAAGGTGGGACCTCCAGAACTACGCCATAGGCTGGCTCGACTTCCACGTTGTCACTACCTTCATCGGCTATGCGGCCTTCGCCATATCATTCGGGCTTGCCCTCCTTTACCTCCTCAAGAACAGGTACGAGAGCAGGCAGCAGAAGGTGAAGCTCCTTGACGCCTTCCCGGACTCGAAAATGCTCGATGAGATGAGCTATCGCGCCGTCGCCTGGGGCTTCCCGTTCCTTGCGGTGGGGATCGTGTCAGGAGCCATATGGGCGAACTACGCCTGGGGCGGCTACTGGAGCTGGGACCCCAAGGAGACATGGTCACTCATAACCTGGTTCATATACGCGGCCTATCTCCACGCGCGGGTCACGAGGGGATGGAGGGGAAAGAGGGCGGCATACCTCTCGATACTCGGCTTCGCGGCCGTCGTATTCCTCTACTGGGGCGTGAGCTTCATACTCCCTGGCCTCCACGCCTACGCGTAGGGTCGGCAGAATAAAACAATACGGGTGCGGTGATGAGCGTAAAGACGAATGCAGAGGAAAACGAAAAAGGGCTGCCCGCTATAGCGCTGGCCGGGATAATCCTGGCCGTGGTCGCGGCGGTGGCCCTCATATTCATATTCGGGCAGCGCCAGAAGTTCGAGCCGGTGGTCGCGAATGCCGAGATGATAGATTTCGAGCTCACGGACCTTTCGGGCAAGACCCATAAATTGAGCGACTATAAGGGCAAGGTCATATTCCTCAATTTCTGGGCCACATGGTGCAAGCCTTGCGAGGAGGAGATGCCGTCCATGCAGGCGCTCTCCGACAACCTTTCCTCGTTCCCGTTCGTCATCGTGGCCGTGAGCGTCGATAACGACAGCCCGGAGAACGTCGGGAAGTTCGTTGAAAAGCACGGCCTGACCTTTCCGGTCCTCCATGACAGGAAGGGGAAGGTCAAGGAGACTTACAAGACAACGGGCGTGCCTGAGACCTTCATCATCGACCAGAACGGCGTAATAGCCGAGAAGGTCAGCGGCCCCAGGGACTGGACCGAGCCCGCCGCTTCCAGGGTCCTTATGGATCTCGTCCAGTTCGGGCCCAAGGAAAAGGGCGGATACTCCGCCAGATAACTCCGTAATAAGGCATTCGATCCGGCGCTTAATATGACCACTGAGGTTTCCATACCGCTCGCGTTCATGGGGGGGATACTTTCCTTCATCTCCCCGTGCGTGCTGCCGCTTGTGCCGTCCTACATCTCCTTCGTTACGGGCATATCCTTCGAAGAGCTTACGGGTGACGGCGGGGAGGAGAAGAAGCTCAAGAAGGTAATACTCTTCAACTCCCTCATGTTCATACTCGGCTTCTCGACCGTTTTCGTGGTCATACTCGGCTCTTCCGCCCAGCTCCTCGGGAACGTCTTCATGGAATACCAGGACATCGTCCGGAAGATAGGCGGCCTGGTAATAATACTCCTCGGAATACACATCATAGGTATCATCAACTTCAGGATCCTGCAGAGGGACAAGCGCCTGCATTTCTTCCGTGAAAAGCCGGCCGGGCTCCTGGGTTCTTTCCTCGTGGGAATAGGCTTTGCCGCCGGCTGGACCCCCTGCATAGGGCCGATACTCTCCGCGATATTCGCCGTTGCAGCAACTACCGAGAGCCCGTGGTCGGGGATCATCCTCTTCATAGCTTATTCCGCGGGACTCGCCATACCGTTCCTTCTCACCTCCCTCGGCATCAATACCTTTCTCAGGCATTTCAACAGGCTCAAGAGGCACATGAGGACCGTCTCCATTGTGACCGGCG
Source organism: Deltaproteobacteria bacterium (assembly GCA_019912665.1). Classification (NCBI taxonomy): domain Bacteria; kingdom Pseudomonadati; phylum Myxococcota; class Myxococcia; species Deltaproteobacteria bacterium. Next base: position 142,500 of record JAIOIE010000006.1, read on the forward strand.
TCTTCCTCATAATAACTGGGCTCTTGATATTCACGAACTCTCTTGGTATCATAGCCGCATACATAAACAGCGTAATACCGAGCATAAGCTGATTTTCCGACCCTTACCTTAGCGCCGTGCCATGACCAAGCCTACTACCGTTGAGCTTTATGCACTGGAGGATTGCACCCTCTGCGCCGTTGACGACTGCGCCCTCTGCAAGGACGCCCGGAGCATCATAGGGAGGGCCAGCCGGGAGCTGCCTTTTGAATTCAAGGAGGTCGGCATAGATTCTAGCGAGGACCTCCTCAGGCGCTACAAGGGCGAAATACCGACTGTTTTCATTAACGGCAAAAAGGTGTTCAAGTACAAGGTCGACGAGGCGGAGTTCAAGAAAAGGGTCAGGAAGGAAATAATCAAGGCTGGAATATCCCGCATAGCCAAGAAGTAACCGCCCCGAAGCCGCCCTGGCCCAAAACCTCGCAAAACGTTTCTACCTGAAACCCCCATTCATAGACCACGCCCTGTGTTTTTTTAGTCAGTCCCTCACACGGCGGGGCTACGCGACAGGCGCTCATCCCTGCTCCGCGCAGGCCGCTGTCATTGCTTTTGATAATGGAATCCGGTATCATTCTTCTCTGACCGGAGTACCCGGTAAGGATTAGATGATTCTTATTTCCCTGGATGTTTTCAAGCCCACTTGATAAAGCTGCAAAGCCTGGTACTTTCATGAAAAAGCTCATATTGATCCTTGTATTTGCGGTCTGGGTCTTTCCGGCCGGCCTTCTTGCCGATACGGCAATCATAACCGGCCTGGAGGTCACCAGGCCGCCGCTCACGGTTTCGTTCAAGGTCAAGGACGCCTTCAGCAAGAACATCGAGGAGGCTGTAAGGAGCGGGCTTCCGACCTCCTTCAATTTCATAATCGAGCTCAAGAAAGTGAACAGGTTCCTGCCGGACGAAAAGGTGGGGAGGTGGGAGTTCAGGCATACGGTCAAATACGACAGCCTCAGGAACGAGTACGAGATCGGCCTTGATGAAAAGGGTGAAAAACCGCTACGGACCAGGGACTTCGACGAGATGAAGGAGGTCATGGCCGCCTGTTCCGGCGTGACGGTCGCCCCCGCCCACCTCATCCCCGGGAGCCTCTACGAGCTCAGGATAAAGGCAGCGATGGACCCGGTGGAGCTGCCTTTCCTCCTCAACTATATATTCTTCTTTCTTGAGTTCTTGAACTTCGAGACCGACTGGCATGTGTATACTTTCACGGCCTGACAAGAGATGAGCGAAACCCGGAACATAGAGTCCCAGAGGACCGAGGCCGAAAGCAAAAGGCGCCGGAGAGAGCTTTTCCTCATCTTCCTCGTCGTCCCCGCGATAATAATCCTCACACTGGTGGAGTCGCACCTCTCGGCCTTGAGCGGTGACGTGCCGATCGCCACCAACATACTCATCTTCGGGCTCATAAACGTCAACATAATACTCCTTATCCTGCTCGTCTTCCTTATCCTCCGGAACACCGTGAAGCTCTTTATGGAGCGGAAACGGCAGGTGATGGGCTCGAAACTACGGACCAAGCTCGTCACATCGTTCGTGGCCCTCTCCATAGTGCCGACGGTCCTCCTATTCGTAATCGTCATCGGTTTCATAAACAGGTCGATAGACGGGTGGTTCGGCATAAAGGTCGAGGACTCGCTCCAGGAGTCGATGGAACTCGCCCAGAACTATTACAAGGACATGCACGACAGGGTGGAGGCGGCCTCGAGGGCCCTTTCCGACTCCATGGGGGCCGGGAGCGCGGATATCGACGCGCGGGAGGACTTTATAAAGCGGAAGATGGTCGAGTGGGACCTCTCCACGGTTGAGGTCTTCTCTTCGGACGGGAAGAGGGAGCTTTATACCCTGGCCGACAAGATAACGAGGAACATGGTCCCGGACACGGACGAGGAGGCGGTCCGGAAGGCGCTCGCGGGAGAGTCGTCGAGCTACATACAGACCCTCAAGGTGGGCGACGTGGTAAGGGTGGTTGCGCCGCTTTCACCCTCGGTCGCCGGGAGCCGCCCTTCAGGGGCTGTGGCCGTGAGCTACTATGTCCCGCGCAGCCTGATGGACAAGATGAAGGAGATATCGGCGGCCTTCGAGGGCTACAAGCAGCTTAAGCTCCTGAAATATCCGGTCAAGGCTAGCTATTTCACCATACTCCTAATAATAACCCTCTTCATAGTATTTTTCTCGATATGGATAGGCCGGTACCTCGCAAAGGAGCTTACCGTCCCGATTCACGAACTCGCGGAAGGGACCCATGCCGTCGCGAGCGGGAACCTGGACTACAGGATAAACGTCGAATCCGACGACGAGATAGGCCTGCTCGTCAAGTCCTTCAACAGAATGACCGAGGACTTGAAGACCGGCAAGTACAAGATAGAGGCCGCCAACCTGGACCTCCGCCGGACCAACATGGAGCTCGACCAGAGGAGGAGGTACATAGAGATAGTCCTCGGGAACGTCCCCGCCGGGGTGATATCGATCGACAAGTCAGGCAGGATAGTCTCCATAAACCGGGTGGCCGCCCAGATGCTCGGGGCGGGCGAGGAGAACATAATAGGGAGGAACTACAGGGAGGTGCTCCGCGAGGAGGACAGGGAGGTGCTCCGCGAGATGATACGCGGCATGACCGAGATGGGCCTCGAATCGATGGAAAAGCAGATGAGGGTCGAGGTGGACGGGAAGGTCATGACGGTACTTGCGAACCTCAATGCCCTTAAGGACGACTCCGGCAACTACCTCGGCATGGTCGCGGTGCTCGACGACCTCACCCATCTCGTAAAGACCCAGAGGATGTCCGCCTGGAAAGAGGTCGCAAGGAGGATAGCGCACGAGATAAAGAACCCGCTTACCCCCATAAAGCTTTCGGCGCAGAGGCTCCGTAAGAAGTACCTTGACAGGTTCCCGGAGGAAGATACCGTCTTCGACGAGTGCACCATGACCATAATAAAGCAGGTCGATGAATTAAAAGCCCTCGTAAACGAGTTTTCGAGCTTCGCGAGGATGCCCGCGGCCAACCCGAGCCCGAACGACTTGAACGAGGTCGTCCGCGAGGTAATGGCGCTTTACAAGCCCGGGCAGAGGGCCGTAAGCTTCGAGTCGTCGCTCGATGAGCGCCTTCCGGTCCTTGATATTGACAGGGACCAGATAAAAAGGGTACTTATTAACCTGATGGACAACGCTATAGCCGCAGTCGGCGACGAGGGCGGCATTGTCCGCCTGGAGACCGCCTACATGCCGGACCTGCTGCTCGCGAGTCTCGAGGTCATAGACACCGGCCCGGGCATACCCCCCGAGGCCAAGCAGAAGCTTTTCGAGCCGTATTTCTCGACCAAGAAGACCGGCACAGGGCTCGGGCTCGCGATCGCAAGCAACATCATAGCTGACCACAACGGGTACATCAGGGTAAGGGACAACCACCCCAGGGGCACCCGGTTCGTAATAGAGCTTCCCGTGAAGACCGTGACCATATGAAGACGACAGTCCTGGTAATCGACGACGAAAAGGATATAAGGGACGCGCTCCAGGGGGTCCTCAAGGACGAGGGGCACGAGGTAGTTACCGCCGGGAGCGCCGAGGAGGGGCTAAGGAAGCTCGAGGTCAGGCAGCCGGACGCCGTGCTCCTTGATATATGGCTCCCCGGCATGGACGGGGTCGAGGCCCTGAAGGAGATAAAATCCAGGCACCCGGGTCTGCCGGTCATAATGATCTCCGGGCACGCCAATATAGACACGGCCGTAAGGACGACCAAGCTCGGGGCCTATGACTTCATCGAGAAGCCGCTTTCGCTTGAAAAGGTCACACTCACTGTCGAGCACGCCATAGAGCAGAAGAGGCTTACCGAGGAGAACAGCAATCTAAGGCAGAAGGCCGGCGCCAGGTTCGAGATAATAGGCCGCTCCCAGGCCGTCCAGTCGCTCAAGGCCGACATAAGGAAGGCGGCCCCTTCCAACTCATGGGTCCTCATAACCGGGGACAACGGCACTGGAAAGGAGCTTGTCGCCAGGAACTTACACCTCCTTTCAGCGAGGTCGGGAAGGCCTTTCATCGAGGTCAACTGCGCGGCCATACCCGAGGAGCTTATCGAGAGCGAGCTCTTCGGTCACGAGAAAGGCGCGTTCACCAACGCCGTCGCCCAGAAAAAGGGCAAATTCGACCTGGCCGACAAGGGCACCATATTCCTGGACGAGATAGGCGACATGAGCCTCAGGACCCAGGCCAAGATATTGAGGGTCCTGCAGGAGAAGAGCTTCGAGAGGGTGGGGGGTACCGAGCTCATAACCGTGGATACCCGGGTCATCGCGGCCACGAACAAGAACCTGAGCGAAGAGGTCGCAAAGGGCCGCTTCAGGGAGGACCTCTACTACAGGCTCAATGTTATACCGTTCCATGTCCCGCCTCTAAAGGAAAGGAGGGAGGACATACCGCTGTTGATGGAGCATTTCCTTAAGGAGTTCGCGCGCGAGACCGCCAGGGAGGTCCTGTCGGTCAGCCCCGAGGCCAGGGAGATGCTCTATTCGTACGACTGGCCGGGGAACGTCCGTGAGCTTAAAAACCTTGTCGAGAGGCTCGTCATAATGACCCATTCCCATGCCATAGCCGCCAACGACATCCCTTCCTATATAAAGGGCGCCCAGACTGCCCAGTCCGGCCTTTTTTTCAGGAGCAATCTCTTGAAGGAGGCCAGGAAGGACTTCGAAAAGGAGTTCATTTCCAGGAAACTCAAGGAGTTCGGGGGCAATATCGCCCGGACCGCCGAGGCCATAGGTATAGAAAGGAGCCATCTTTACAGGAAAATAAGGAGTTACGGGATAGAGAACGAAGACGCTTCAACCGAAATATAGTCTTAAAAGCCCTCCAACATCGATAACCCGCACCTCGCCTTGGGCGCTCAATCGACTTTTAAATAAATGATTGATTTTGCCTTGACATGGAATCACAATATGTTACTATTGTATTGCTAGTACATTATTTGTGAATAGTCAGGGCAAATGGCGCGACTCCTCAGAAAACAGGCGACGGCAGCTTATATGAGAAAACCACTTGTCCTCGTTGTGGACGACGACGAATTTATCACGGGTACGCTTGAAATACTCTTGAGGGAAGCCTATGAGGTCATAAAGGCGAGGACCGGCCCGGAGGCCTTATTGCTGGCGCGTTCAAGGCCGGTAGAGATAGTGCTCCTTGACCTTAAGCTCCCCGGCATGGACGGGCTTGAAACGCTCGGGCGCTTGAAGGAGCTCGACGGCTCCATCGAGGTCGTAATGCTCTCCGCCCTCGACAGCGCCGAGCAGGCGGTATCCTCCCTGAGGAAAGGGGCGTACGATTACATAACAAAGCCCTTTGACGGAGACGAGCTCCTTGCCACACTTTCGAGGCTCTCCGAAGGCCTTAAGCTCAAGAGCGAAATTGAGTTCCTGAAGGAGGAGCTTAACGAACGGACCGGACTCAGGTACTTAAACGGCGAGATGATAAGCAAGTCGCCTGCGATGCGGAAGGTCTTCGGGCTCATGCAGGCGGTAAGCCGGACCTCATCAGGGGTGCTTATAACGGGTGAGAGCGGCACAGGGAAGGAGCTTGTCGCCAGGGCCATCCATTTTATGAGCGACAGGAGGGAGAAGCCCTTCGTGGCCGTGAATTGCGGGGCCGTCCCTTCGGAACTGATGGAAAGCGAGCTCTTCGGGCACGAGAGGGGCGCTTTCACCGGAGCGCACCAGAGAAAGATAGGGAAGTTCGAGCACGCCGACACAGGCACGCTCTTCCTTGACGAAGTATCCACCCTTCCCATGCACCTCCAGATAAAGCTCCTCCGGGTGCTGCAGGAGAGGTCCTTCGAAAGGGTCGGCTCAAATTCCTCCATCAAGGTGGACATAAGGGTGATCGCGGCATCGAACGCGCGCCTTGAGGACGAGGTCGCGGCGGGCCGCTTCAGGGAGGACCTCTTCTACAGGCTCAAGGTCGTGCCCGTAGAGCTTCCGCCCCTCAGGGAAAGGAAGGAGGACGTGCCCTTGCTGGTAGAGCATTTCCTCGAAAAGCTCTCAAAGAAGTGCGTAAAAAGGATAGAGGGCGTCCATCCCGAGGTCATAAGGGCGTTCATGGATTATTCCTGGCCCGGAAATATAAGGGAGCTTGAAAACCTGATGGAAAGGCTCGTGGTGCTCGCCCCGGAAAGGGGCCTGATCAGGGCCGACGACCTGCCGATAGGCATGCTCACACTTCCGGAAGAGGCCGTTCCAGGAAAGGAAATGCCGGATTTCAAGGAGGCGGTCAAGGCCTTCGAGAGGCATTACATAAAAGGCGCTCTGGACAAGGCCAACTGGAACAGGGCTGAAACCGCAAGGGCGCTGAAGATACACAGGAATACGCTCCTCCTTAAGATGCGGGAGCTCGGCATAAAGGGGCCAGGGGGTGCCGGTCGGGTTTGAAGAGAGGGTAGGGCTATCAGGCCGCCTTGTCCTCTTCATAAAGCTTTCTCTCGCAGTCGGGGCAGAGGCTGTGTGTGAATTCGGCGGCGGAGCGGTCTTCTATGTATTTTTCTATCCTCATCCAGTAGCCCCTGTCGTCCCTTATTCTCTTGCAGTTCGCGCATATAGGGATGAGGCCGCTAAGGGTCTTTATGCGGGAGAGCGCGTCCCTCAGCTCGTTCTCCGTCTTCTTCCGTTCCGTAATGTCCTGGACCGTGCCCCTTACGGCGACAGGCTTTCCGTTCCTGTACTCCGTCCTGCCGATGGCCTGGACGTATTTCAGGGCGCCTTTGACCTCGACCCTGAAGTCGAACTCGTACCCGCCGCCCCTTTCAAGGGAATCCTGGATGGCGTTCTTGAGCGCCTCCCGGTCTTCCCGATGGACCATCTTCATGAACTCCTCCATGTTCATGGGCTGCCCTTCCCTGAGCCCGAAAATCCTGTACGCCTCGCTTGAGCCGCACATCTGGTCCTTTTCCGGGTCCCATATCCAATTTCCGAGGCGTGCTATCCGCTGTGCCTCATCGAGCATCCTTTCGCCCAGCTTCCTTGCGGTTATGTCCTGGTTTACCGTGACCGCCCCCAGAATACGGCCCCTTTCGTCCGTAAGGGGCACAGCCGAGTTCATTATGAAGCGGCGCACCCCGTTGAAGCCCTCTATCTCTACTTCTTCGTTTAATGAGGTCTCGCCCTTTTCAATGGCCCTCGCGCCAGCCCACTCATGGGGAGCTATCGGTTTTCCTGTTTCCGCCCACCAGGCCTTGTATTCGCCGTATTCCTCGATGCCGACGCGCCTCACGCCGCCCCATATCCTCTGTCCCTCGTCGTTTCCCTCCACAATGTTGCCGCTACAATCCAAGATCCACACGCCCACGGGAAGTAAGGCGAGCACCTTACTTAGTAGCCCCCTTTCCCTGAGTACGGCCTGCTCGGCCCTCCTCCTCTCGGTTATGTCCCTCCATGAGACTATCGCGCCAAGGAGCTTGCCTGCATTATCAAAGACCGGGCCAGCGTTGGCCAGTACGTATGTCTCGCTCCCGTCCGGCTTCCGGAGCGTGAACTCCCGGTCGCTTATGACCCGGCCCTCCCGGAGCGCGATGTAAAGCGGGTTTTCATCATCCCTGAGCTTTCTTCCGTCCGGATGGTAGACAGGGCATTTGCCGGCAAGGTCCTTCAGCTTAAGCCCCTCGATGCTTTCCGGGCCGTTACCCGACATGCGGAGCGCTTCCCTGCTTGCCATCCTTACCGTCTCGTCAGGCGCTGAAACGATGATTATGCCCTCGGGTATGTACTTCATAAGGGCCTCTATCGTGGCGGGGTTTTCTTCGAGATTGCGTCTTCGCTCGGCCTCTTTTTTTTCCAGTTCCCTTATTCGTTTTCTGAGGCTTTCCAATTCTCCCATTATTCCGTGGCGGTCGGCTTGGTCCATAAGCGCGCTCCTTTACCGGTCTTTGACGATATGCGCGTTATGCGGAGTGCCATATATTGGAGTGTCCAGATCCTATTTTCAGTATAACAGAAGGAACAGGAGCGCCTGGAATGCGGTCCGGGCGCTTATATTGTAAATTGAAAAACCGGTCCTTTTGTGTTATGAAACGTATGTTTCCTATTAATAACAAAAAAGTCTCAACGGAGCGGTTTAATGGCAGGGCATTCAAAGTGGGCCAACATCAAACACAAGAAGGCCAAATCCGACGCTAAGAAGGGCAAGGTCTTTACGAAACTGGTGAAGGAGATAATGGTCGCGGCCAAGAGCGGGAGCGACCCCGGGGGGAACCCCAGGCTCCGCCTCGCCGTCGAGAAGGCCAAGGCCGAGAACCTCCCGGCCGACAATATCGAGAGGGCCATAAAGAAAGGCGCTGGCGAGCTCGAAAACGTGGTCTACGAGGAGGGCGCATACGAGGGCTATGGGCCTGGCGGGGTCGCCGTTATCGTGAACTTCATGACCGACAACAGGAACAGGACCGCCTCGGAGGTGAGGCACGCCTTTTCGCGCTTCGGCGGAAGCCTCGGCCAGAGCGGCTCGGTCGCTTACATGTTCGAGAAAAAGGGCGTCTTCACCTTTGACATGGGCTCGATAACGGAAGAAAGGCTCATGGAGGCCGCGCTCGAGGCCGGGGCCGAGGACGTAGCAGCTAACCAGGACGACAGGGTCTTCGAGGTATATACCGAGCCCACGGACTACGCCAGGGTCAAATCGGCCTTCGACCAGGCCGGGGTCCGCTATGCCCATTCAGACATAGCAATGGTCCCGAAGACGACCGTAAGCGTCGAGGGTAAAACCGCCAGGCAGGTGCTGAGCCTACTTGAGGAGCTCGAGGACCTGGACGACGTCCAGTCAGTGTACGCGAACTTCGATATTTCGCCCGAGGAGATGTCGAGCATAGCCTCCTAAAATAATCTATCTGGACGGCCGCGAGTTCGCGCGGTATCCGGGTGTGATTCTAACAGGTTGCGGAAAAACGTAAAATTCGCTCAGGCTGCTCAAAAAGCTCCAGATGCGAGCGACTAAGACAACGAAGCAGATGGGCTTTTTCAGCAGCCTACAAAGGTGAAAACGATGGTGCTGGGAATAGACCCCGGAAGCGTCTCTACAGGCTACGGCATAGTGGAGAGGAAGGGCAATGCGCTGGTGCGCGTCTGCCACGGGGATATCTCTCCCGGAGCCGGGCTTCCGCTTTCCTCCCGACTCCTCTGCATATCAAAGAGGCTCAGGGAGATAATAGAGGAGTTCAGGCCAGAAGCCGTCTCGCTCGAATCGGTCTTTTACGCGAAGAACGCCAGGAGCGCCATAATACTCGGGCAGGCGAGGGGGGCTCTGCTAGTCACCGTCGCGGAATTCGGAATACCCGTATACGAGTATTCTCCTTCCTCGGTCAAGCAGGCTGTAACAGGGAACGGCAGGGCCGCCAAGGAAGACGTGCAGAAGATGGTAGGTCTCCTGCTGAAAGCCGGGCTGATAGAAGGCAAGAAGGACGCAACCGACGCGCTCGCCCTTGCCATCTGCCACCTTAACAGCCATTCTTCCGGACTCCGCATAAAGGGGGAGGCCGCGCTCCTTTCCACCAGGCGCACGATATGATAGCCAGCATAAAGGGGCGCATAATACACAAGACTACGGAATCGGTGGTCATCGAGACTGGCGGGGTGGGCTACGAGGTCTTCATCCCGCTTTCCACGTTCTATACCCTTCCTCTTGACGGAGAAATTGTAAGCCTCCGGGTCCATACCCATTTGAGGGAGGACGCCATACAGCTATACGGCTTTCTGACTCAAGAGGAGAAGGAGGTCTTCCAGCTCCTCATAAGCGTTTCGGGCGTGGGTCCGAAGCTTGCCCGGAATATCCTTTCAGGGGTCGCGGTAGGAGACCTCATACAGGCCATAAGCTCGTCAGACAAGGCGCGGCTCGGCTCAATCCCGGGTATAGGCGCAAAATCGTCCGAGAGGCTCATCCTGGAGCTGAAGGACAAAATAGGCTCAATATCCTTCAGGGGTGCGCCTCAGGAAGAGCCCGCTTCCGGCAGGGACCCGCTCGTAAGCGACGTTGTCTCGGCACTTGAGAACCTCGGCTACAGGAGCGTGCCCGCGGAGGAGGCGGCCAAGAAGGCGGCCCGGTCACTCGGGGACGAGCCTGCCTTTGAAGAGGTCCTGAAGGAATCGCTCCGGCTCATTTCGAAGACAAGGACATGAACGCATGGAAGACGAGCGCGAAATAACGCCCGCGAAGCTTAAAGAGGACGAGTTCGAGGCAACCCTCCGGCCCAAGCTCCTCGACGACTTCATAGGGCAGGAGAAGCTCAAGGAAAACTTGAAGGTCTTTATCCAGGCCGCCAAGGGCAGGGGAGAGGCGCTCGACCACGTCCTCTTCTACGGCCCTCCGGGGCTCGGGAAGACCACAATGGCCATGATAATAGCCAACGAACTCGGGAGCCAGATAAAGGCCTCCTCAGGCCCGGTCATAGACAAGGCCGGCGACCTGGCGGCAATGCTCACGAATATCGAGGACCGCGACGTCTTCTTCATAGACGAGATACACAGGCTTACCCCGGCCGTGGAAGAGATACTCTATCCGGCAATGGAGGACTATCATATTGACATACTAATCGGGCAGGGGCCTTCGGCAAGGTCGGTAAAGATAGAGCTTCCGAAGTTCACCCTCATTGGCGCGACGACAAGGGCCGGGCTCCTTACCTCGCCTTTGCGGGACAGGTTCGGGGTGATGCTGAGGTTCGACTTCTATGCGGCCGATGAGCTTAAGACCATAGTCACGCGCTCAGCCTCCATACTCGATGTAGAGATCACGCCCGACGGCGCCGAGGAGATCGCAGGGAGGTCTAGGGGCACTCCGAGGGTAGCTAACCGGCTCTTGCGGAGGGTGAGGGACTTCGCCCAGGTCAAGGCAAAGGGCGTGATAACAAGGGATGTCGCGGCCGGCGCCCTTTCCATGCTCGAGATAGACTCAAAAGGGTTCGACAAGATGGACAGGAGGATGCTCCTCACCATAATAGACAAGTTCGGCGGAGGGCCGGTGGGCATAGAGGCACTTGCCTCGGCGCTCCACGAGGAGAAGGACGCCATAGAGGACCTCCACGAGCCCTACCTCCTGCAGGAGGGGTATCTCAACAGGACCCCCAGGGGCAGGGTCGCTACGGAGCTTGCGTACGCGCACCTGGGCCGGCCCTGCAGAAAGACGGCGAGCGCAGGGAAGCAGGAAGGGCTTTTTTGATCCAGTCCCCCCAACCTCCAAATTAATGTCACGAATGAAAGAGGTCATATCCATAAAGGACCTCCCGGCCGTATCGGCCCCCGGCAGGAACACTCCCGTTTTGGCGCACATCTGCTGCGGCCCCTGCTCGATCATGCCGCTTAAATCTCTCCTTGATGGAAAGGCCGAGGTCTCCGGCTTCTTCCATAACCCGAATATCCACCCGTTATCGGAGTTCAGGAAAAGGCTCGCCGCCGCAAGGGAGCTTGCCCGACACCTCTCGCTTAACGTCATATTTGACGAGGAATACAGGCCCTCGGCATTCCTTAAGGGCTTGAAGGAGCACGCGGGCCCCGGTTTCCCGAAAACGGGAAAGAGATGCGAACATTGCTACTATCTCAGGCTTGAGGCTACCGCACGGGCCGCCAGCCACCTCGGGTTTCCGGTCTTCACCTCGTCTCTTCTATACAGCAGGTACCAGGACCACGATGCCATAAGGAGCGCAGGCATTGAATTAGCCGGAAAGTACGGCATACTCTTCCTTTATGAGGATTTCAGGCCTCTGTGGCAGGAAGGCATCGACGCCTCCAAGGCCCTCGGACTCTATAGGCAGAAATATTGCGGCTGCATATACAGCAAAATGGAAAGGTACTCGAAGAAGTCAAAAAAATAATGAGGGGCCGCTTCGAATAGAAATCCCCTCCGGGGCCGGTTAACGATGCAGAAGACTGTCGAGGTCTCATCAAATATGGCCGTTGCCGAGCAGGCCGTGGAGATAGTCGAGAGAAAGGGGACCGGGCATCCGGACTCCATCTGCGACGCTGTCATGGAAAGGATCTCGGTGGCTTTGAGCCGCGAGTACATGGAAAGGTTCGGCGCCGTCCTCCATCATAATATCGACAAGGGCCTCCTCGTAGCCGGGCAGGTGGAGAAGGGCTTCGGGGGAGGTAAGGTCCTGAAGCCGATGGAGCTCATCGTAGGCGACAGGGCATCTTTCGGGACTGACGAGTCTCGCGTCCCGGTCGAGGATATAGTAAAGCGGACAGTCCGTTCCTGGGTCACTGAGAACCTCCCGCACGTGGACCCTGACGAGCACCTTAAGGTCAGGGTCGTACTGCAACCGGGCTCCGAGGAGCTTGCGGGCATTTTCGAGAGGCGCGGCAGGGTTAGGGTCGCGAACGACACCTCTGCGGCGGCAGGCTATGCCCCGCTCACTCCCACCGAGCGCGCGGTCCTGGCTACCGAACGCTTTATAAATTCCGAGGCCTTCAAGCTCCGCTTCCCGGAAGCAGGCTCGGATGTGAAGGTGATGGGCGTAAGGACAGGGAGCGAGCTCGGCTTGACGGTCGCCTGCCCGCTTTTCGCGGGTCTTATACAGAGCGAGTCCGCCTACTTTAAAAAGAAAAAAGAGATGCACACCGCAATCAAGGACTTCCTCTCGGGCTTTCCGTTTTCTGATATTGCTCTCAATCTCAATTCTCTCGACATGAAAGGGCAGGGCACCAGGGGCGTGTACCTCACGCTTCTCGGCACGTCCGCCGAGGACGCGGACTCGGGCCAGGTTGGAAGGGGAAACCGCGTAAACGGCGTTATCTCTCTAAACCGCCCGATGGGCACCGAGGCGGCAGCAGGGAAAAACCCGGTGAGCCACGTGGGGAAAATATATTCGATAATGTCGCACATAATGGCATCCGAGATATACGGGCGCGTCAAGGGCGTGAAGGAGGTCTCTGTCTGGCTCCTGAGCGAGATCGGGAGGCCCATAGACGAGCCCAAGCAGGTCTTTGTGCAGGTCATACCAGAGGGCAGGGCCGGCAGGGACCATTACGAGAAGGGAGTAAGGAAGATAATCGACGAGTTCCTTTTACGGATTTCTTCGTTTACAGAAGAGCTCGCAAGGGGCGAGCACCCCGTATGCTGAAGAGGCCAGAAAGGAGGTCTGCGCCAGATGAACCGGAACAATAACCATAAGGCAAGGCATAAAAAGCTCCTCCTCGACAGGAAGCGCAAGGTGTGGAACGACCTGAGGGAGGAGATATTCAGGAAATTCGGAAAGGACTACAGCGACCAGTTCGACATACCGCACGACCTCGAGGAGATGTCGGTCCTGGACCTTGTCGAAGACCTCGGCCTTTCGGTCTCGGACTTGAGGAGGCAGGAACTGGAGAGCATGGAGGTGGCCCTTCGGAAACTGGACGAGGGCACATACGGCACATGCAGCCGGTGCGGGGCCGAGATCGGCGAGGAGAGGCTCAAGGCCATGCCATACGCCGAGCACTGTTTGAGGTGCCAGACCGAGCTCGAAGAGCTGTCCGGAGGCAAGAAACCCACTATCTGAAGCCCCGCTTTTTGGGTTCCTGCCAGGGAGCCGTTCCTGATATAATGTCCGTGTATGGGTTTCCGTCCGGGCTACATAAGGCTTTACGAGACCGGCGAGCTTTTTACCCGCATAAGGGAGCTCAAGGCCATGCTCTCCCCGTGCAGGGTGTGCCCTTTAGAGTGCGGCGCGGCTCGCCTTGAGGGGAAGGCCGGCGTCTGCCGTACCGGCTCGTTTCCGCGAGTTTCCGCCGCAATCTCGCATTTCGGCGAGGAACCGCCGCTTGTAGGCAGCTACGGGAGCGGCACGATCTTCCTTTCGTACTGCAATCTTAAGTGCGTATTCTGCCAGAACCATGAGATAAGCCGTTCCGGAGACGGGAGGGAAGTGACACCCGAGGGTCTCGCTTCGATGATGCTCCGCCTCCAGAGAGAGGGCTGCCATAACATAAACTTCGTTACGCCCACGCACCAGGCCCCGCAGATAGCCGAAAGCCTTCCCCTTGCCATAGAGAACGGTCTTGATGTGCCGCTCGTCTACAACTCAGGCGGCTACGACTCGCTCGAAACGCTAAAACTCCTTGAAGGCATATTCGACATATATATGCCGGATATCAAATACGGCTCTGACCGGAGCGGTCTCGAGCTTTCAGGCATCCACGGATATTTCTCGAAGGCCAGGGAGGCGGTAAGGGAGATGCACAGGCAGGTCGGAAATCTCGAGACCGGGCCGGACAATATCGCCCGCCGGGGCCTCATCGTAAGGCACCTCGTCCTCCCGGACGGCCTTGCTGGTACCGAGGAGGTAATGCGCTTCCTGGCTGAAGATATATCTACAGACACCTATGTCAACATCATGGACCAGTACAGGCCCGTATACAGGGCTTTTGAGGACCCGCGCCTCTCAAGAAGGGCTACTGTTGTGGAGCTTGAGCAGGCAATCGAGACTGCGCGTAAAAAGGGGCTCAGCCGCATAGAGGGACGTTGCTGAAGGCTCAAGTCATTCTGGGCGGAGCCAAAGTGTGACAGTGCAGCCAATATTGCTTTCGGTTCGTAAATATCGGAGGGGCACGTGGCGGAGCGCCGGATCTCGGCCGGGGGTGTGATATTCAGGAAAAAAGGCGGGCTGGTCGAGGTCGCGCTTATTTCCGTCCGCGGCGGCAAGGTCTGGGGGCTTCCCAAAGGCACGGCGGAAAAAGGCGAGAACCTCGCGAGGACCGCGCACAGGGAGGTCAGGGAAGAGACCGGCCTTGACGGCAGGATAATCGAGAAGATCGGGCATATAGAGTATTTCTTCACCATGAAAGAGGGCGGGGAGACCAGGAGGATATTCAAGATAGTATATTTTTTCCTCATGGAGTATACGTCAGGGAGGGTCGAGGACCACGACGAGGAGGTCGACGAGTGCAGGTGGGTCCCCATAGGCGAAGCTGCCGGCATGATGAGGTTTAAGGACGAGAAGGATATCATTAGGAAAGCAAGGGAGATGATAGAGATGCTCCTTTCGAGCGAGGGCGCCTGAAGGGGCGCTTCACCGCCGTGCCTACCCATCAAAATACGATTCCACGCCTCTTTTCGCTCTTGTCATTTGTGCTGTTTTAGGTTATTTTAACTTTTCTTCGGATAGCCGGAGAAAGCTCGCTTTTCGGCCCCTGTGCGGAAAAACCCCTTTGAAAAACACGGGTTTCCGAAGGGAGCCGTCAGGTCCTCGCAAGGGAAAATGTCCAACAATATGCCGCTCCTAAAAAATGTCGAGGTAAGGAGGGTGAAAGAGAGCAGGCTCACCCCTGGTATCCTCGAAAACCCGGTCTTCGGCACCGTTTTTTCCGACCACATGCTCTCGATGGACTTTAGAGACGGCATGTGGGGCCCCCCGGCTGTCGTGCCCTTCGGCAATATCGAGGTCTCGCCTGCCCTTACTACCCTCCACTACGGGCAGGCCATTTTCGAGGGGCTAAAGGCCTTCCGCGCCCCGAACGGCTCCATAAACATATTCAGGCCCGAGAAATACCACGAGAGGATGCTCCGCTCCTCGAAGAGGCTCTGCATACCCCCGGTCTCTTATCAGGACTTCCTCGCGGGCCTCCACGCGCTTATCAGGACCGACAGGGGGTGGGTCCCGCCGAAAAGGGGCTGCGCCCTCTACATAAGGCCCTTCATATTCGCTACAGACAACTACCTAGGCGTGAAGGTATCGGACACATACAAGTTCCTCATCATAACCTCGCCTGTGGGCGCGTACTATAAAGAGGGGATAAACCCGGTAAGGCTCACGACGCCCGGAGAGTATGTCCGGGCCGTGAGGGGCGGCCTCGGCGAGGCCAAGACCCCGGCGAACTACGCGGCAAGCCTTTTGCCTGCCGAGGAGGCCAAGAAAAAGGGTTTTACGCAGGTATTGTGGCTCGATGCCGTCGAGAAGAAATACATAGAAGAAGTCGGCACAATGAACATGTTCTTCCTTCTCGAAGACGAGCTCGTGACACCCGCACTCGGCGGCTCGGTCCTCGCGGGCGTGACCCGCGACTCGGTCATGACGATCGCGCGGGACTGGGGCCTGAAGGTGTCCGAGCGGAAGATCTCAATAGACGAGGTCTTTGCCGCCTCTGAAAAGGGGAGCCTTAAGGAGGCCTTCGGAACGGGCACGGCCGCTGTCATATCCCCGGTCGGAGAGATACACCACCAGGGCGCGTCCATCACCATAAATCGCGGCGAAACCGGCCCGCTCGCGAAGAGGGTCTACGACCATATAACAGGCCTCCAGTACGGAGAGATAGAGGACAAGCGCGGGTGGATATACTCCATCCCGGCGGAATAGGGAAATGAGGATAACCGAAGAAGTAGTAAAGGAACACGGGCTCGCCCCGGACGAGTACCAGAGGATAGTGGCCTCCCTCGGGAGGGAGCCGAACCTCCTCGAACTCGGCATATTCTCGGTCATGTGGAGCGAGCATTGCTCCTACAAGTCGTCGAGGAAGCACCTCCGGGGCTTCCCGACAAAGGGCGAGTTCGTGCTACAGGGCCCGGGCGAGAACGCGGGGATAGTGGACATAGGCGACGGGCTCGCCGTGGCCTTCAAGATGGAGAGCCATAACCACCCTTCTTTCATAGAGCCTTACCAGGGCGCGGCGACCGGGGTCGGCGGCATCTTGAGGGACATATTCACAATGGGCGCAAGGCCCGTTGCCTCTTTAAACCTCCTTCGCTTCGGCGCCCCGGATAACCCGAGGACCAGGTTTCTTGTCGACGGGGTCGTCTCCGGCATAGCCGGGTACGGGAACTGTATCGGCGTCCCGACGGTCGGCGGAGAGGTGAGCTTCAACCCCTCGTATAACGGCAACTGCCTCGTGAACGTAATGACCGCCGGGGTCGTGAAGAAGGACCGGATATTCAGGGGCAAGGCCTCAGGGGCAGGTAACCCTGTCATGTACGTGGGGAGCAAAACCGGCCGCGACGGCATACACGGCGCGACAATGGCCTCTGACGTCTTCGGAGAGGGCGGCGAGGAGAGGAGGCCCACGGTCCAGGTCGGCGACCCGTTCGCCGAGAAGCTACTTCTTGAGGCCTGCCTCGAGCTGTTCAGGACGGATTACGTAGTCGGCATCCAGGACATGGGCGCGGCAGGGCTCACTTCGTCCAGCGTCGAGATGGCGTCCAGGGGAGGGGTCGGAATAGAGCTCGACATGGACAGGGTCCCCAGGCGCGAAGAGGGCATGACCCCGTACGAGATAATGCTCTCCGAGTCGCAGGAGAGGATGCTCATGGTCGTCCGGAAAGGCGTCGAGGACGAGGTAAAGAAGATCTTCAGCAAATGGGACCTCGACTGCGAGGTCATAGGCAGGGTCTTCGAAGGGAACGAAATAAGGATACTCGAAGGCGGGAAGGCCGTTGCCGAGATACCTGTCCCGCTTCTTACCGACGACGCCCCGGTTTATGACAGGCCCTCGAAGAAACCGGCATGGCAGGACGAGCTTAATTCGTTCGATGCATCGTCAATCCCGGAGCCGGGCGATTATAATGCCATACTTTTTAAGCTCCTTTCATCGCTCAATATAACGAGCAAGCAGTGGATATACCGCCAGTTCGATCACATGGTGAGGACGGATACGGTCGTCCTGCCCGGGTCTGATTCTGCCGTAGTAAGGATTAAGGGGACGGACAAGGCCCTGGCCCTGACGGTCGACTGCAATTCCCGGTACTGCTACCTTGACCCGAGGGCAGGAGGGAGGCTCGCCGTAACCGAGGCCGCCCGTAACCTCGTCTCAAGCGGCGCGCAGCCCATGGCCCTTACCGACTGCCTGAACTTCGGGAACCCCGAGAGGCCCGAAGTCATGTGGCAGATAAAGGAAGCCATAGAGGGCATAAAAGAGGCGTGCCTCGCGCTCGGCATACCTGTAGTAAGCGGGAACGTAAGCCTCTATAACGAGACCTCTGGGGTATCCGTGCATCCCACCCCGGCCATAGGCATGGTGGGGCTTATCGAAAAGGCCGCCTGCCACACGAGGCAGTGGTTCCTTGCTGACGGCGGCCTCATAGCGCTACTCGGCAATGAGGGGCCGGGCCTCGGCGGAAGCGAATACCTCTACGCTATCCACGGCATGGAGAAAGGGGCGCCGCCGGAGCTGGACCTTGCCCTTGAGAAGGCGGTCCATGAGGCTTGTTTGAAGGGCATCAGGGCTGGTATAATATCCTCCGCGCACGACGTTTCGGACGGCGGGCTGGCCGTGGCACTGGCCGAGGCCTGCCTTAACCCGGACGGCGCGGTCGGCGCGGAGGTCGAGACAGGCGCCGGGGGCCTCAGGGCCGACGACGCGCTATTCGGCGAGTCCCAGTCGAGGATAGTCATAAGCCTCGCGGAGGACGACCTTAATGAAATGAAGGCCATTGCGGAAAAGGCCGGGGCCCCGTTCAAGGTGATAGGCAGGGTCGGCGGGACGTCCCTCAAAATAGGAAGATTCATCGATATAGGCCTGGACAGGGTCAGGGACGCCTGGTCCGGCGCGTTTGAAAAATTCATGGATTCCAAGTAAGGTTCAGGTTTCTCGATGGGCCCTTTCAGAAAAGACAGGTTCAATGACGAGTGCGGGGTCTTCGGCATCTACGGCCACCCTGAGGCCGCCAACCTCGCATATCTCGGGCTTTATTCGCTCCAGCACAGGGGACAGGAGAGCTCCGGCATAGCCTCGACCGACGGCGAGCGGATATATTCGCACAAGGGCATGGGCCTCGTGGCCGACGTCTTTACCAGCGAGGACATCGAGCGCCTCCACGGCAGCGCGGCCATAGGGCACGTCCGGTACTCGACAACCGGAGAGTCCCATATAAGGAACGCGCAGCCCTTTGTGGTCGAGTATTCGAGGGGCGGAATAGCGGTCGCCCACAACGGCAACATCGTAAACGCGCAGATACTCAGGGCCGAGTTCGAGGCCTACGGCTCGATCTTCCAGTCATCGATGGACACCGAGATAATCGTCCATCTACTGGCCTCGAGCAAGGAGAACTCGCTCGTAGACAGGATTACCGCCTCGCTCCGGAGGGTGCTAGGCTCGTACTCGCTCCTTTTCCTCACGGAAAAAGTCATGATAGCGGCCAGGGACCCGCACGGCTTCCGGCCCCTTTCGCTCGGGAGGCTCAAGGGCGCGTGGGTCGTGGCATCCGAGACCTGCGCCTTCGACCTCATAGAGGCCGAGTATGTCCGGGAAATAGAACCCGGCGAAATAGTCGTGATCGATGGCAGCGGCATAGCATCATATAAGCCTTTCCCGGCGGTCAAGTATACCCCTTGCGTCTTCGAGTTCATCTATTTCGCCAGGCCCGACTCCAGGATATTCGGGGCCAACGTGCACGCCGTGAGGAAAAAACTCGGCGCCAGGCTCGCAATGGAGCATCCGGTAGAGGCCGACGTGGTCGTCCCGGTTCCGGATTCCGGCGTCCCGGCGGCAATAGGGTATGCGGAGGCTTCGGGCATCCCTTTTGACAAGGGCATCGTGAGGAACCATTACGTGGGCCGCACCTTCATAGAGCCCAAGGACTCGATACGCCACTTCGGGGTGAAGATAAAGCTCAACGCAATAAGCGACATAATAAGCGGCAAGAGGGTGGTCGTCATAGACGACTCGATCGTCCGCGGCACCACGAGCAGGAAGATAATAAAGATGATAAGGGCCGCAGGCGCGAAAGAGGTCCACATGAGGATAAGCTCGCCGCCGACCATATGCCCCTGCTACTACGGCATAGACACGCCTAGGAGGGAAGAGCTCATCGCCGCGGTCCAGGGCGTGGAGGAGATAAACCGATATATAACGTCCGATACCCTGGGATACCTTAGCGTCGAGGGCCTGTACCAGGCCGTACGCGAGGCGGGCGGAAGCTTCTGCGACGCATGCTTCACAGGCAGATACCCGGTTGACGTCCTGAGCGCCCAGGCGCCGCAGCTTGCGCTCTTCAAGTGACCGCTTTAGACTGGCGTTTGGTTTTTTTCCATTTGGAAAGGGAGATCTTTTTTTGTTTGACGCCCTCGATAGAGGACGGAAATAGGAAGGAGGCAGGAGAGAGATGAAGAAATTCAGGAATCTCGCCGTTACACTTGTTCTGGCCCTTATGATGGCAGGCTCCGGCGCATTGGCACAGGACCCCATGAACATGAAAGATGATGACCTCGGCATCGACGACCATCTGCGGCACGAAAAACCGGCGGAGAAGGTCGTCACGAAAGAGGACGTAGAGCCCCTTATCGAGATGGTGTACGTAAAAGGCGGCTGCTTCGAGATGGGTGACTTCGTCGGGAACGGCGATGAGGACGAGAGGCCTGTCCACGAGGTCTGCGTAGACGATTATTACCTGGCGGAGACCGAGGTGACCCAGCAGCTCTTCGAGCTGGTGATGGGGTTTTCGCCGATAAAAAAATACAACATGCTCATGGCCGTTGACCCTCAGGCCCCTGTCGTCTACGTCAGCTTTTCGGCAGTGCAGGAATTTATAAAGAAGCTCAATGACCTGGTCGGCGGCTATTACCGCCTCCCGACCGAGGCGGAGTGGGAGTATGCCGCGAGGGAGCGCGGAAAGAAGATGGTCTGGTCAGGGACCGAGAACGAGGCGGAACTCGGCGACTACGCCCTCTTCAGCGATAACAGCGACAAGATAGGCCCGGTCAAGTCCAAGAAACCCAACGCGCTCGGGCTCTACGGCATGTCCGGTAACGCGACCGAGTGGACCGAAGACTACTTCGATTTCGATTACTACCAGGTGAGCCCCAGTAAAGACGTCTACGGACCGGAGCACGGGCTCTGGCGCGTGGCGAGGGGAGGCTCCTATATGGATGCGCCCTATAAGCTCCGTACGACCTACAGGTACGGCCTCGAGCACAGTAGCAGGCTCATAAACCTCGGCGTCAGGCTAGCGGAATAGGCGGAGGGATGCTTACGCTTACGCGAATCGTCAATACGGGAATAACCATGCCTGGGGGCAGGGCCCTTTTAACGGGCCTTTTCCTCCTGGCCTTGACCCTCCTTTTCCAGGGATGCGCAAAGGGGCCGGCCCCTGAGCCGCCCTACCACAAGGTCCTGGACCGCTGGTCCGGAGGCGTCAGGGTGCACGAGATGCTCGAAGCCAGGCTCTACCTGAACGCCACCTATAAAAGCGAGGGGTTCAGGAGGGCTTATATAAGGAAGTACAGCGAAAGCTACGCGCTCGGCCCGGAGCGCGAGGAGGCGCTCCTCACCCGGGAGCTTGAACAGGCCGAAAAGTATAATGAGATCTTTTTTACCGCATATACCCCGGATGCGGCCCTGAACGACTTCGACCGAAAGGATTCGGTCTGGCAGGTCTATCTCGAGGACGGGAGCGGCAACCGGACCAGGCCCATTTCCATTTCCAGGGTCGAGGGCACCGAGGCTTTCATAAGGGAGTTCTTCCCCTATTTCGACCTCTGGAGCAGGGCTTACCTAGTGCAATTCCCGAAGTTTTCCGAGGAAGGCACGGAGCTGCCCGGCCCAGATGGCGTTTTGAAGCTCGTGGTGACCGGTGTTATGGGCAGGGGCGAGATAGGCTGGCGGACGGGGGAATAGCGGCCGTCAGTTAACGAAACGGGTTTTTAAAGCCCTCTTCCTTCCGGAGATAACCATTATTTCCCTCGCGTCGTATCGCATTTAATTTCAACAATTCTTATGGTTTTCGCCGCTTATTTCTGTCCTCAAACGGCATGCGGCAGCCTTTTTCTTCTTGCAACAACCGCTTTATTGTGCTAAATATCTTCGATTAACTACGCACGCGGATCTCTAAGACCGGCGGTGCCCGTCCAGGGTTCCGGTCCCATGCGCCGCGGAGGAAAAAAACCAAAATGGAGGAGAATCGCAAATGGCTTATCTTTCAATGAAGCAGCTTCTTGAATCCGGCGTCCACTTCGGGCACCAGACCAAGAGATGGAACCCCAAGATGAAAACTTACATCTACGGGGCCAGGAACGGCATCTACATCATCGACCTTCAGCAGACCGTCAAGCTCTTCAAGGAAGCATACGACTACATCAGGAACACCGCGTCCAAGGGCGGCAGGGTCCTCTTTGTCGGCACCAAGAAGCAGGCCCAGAACGCGATACAGGAAGAAGCCGCAAGGGCCGGGATGGGGTTCATAAACAACAGGTGGATAGGCGGGTTCCTCACCAACTTCGCCACCGTCAAGAAGTCGATAAACAGATTGAAGGAGCTCGACACCCTCGAGACCAACCCGGACTTCGCCTCGGCCACGAAAAAGGAGCTCCTCCTCCTCAGAAGGGAGAGGGAAAGGCTCGAGAAATACCTGGGCGGCGTTAAGAACCTCGACAAGGTCCCCGACGTCCTTTTCATAATCGACTCCAAGAAGGAGTCCATCGCCATAAAAGAGGCCAACCGGCTGGGCATCAAGGTCGTTGCCATTGTGGACACGAACTGCGACCCGGACGAGGTCGACTACGTAATACCCGGGAATGACGACGCCATAAGGGCCATAAAGCTCTTCTCGGCATCCATGGCGGACGCTTGCCTCGAAGGCAAGGCCGCATACGAGGAAGCGCTCCAGGCAAAGGCCGACAAGAAGGCTGTAAAGGCCGAAGCGGGGGCTGAGGCGCCTCTGCCGGCCCCCGGGGCCGGAGCGGCCGCCGAGGGAACGGCCCAGGGCTGAACCGGATAGAATAATATCAGGGGGTTTTTCGGATAATGGAGATTTCCGCGGGAGCAGTAAAGGAATTGAGGGAAAAGACCGGGGCCGGTTTCATGGACTGCAAGAAGGCCCTTGCCGAGACCAAGGGAGACGTGGCGGCCGCGGTCGAGTTTCTCCGCAAGAAGGGCCTCGCCGCAGCCGAGAAGAAGGCGGCCAGGGCCGCGACAGAGGGCATAATAGGGAGCTATATTCACGGCGGAGGCAAGGTGGGGGTACTCGTGGAGGTTAACTGCGAAACCGATTTCGTAGCCAAGACGGACGGCTTCAGCGCCCTGGTCCGCGAGATCGCGCTCCATATAGCGGCTATGAGCCCGTTATACGTGAACAGGAAGGAAGTCCCGGCCGAGGTCATAGAGGGCGAAAGGCGGATATACGAGGCCCAGGCAAAGGAATCCGGCAAGCCCGACCATGTGGTAGCCAAAATGGTGGACGGGAAGATAGAAAAGTTCCTGAAGGAGACCTGCCTTCTTGAGCAGCCTTTCGTGAAGGAGCCCGAGA
Source organism: Deltaproteobacteria bacterium (assembly GCA_019912665.1). Lineage (NCBI taxonomy): Bacteria > Pseudomonadati > Myxococcota > Myxococcia > Deltaproteobacteria bacterium. The sequence goes on from JAIOIE010000006.1 coordinate 165,699, forward strand.
AGACGATCGAGCAGGTCATTATCGAGAACATAGCGAAGCTCGGCGAGAACATCTCGATAAGAAGGTTCGCCAGGTTCAAGGTCGGCGAGGGGCTCGAGAAGAAACAGTCCGATTTCGCCGCCGAGGTGGCGGCCGCGCAGAAGTAATGACCGAGAGCGGGAGGGTCCCGGCCCCCCGCTCTTTTTTGCATATCTCACCTTCAGGCCGACGGCCTACCCGTGCGTGACATGCCAGAATACAAATACAGCAGAATACTTTTGAAGCTCTCGGGCGAGGCCCTCATGGGCAGCAAGGAGTTCGGGGTAGATACATCCGTCATAAACTCCATAGCCCAGGAGATTAAGGATGTGCATAATCTCGGGATCCAGGTGGCGGTGGTCATCGGGGGCGGCAATATCTTCAGGGGAGTGTCCGCGAGCGCCAAAGGCATGGACAGGGCGACAGCCGACTATGTCGGCATGCTCGCCACAGTCATAAACTCCCTCATGCTCCAGGATGCGCTTGAGAAGAACGGCGTCTTCACCCGCGTCATATCGGCCATAGAGATGAAAGAGCTCGCCGAGCCCTACATACGGAGGCGCGCGGTGCGCCACCTTGAAAAGGGCAGGGTCATAATCTTCGCTGCCGGCACGGGAAACCCTTACTTTACGACCGACACGGCTGCTTCGCTCCGGGCCATGGAGATACACGCGGACGTTATCCTCAAGGGGACGAAGGTGGACGGCGTCTACGACAAGGACCCGATGAAGGAGACGGACGCGGTCAAATACGATACCCTCAAGTTCATAGATGTACTCAAGGACGGCTTGAAGGTCATGGACTCGACGGCCATTTCCCTCTGCATGGACAATAGCCTGCCGATAATCGTCTTCAGCATAAAGGAGTCCGGGAATCTCGTAAAGATAGTGAAGGGCGAGCGGATCGGCACCCTCGTTTCCTGAAGAGGGCCCGGAGCTCTGCCGTGCCGCTCACGCGGAAAAAGATGCGTAATCCCGATTGAACGGAGCAGGAGATGAAGGAAGAGATATTTTCCGATTTAAGGAAACGGACGGACAAGGCCCTCGAGGCGCTCACGCACGAGCTCGGAGGGCTCCGCACCGGGCGCGCCTCGCTTGCGATACTCGACCATGTGAAGGTCGATTATTACGGCACGCCCACGCCGATAAAGCAGATAGCGACCCTCTCTGTCCCCGAGAGCAGGACCATAACCATTCAGCCGTGGGATATCTCGCAGCTGCACGCGATAGAGAAGGCCATAATGACCTCTGACCTAGGGCTTACGCCTTCGAGCGACGGCAAGCTCATAAGGATAAATATCCCCCCTCTTACGGAGGAGAGGAGGAAGGACCTCGTAAAGCTCGCAAGGAAGTACGCCGAGGAGTGCAAGATAGCCGTGCGGAACGTGAGGAGGGACGCCAACGAAGGCCTCAAAAAGCTGGAGAAGGACAAGGCCATCTCGGAAGACGACCTTAAGAAGCTCCAGAAGGAAGTGCAGGACGTGACCGACAGGCAGATACACAGGATAGACGAGATGGTCGTCCAGAAAGAGGCCGAGATAATGGAGGTATAGCCATCCTCCCGCCGGCAGGCTTTTCGACCCCACTTGAAAGAAGGCTTCGCATTTCCCGATGAGCGATATTTCCAGGGACAATCTCCCCAGGCACATAGCCGTGATCATGGACGGCAACGGAAGGTGGGCGCGTAAGAGGCTCCTCAACAGGATAAACGGCCACCGGAAGGGCGTGGAGGCCGCCAGGGAGACGGTCCGCCACTGCAGGGAGATGGGCGTCGGTTACCTTACCCTGTACACCTTCTCGAAGGAGAACTGGAACAGGCCCGCCCGCGAAGTCCAGATGCTCATGAAGTTCCTCGAAACCCACTTGAAGGGCGAGAAGAAGAGCCTCATGGAGAACAATATCCGTTTCAGGGCCATAGGCTGCATCGAGGACCTCCCGGCCGGGGTTAGGGCGGTGATATCCGACCTGGAGGAGAATACGAAAAAGAATACCGGCATGGGCCTCCAGCTCGCCTTGAGCTACAGCGGACGGGAAGAGATAACCCGGGCCGCAAGGAACATAGCAAGGCAGGTCTCCGAGGGAAGGCTCATGCCCTCGGAGATAACCGACGAGACTGTCCAGTCGAACCTGTATACGGCAGGCATCCCTGACCCTGACCTCCTCATAAGGACGAGCGGCGAGATGAGGATATCCAACTTCCTCCTCTGGCAGCTCGCGTACACCGAGATATACATTTCAGACGTGCTCTGGCCCGATTTCACGAAAGAGCACCTGGAGGCCGCAATAAGGAATTACCAGAAGCGGGAGCGCAGGTTCGGCCTGGTGAAGGAAAAGGAAGTTGGCGCGGCCGCCAGAAGGTAGCCAGGCGCGATTTTCTGATTGGAGGGAAGTCTGAAAAGGGTAGCAACCGGGGCCGTACTTATCCCGATTATCGTCGCGATAGTCCTTTACGCCGGCCCTTACTGGATACTCGCGGTCTCCGCCGTAATCGCCGTGCTTGCCTTTTCCGAGTTCAATGCGCTCGCCCGGGTGGATGCGAGGGACAGGGTCCTCGACTGGCTCGGCATAGTCTCCGGCTTGATAATCATCCTTGCCGAATATTACCTCGGGCCGGTCTTTCTGGCCCCGGCCCTTCTCGCCTTCGTATTCCTGTTCTTTTTCTATTCGATGGTATCCGGCCGCACTATCGGGGATTCCTCCATCGATACGGCCCATAAGACGCTGGGACTTTTGTACATAGCCCTGCCTATCTCTTTCATTACCCCGCTAAGGGAACTTCCTCAAGGCCAGTGGTGGCTCCTTTTTCTCCTCGTGGTGGTCTGGGCGAACGACACCTTTGCCCTGTCCGTCGGGAAAACACTCGGAAAACACAAACTCTCTCCCGAGATAAGCCCGAAGAAGACGGTCGAGGGCGCGGTTGGGGGCATAATCGGGGGTATCATCGCGGCGTTCGTCTTCGCCCGTCTGGCCGGGCTTGGGCCCGATTACCTTGGCATAACCGCTCTCTCAGCCGGCATAGGCCTTATAGCCATCGTTGGCGACCTGGCCGAATCGGTCCTAAAAAGGAGCGCCGGGGTAAAGGACTCGGGCGCTATAATACCGGGGCACGGAGGGATGCTCGACAGGATTGACAGCCTCATTTTCAATATACCGTTTGTTTACTTTTACCTGACCTTCAGGGCGATGCACATATGAAGCGAAAGGGAATCTCCATACTCGGCTCGACAGGATCCATCGGGACGAATACCTTGCACGTGGTGCGCTCGCATCCGGAGAGGTTCAGGGTGGTATCCCTGACAGCGGGCCGGAACGTGTCACTTCTTAAGGAACAGATCGAAGAATTCGGGCCCGCATTCGTCTCGGTCGAGAGCGAGGATGCGGCAGCAGCCTTAAGGAACTCGCTTTCCGTTCCGGTTTCGATAGAAGCCGGAACGGATGCGGCCATGAAGGCCGCCTCCTTCGAGGGAGTGGACATGACCGTCGCCGCCATATCTGGCGCGGCCGGTCTCCTCCCGACCATGGCCGCGGTAAGGGCCGGGAAGGACATAGCGCTCGCCAATAAGGAATCTCTCGTGCTTGCCGGGCGGCTCGTGATGGAAGAGGCGGCGAAGCAAGGCGTGAGCATAATACCTGTAGACAGCGAACATTCGGCGGTCTTCCAGTCGCTCCTGGGGCACAGGCGAGAGGACCTTAAGCGGATAATACTCACGGCCTCGGGCGGGCCGTTCCTCAAAACGCCGCTTGCCGACCTCGAAAGGATGGGGCCGGACGAGGCATTGAAGCATCCGAGATGGAAAATGGGCAGGAAGGTCACTATAGACTCTTCCACGCTGGTCAACAAGGGGTTCGAGGTCATCGAGGCAAGGTGGCTTTTCGGCCTCCCGCCTGAGAAGATATCGGTTGTAATACACCCCCAGTCGATAGTACACTCGATGGTCGAATATATCGACGGCGCGGTAATGGCCCAGATGAGCGCCCCGGACATGCGCTCGCCCATCTCATACGCCCTTGCGTACCCTGAGAGGATCTCTTCAGGGACCGAGCCGCTGGATTTCAACCGTCTTTCCCTCGAGTTCAGCGCCCCGGAGCCGGAGAGGTTCCCGTGCCTGGGGCTCGCTTACGGGGCTCTCAAGACCGGGGGCACTGCCCCCGCCGCGCTCAACGCGGCTGACGAGGTCGCTGTAGAGCTTTTCCTCGAGGGCAGGATCCCCTTTACAGGCATTTCAAGGATTATCGGCGAGGTGCTCGGGGCGCACCTGTCGAAAGAGCCGGGGTCGATTGAGGACGTTCTTGAGGCCGACCGCAAAGCAAGGGAGCTCGCGAGGTCGGTCGCCGCTTCCGCCTGAGGGCGACATCTGCCGATAATTAATGTATAATGGGATTTTGCCTCAAAATTTACGCCTGAGATAGAAGATGACAACGATAATATCCTTCATAATCGTCCTCGGCATACTGATTTTCATACACGAGCTTGGCCATTTTCTCGCCGCAAAGGCCAGTGGAGTTGGAGTAGAGAAGTTCTCACTGGGCTTTGGCCCGAAGCTTGTCGGCATCCGGAGAGGGGAGACCGAGTACAGGATCTCGCTTCTGCCGCTCGGAGGCTATGTGAAGATGGTGGGGGAAGCGCCCGGCGAGGAGATAACCGAGGAACTCAGGGCAAAATCTTTCACGCACAAGCCCCTCTGGAAGAGGGCATCCATCGTGGCCGCTGGGCCCGCGATGAACCTGGTCCTCGCCATAGTCCTAATGCCGCTCATCTTTATGATAGGCATACAGGTCCCGGTCTATCTCGAAAAGCCAGCGGAGGTAGGGTATGTCGCCCCCAATGAGCCGGCAGACAAGGCCGGCATCAAAAGAGGCGATACCATTGTCTCGGTTTCCGGCAAGGAAACCGGGAACTGGGAGGAACTCCTCATGGGCCTCGCCATGAGCCCCGGGAAGGAGCTCAATGTCGCATATCTAAGGGACGGCTCGCGTCATGAGACTACCCTTGTGCCGGATGTCTCCGAGGCGACAGGCGCTGGCTACGGCGGGATGTTCCCGCCCATGGAGCCCGTAATAGGCGGGGTCGCCCCGGGATTTCCGGCAAAGGACGCCGGGCTTAAGGCAGGGGACAAAATACTCTCGATAAACGGAACGCCCATAGCCCATTGGGCGGAGCTTGAAAGCGCGATACACAAGAGCGGCGACAAGAAGGCCATAAAAGTGGCGAGGGGAGGCGAAGAGCTTATCTTTGAGATAACCCCTGTCTACAACGAAGAGGCCAAGGCCTGGCTCGTGGGCATCTCCCGCCAGGAGGAGCAGGTCAAGAGGCAATACGGCTTTATCGAGTCTATTCAGAGGGGGGTAGCCTCTGGAGTTGACATGACCTACAAGCTCTTCGTGGTCGTAAAGGGGCTTATAGTCGGCGACTACTCGCTTAAGACGCTCGGCGGCCCCATAATGATTGCGCAGGTCGCTGGCAAGGCCGCCGAGTCGGGAATAGCCGACCTCCTCTCCCTCATGGCCTTCCTGAGCCTGCAGCTAGGCATAATAAACCTCTTTCCAATACCGGTCCTTGACGGCGGCCACCTCGTCTTTTTCGGGATGGAGGCCGTAAAGGGCAAGCCCTTGAGCGAAAAGTTCATGACCGCGGCCCAGCAGGTGGGCATAGCTCTCCTCATCATGCTCATGCTCCTTGTGACCTATAACGACCTCTTCCGCATATTCGGATAGGCCTTGAAGATACTGGCAATCGACACCTCGTCCCAGTCAGGCTCGATAGCCCTCCTCGAAGATAGAAGGCTCATTTCCGAATGGACGGTAGGAGACGCCGGGACCCATTCCAACTGGCTCCTCAAATCGCTTGAGGCCCACCTTAAAAACGCCGGGCAGAAGCTCGACGAGATAGACCTTTTCGCCATTGACGTCGGCCCCGGTTCCTTCACGGGCCTACGTATCGGCATATCGGCCCTCAAGGGGCTTGCATGGCCGCTCGGGAAAGATATTGCCGGTGTATCGACTCTCGCCTCGCTCGCCATGAACCTCCCGTATTCCGCGAGGGTCGTCTGCCCGGTCCTGGACGCCCGTAAGGGCGAGGTGTACACGGCCCTTTACGAGACAATGTCCGGGCTCCCCAAGGCGGTAATGCCGGATTCGGCGATGAGGCCCGAGGCCCTCTTGAAGGAGATAGAGGGAAGGGGGCTTGAGGGGGAAATAGTATTCCTCGGGAGCGGACTTTCCGTCTACATGGAACTGCTCGTCGAAACGCTCAGGGACGCATACGCGGCCCCGCCCCATCTATGGCACATAAGGGCCTCTAACGTAGGGCTTCTTGCCTTCGAGCACGCCGGGGAGGCCGTCTCTCCCGCGGAGCTCGTCCCGGTATACCTGCGGAAATCCGAGGCCGAGCTTAAAAGCAAGCTCTAAAGCATTAATTAATATGAGAGAGGAATTGGTCCGGACCGGCCTTAATAACCCGGCCTTCCCACCTCTTCATTCTATTTCTTGGGGTCTGATACCCGATGCAAGCTTCGGGTAGTCCATTAAAGGGCAGCCTCAAAAATTCTCTACCGTTCGTTTTCCTTCCGGGACAGCCAAATCCCTGTTTTTTCCGTTCTATTGCTTGGTTTTTTATGGACTTGGGCGCTGGAATGGGTTATAAGAAATTATTTTTCCCGCCAATACAGGCGCAAAAAGCCTTTTTGGTAACAAATTGACAAGCTCTTCGGGTTGCGATATCATGAAATTTGGCTTTGTCCTTGAAAAACAAGCACTTTTTTTAAACGTCATGAGCCTGTTTCCTGAGAGGGGAGAAATGCGGAAAAACCCGAAACAGTGACCTCAAAGTGGAAGGGAGGCTTGAATGGAGAGACGCGAAGAGATTCTGAAAAAGCTTCTCGAAGAGGACGAGGGTTTCAGGAAGATCTACAAGAGCCATCAGGACTATGAGAACCAGGTCGCGAAGCTCGAGAAAAAGCCGAGGCTCACAGCCGACGAAACGATGGAAAAGAACAGGCTCAAGAAATTGAAGCTCGCCCTGAAGGACGAGATGGAGAAGAGGGTTTCAGATTTCGCTGAGGAGAAGGGGGCGTAGCCGCAGCCGTAGATGCCGAATAGAAGTGACAGAGTAAAGAAAGGACTTGATAGGGTCCCGTCGAGGGCCCTCCTTTACGCGACAGGCATACCCACCGGCGAGATGAAGAAGCCCTTCATCGGCGTTGCCACGAGCTTCTCGGACCTCATACCCGGCCACATCGGCATGAGGGACCTCGAGAGGTTCATAGAGAAGGGCGTCCACACCGGCGGCGGCTATCCCATGTTTTTCGGCCTGCCCGGCATATGCGACGGCATAGCCATGGGGCACAGGGGGATGCATTATTCCCTTCCTTCGAGGGAGCTCATCGCCGATACAATCGAGAGCGTGGCCGAGGCACACGCCTTTGACGGGCTCATCCTCCTTACCAACTGCGATAAGATAACGCCCGGCATGCTCATGGGCTCTGCGCGCCTCAATATCCCGTCAATAGTCGTAACCGCCGGACCCATGCTGACCGGAAGGTACAAGGGGAGAAAGACCTCGTTCATAAGGAACACCTTCGAGGCCATGGGCCGTTTCCGGGCCGGCGAGATAACCAAAGAGGAGCTTAACGCCTGCGAGACCGGGGCCTGCCCCGGCGCTGGCTCCTGCCAGGGCCTCTACACCGCGAATACGATGAGCTGCCTGACGGAAGTCATGGGCATGAGCCTCCCTTTCTGCGGCACGGCCCTTGCCGCCTCTGCGGAAAAGCGGAGGATCGCCTTTGATAGCGGCGTGCGCGCCGTAGAGCTCGTAAGGAAGAACATCACCCCGAGGAAGATAATGACGAGGGCGGCCTTCGAGAACGCCATAAGGGCTGACCTCGCGCTCGGCGGCTCGTCCAATACTGTCCTCCACCTCCTTGCCATAGCGCACGAGGCGGGCGTAAAGCTACCGCTGGACGTCTTTAACGACTTGAGCCTCACGACCCCGCACATAACCTCGCTCGAGCCGGTCGGGGAGTATTACATGGAGGACCTTCACTGGGGGGGCGGCATAAGCGCGCTCCTTTTGAGGCTTAAGGACCTCATAAAGGACAACCCGACGGTTTCGGGCAAGAGGATAAAGGCGATAATCGACGGTGTCGACTATGTCGACGAGCGCGTCATCAAGCCCCTCTCCGAGGCCTACCATAAGGAAGGCGGCATAGCGGTACTCAAGGGGAACCTCGCGCCGTTCGGGGCAGTGGTAAAGCAGTCCGGCGTTAGCGAAAAGATGATGCGCTTCACCGGCACTGCCCGCGTCTTCGATTCCGAAGAAGCCGCAATGAAGGCGATAATAGGCCGCGATATCAAGGCGGGTAGCGTAATAGTGATAAGATACGAAGGGCCCAAGGGCGGCCCCGGCATGAGAGAGATGCTCGCGCCCACGGCGGCCCTCATGGGCATGGGAATGGGCGAAAGCGTAGCCCTCATTACCGACGGGAGGTTTTCCGGCGGCACAAGGGGGCCGTGCATAGGCCACATATCGCCCGAGGCCATGGAGGGCGGGCCCATAGCGCTCGTAAAGGACGGCGACACAATCGAGCTCGATATTCCCGCAAGGAAGATGGAGCTCAAGGTGTCCGATAATGAGCTTGAGGCGCGAAAAAAGGCGTGGAAGACGCCGCCTCCAAAGATAAAGGACGGCTGGCTTGCGAGATACGCGAAGTCAGTCACCTCCGCCTATACCGGGGCTGTATTAAAGGCTTAGGTCCAAACAGCACTTTTAAACGGGATATCTTCTGCATGAACAGGAAAAACGGCGCTGAGATCTTCATCGAATGCCTCCTTAAGGAGGGCGTGGACACCATATTCGGTTTCCCGGGCGGGGCGGTGCTGCCCATCTACGACGCCCTTTACGATAGCCCCCTGAGGCACATCCTCGTAAGGCACGAGCAGGGCGCGGTGCACATGGCCGACGGTTACGCGAGGGCCTCCGGGAAGCCGGGGGTCGTGGTCGTGACCTCTGGCCCCGGCGCGACCAACACCGTAACCGGCATTGCAACAGCGTACATGGACTCGATCCCCATGGTCGTCTTTACCGGCCAGGTGCCGACGCCGCTCATAGGGAACGACGCCTTCCAGGAGGCGGATATCGTAGGCATCACCAGGCCGTGCACGAAGCATAACTACCTCGTAAAGGACATAAGGGACCTTCCGAGGATAATAAAGGAGTCTTTCTACATAGCGACGACCGGAAGGCCGGGCCCGGTGCTTGTCGATATTCCGAAAGACGTGCTTACGGCTACGCTGCAGGATTGCAAGTACCCGGAGAAGGCAAGCATAGAGAGCTACCAGCCCAACTACAAGGGCCACCCCGGCCAGATAAAAAAGGCCCTGGAGCTGATACTCGCCTCCAAGAGGCCGGTCGTCTACGCCGGGGGCGGGGTGGTCTTGTCCAATGCCTCTGCCGAGATGAAGGCCTTCTCGGAGAAGCTCGGGATACCTACGACGACCACGCTCATGGGCCTCGGCGCGTTTCCCGGCACGCACCAGCTCTTCATGGGCATGCTCGGCATGCACGGCACCTACGCGGCCAACATGGCTGTCATGAATACCGACTGCCTTGTGGCAGTGGGCGCGCGGTTCGATGACAGGGTCACCGGCAAGATTGACGAGTTTGCGCCTTACGCGGGGATCGTGCACATCGACATAGACCCTACCTCGATAAGCAAGAACGTCAAGGTCGATATCCCGATAGTCGGGGACGTAAAGACGGTCCTGAAAGACCTCTTGAAGGCCTGCCCGCCCGCCAGGGAGTTTAAAAAAGGGATACAGCCCTGGAGGGACGAAATCGAGGGATGGAGCGGAAGCCACAGGCTGTCGTATAAGCAGGACCCCAAGGGGAAGATAAAACCCCAGTTCGTCATAGAGAAGCTCTATGAGCTTACGGGCGGGGACGCCATAATAACGACCGAGGTCGGGCAGAACCAGATGTGGGCGGCCCAGTTCTTCAAGTACGACAAGGCCCGGACCTTCCTTACCTCCGGCGGCCTAGGCACCATGGGCTTCGGCTTCCCGGCGGCGATCGGCGCCCAGATAGCGTTTCCGGAGAAGACCGTCGTGGACATAGCCGGCGACGGGTCGCTCCAGATGAACATACAGGAACTCGCCACAGCCGTGCAGTACAAGCTCCCGGTAAAGGTAGTGATACTCAATAACATGGTCCTCGGGATGGTCAGGCAGTGGCAGGAGCTCTTCTTCCAGAAGAGGTATTCCCACACCTGCATCTCCGTCGCCCCGGACTTTGTCAAGCTCGCGGAGGCATACGGGGCAGTCGGCCTCCGGGCGACCAAGCCCGGCGAGGTCGAGAAGGTGCTGGAAAAGGGCCTGGCAGTGAAGGACAGGCCGGTTTTGATGGACTTCAGGGTCGACCAGTTCGAGTGCGTCTACCCCATGGTCCCTGCGGGCCAGCCCTTGAACAAGATGCTGTTGGTCTAACTTCGGAGGTCCAAAAGCGTGCGCCATACGATATCAGTCCTTGTCACGAACGAGTTCGGCGTGCTCTCGCGCATATCCGGTCTTTTCTCGGGAAGGGGCTTCAATATAGAGAGCCTCTCGGTGGCCGAGACCTTTGACCCGAAGATATCGCGGATGACCATCGTCACGAGCGGCGACGACAAGGTCCTCGAGCAGATAAACAAGCAATTGAACAAGCTCGTGAACGTCATAAAGGTCTACGACTTCACGGGCGAGGAGCATATCGAAAGGGAGCTCGCGCTCATAAAGGTGAACCTCACGGCCGAGACGAGGGCCGAGATACTCTCGATAGTCGACATATTCAGGGCCAAGGTCGTGGACGTAAGTTCCCGGACCTACACCATAGAGATAACCGGTGACGAGGAGAAGATACGGGCCATTACCGAGCTTCTCCGTCCCTTCGGCATAAAGGAAATCGTCCGGACCGGAAGGGTGGCCATGGCCAGGAGCCCCAAGCAGAGATGATCGAGCGTAAAGCGACTATACGGATTGCGAAAAATAGAAGGGGAGGATTCTGTTGATGAAGGTCTATTATGACAAGGACGCAAGCCTTGAGAAGATCCGGTCCAAAAAGGTTGCGGTCATAGGTTTTGGAAGCCAGGGGCACGCGCACTCGCTGAACTTGAAGGACAGCGGCGTCGACGTCGTCGTCGGTTTGAGGAAGGACGGTAGTTCGTGGAAGAAGGCCGAGGCGGCCGGAGTGAAGGTGCAGAACGTTAGCGACGCCGTGAAGGGCGCCGACATAGTTATGATACTCGTTCCGGACGAGCTCCAGGGCGACCTCTACAAGACCGAGATAGGCCCGAACCTCAAAAAGGGCGCGTACCTCGCCTTCGCGCACGGCTTCAACATCCACTTCGGGCAGATTACTCCGGATAAGTCTGTGAACGTATTCATGGCGGCTCCCAAGGGGCCGGGCCACCTCGTAAGGCACGAGTTCACGAGGGGCGCTGGCGTCCCGGCGCTCGTGGCCGTTTACCAGGACCCGTCCGGCGACACGCTCCAGATGGCCCTTGCCTACGCGAGCGCCATAGGCGGCGGAAGGGCCGGCGTCATAGAGACGACCTTCAAGGACGAGACCGAGACCGACCTCTTCGGAGAGCAGGCGGTCCTCTGCGGCGGCGTTAGCGCCCTCATACAGGCGGGCTTCGAAACGCTTGTAGAGGCAGGCTATCCGCCCGAGATGGCCTACTTCGAGTGCCTGCATGAGATGAAGCTCATAGTGGACCTCATATACGAGGGCGGCATATCGAACATGAGGTACTCGATAAGCAACACGGCGCAGTACGGCGACCTCACGCGCGGCCCGAGGGTCATTACCGACGAGACCAAGAAAGAGATGAAGAAGATACTCCGGGAGATACAGACCGGAGAATTCGCCAGGGACTGGATGCTCGAGAACAAGGCAAACAAGCCCGTATTCTCAGCCCTCACCAGGCTCGGCCAGGAGCACCAGATAGAAGAGGTCGGCGGGAAGCTCCGCGACATGATGCCCTGGCTCAAGAAGGGGAAGATAGTAGACAAGGAAAAGAACTGAGGTCTTTCCGAGGAGAGGCCCCCCGCTCTTTGACGATACCCTCCCCATGTGGGAGGGTATTATCGTATTACAGGGGGAGTAGCAGGAGGCGTCATTGGCAAGGATTCCGGTTGCCAGGGAAGGTTATCCCTTTATCCTGGCCGCTTTTTTTTGTATAATTGTGGTGTGGCTGGCGGGACTCCGCTGGCTTGAGGCGCTTTTTATACCGCTTGCCGTATTCGTGGTCGCGTTCTTCAGGGATCCTGAGAGGGAGACCCCGCCTGACCCCAAAGCGATAGTCAGCCCCGCGGACGGCAGGGTGATAAAAGTCGAGCGTATAAGGGACGATAAGTTCCTCAAGGCCGACGCGCTCCGCGTCTGCATATTCATGAACGTATTCAATGTCCACGTGAACAGGGTCCCTGCCCAGGGCAGGGTGGTGGACGTCTTATACAACCCCGGCAAGTTCTTCAACGCCTCCCTTGACAAGGCGTCGCTCATGAACGAGCAGAACGCCGTCGTAATGGAGGACCGGGGCGGCAGGAAGTTCGCCTTCAACCAGATAGCCGGGCTCATAGCGAGGAGGATAGTCTGCTACGCAAGGCCGGGCATGAGCTACGGCAAAGGCGAGAGGTTCGGCATGATACGTTTCGGGTCGAGGGTGGACGTATACCTCCCGGCCGGAGCGTCGCCGAATGTCAAGGTTGGGGACAAGGTCAGGGCAGGCTCCTCAATAATAGGAAAATGGGATGCTTGATAACGAAATAAACCTGGATAGCGAAAAGAAGAAGGTCAAGAGGGGGGTGTACCTCCTTCCGAACCTCATAACCTCGGCGAGCCTTTTCGGCGGTTTCTACGCCATCATCGCCTCGTTCGACGGCAAGTACGAGTACGCGGCCATAGCGATAATCATCTCCGCGGTGCTGGACGGGCTTGACGGCAGGATCGCGAGGCTCACCGGCTCGACGAGCAAGTTCGGGGTCGAGTACGACTCGCTTTCGGACCTCATCGCCTTCGGCCTCGCCCCGGCGGTCCTCATATTCACATGGGCATTGCGGCCATTCGGGAGGTACGGCTGGCTCGCGGCGTTCCTGTATGTCGTTTGCGGCGCACTCAGACTGGCCCGGTTCAACGTGCAGGTGACGACAGTCGAGAGCAAGCGCTTTAACGGCCTGCCGATCCCCGCTGCGGCGGTGCTCGTGGCGTCGACGGTACTCATGTTCTTCCACCTGGGCCGGGGCGACGAGACTGTAAGGCACGTGACCATACTCGTCCTCGTGTACACGCTCGCGTTCCTCATGATAAGCAACGTGCATTACTACAGCTTCAAGGAATTGAGCCCCTCGCAGAGGATGCCCTTCAGGCTTCTGGTCGGCATTATATTCCTCCTGATAGTAGTGGCATCGAACCCGCCTGTGATGCTATTCATACTGAGCCTGGGATATATGCTATCCGGGCCCATAACGACGATAGTGGACAAGCGGAGGAAGGTGTCGCTCAAGGCGCCTGCCAAGGACAGGAAGGAAGCGAAAGAAGCCGGGTCAAAGGGATAGGATACAGCATGGATAACAGGGTCAGGATTTTCGATACTACATTGAGAGACGGGGAGCAGTCGCCGGGCGCCTCGATGAACGTCGAGGAGAAGATCGCCGTAGCAAGGCAGCTTACGAAGCTCGGCGTAGACGTCATAGAGGCGGGGTTCGCATTCAGCTCGCCCGGGGACTTCGATTCGGTCCGGAGGATAGCGCTTGAGGTCGAGGGGCCGGTCATATGCAGCCTTGCCAGGTGCAAGCCCGAGGACATAGACGCGGCCGCAGGCGCGCTTAAGGGCGCGGCCAGGGCCAGGATACATACCTTCATTTCGACTTCGGAGATACATCTCAAGCACCAGTTCCGGCTCACCAGGAGCGAGGCCCTTGAAAGGGCCGTCGAGATGGTCAAGAGGGCGCGGGGCCACGTCGACGACGTCGAGTTCTCGGCAATGGACGCGTCGAGGACCGAGCCCGCATACCTTTACGAGATGATCGAGGCCGTTATCGAGGCCGGCGCAGGGACCGTGAATATCCCTGATACCGTCGGCTACGCGCTCCCGGACCAGTTCGGAGCGCTCATAAAGGGCATACGCGACAACGTAAGGAACATCGACAGGGCGATAATATCAGTGCACTGCCATAACGACCTCGGGCTTGCGGTAGCGAACTCCCTTGCCGCTGTCGTGAACGGCGCAAGGCAGGTCGAGTGCACCATAAACGGCATCGGCGAGAGGGCGGGTAACGCCTCCCTCGAAGAGATAGTCATGATACTCAGGACCAGGAAGGACGTCCTCGGCCTTGAGACCGGCATCGCCACGGAGCAGATATATCCCGCGAGCAGGCTCGTAAGCGGCATAACCGGCATAATGGTGCAGCCCAACAAGGCCATCGTAGGCGACAACGCCTTCGCGCACGAGTCGGGCATCCACCAGGACGGCCTTCTCAAGGACAAGTCCACCTACGAGATAATGCGGCCCGAGTCGGTCGGCATATCCCGCTCGAAGCTGGTGCTCGGCAAGCACTCCGGCCGCCACGCCTTCAAGACGAGGCTTTCGGAGATGGGCTACGACCTTTCACAGGAGAACCTCGAGAGGGCCTTCGAGACCTTCAAGAGGCTCGCTGACCTTAAAAAGGAGGTCTTCGACGAGGACCTCGAAGCCATAGTGCAGGACGAGGTGCTGAGGGTCGAGGTGCCAGACAGGTACAGACTCGTCAAGCTCAGGGTAGAGAGCGGGACCGACACGTCCCCCAGGGCAGAGGTCGAGATGGAGGTCGACGGCAAGACCTCCGTAAGCTCGGGGACCGGGGACGGCCCGGTTGACGCAGCCTACAACACCATAGCGTCCATTACCGGGACAAAGAGCAGGCTCCTCAAGTACTCGGTAAACGCCATCACCGGCGGCACCGACGCGCAGGGAGAGGTCTCGGTCAGGGTGGAGGAAGGCGGGCACATTGTGCTCGGCCAGGGCTCACACACCGACATAATAGTCGCGAGCGCGAAGGCCTACATAAACGCGCTCAACAGGCTCGAGCACATGAAGAAGGAGAAGCGCGACACCCCGGTCCTGTAGTGGCGCGCGTCATTCAGGAGTTCAAGCCCGCCAAGGGTTATCCCATTCAGAAAGCGAGAGGTTCTGGAAGAGCATGAGGCAGATGACGATTACGGAGAAGATCCTTGCGAAGCACGCCGGGCTTAAGGAGGTCGCGCCCGGCGAGCTTATAAACGCCAAGGTGGACATCGCGCTCGGGAACGACATAACCGCGCCCATAGCAATACACGAGTTCAGGAACGTCGGCGCAAAGAAGGTCTTTAACAGGAACAAGGTCGTACTTGTCCCCGACCACTTCACGCCTAACAAGGACATAAAGTCCGCCGCCCAGGTAAAAATACTCAGGGAGTTCGCGAAGGAGCAGAAGCTTAAGCACTATTACGAGGGCGGTGATGTGGGCGTTGAGCACGCGCTCCTTCCGGAGAAGGGGATAGTCGTGCCGGGAGACGTCGTCATAGGCGCGGACTCCCATACCTGCACATACGGCGCGCTCGGGGCCTTCTCGACCGGAGTCGGCTCCACCGACCTCGCAGCCGCGATGGTAACCGGCGAGGTGTGGTTCAAGGTCCCGGAGTCCATGAAATTCGTCTTCGAAGGGAAGCTCAACAAGTGGGTGAGCGGCAAGGACCTGATCCTCCGCGTAATAGGCGACATAGGAGTCGATGGCGCGCTCTATAGGGCCATGGAGTTTACCGGCAAGTCCATAGAGAAGCTCTCTATGGACTCTCGTATGTCGATCTGCAACATGGCAATCGAGGCGGGCGCAAAGAGCGGGATAATAGCTCCCGACGCGGTCACTAAGGAATATGTGGACGGCAGGGCCGAAAGGCCGTACAAGTTCTATTCGAGCGACCCCGGCGCAGCATACGTGGAAGTAAGGGAGTACGACTGCTCGGGTATAGAGCCGACGGTAGCCTGCCCGCACCTCCCGGAGAATACTAAAAAGGTATCCGAGCTTAAGAACATTACAATAGACCAGGTCATAATCGGCTCTTGCACGAACGGCAGGCTCGAGGACCTCAAGGTCGCGGCCAGGGTATTGAAGGGGAAGAAGGTCGCGAAATACGTGCGGCTCATCGTAATACCCGCCACCCCGTTCATATACAACGAAGCCATGCGCCTGGGCTACTTCGACATATTCCTCAAGGCCGGGGCCGTCATAAGCCCGCCGACCTGCGGCCCGTGCCTTGGAGGCCACATGGGCATACTCGCGGCCGGTGAGAGGGCGCTTGCGACCACGAACAGGAACTTCGTCGGCAGGATGGGGGACCCGAAGAGCGAGGTCTACCTCGCGAACCCCGCCGTCGCCGCGGCCACGGCCGTAAAGGGGAGGATTGCCCACCCGGACGAGGTATCGAAGTAGGCCCGGAGGGCCGGGCCTCGCGAGACCGCCATGAAAAAGCCCCGCCCCCCGCATTTTTACCTTTACGATTGGCTGGCCCCTCTTTACGATCTGGGGGTCAGGCTCGCGGCCCTTCCTTTCGGCGGAGAGGCCCGCTTGAGGGCGAGGGTCCTTGACGAGGCGGCCGTCAAAGGCGGGCAAAGAATACTGGAGATATTTTCAGGGACGGCGACACTCTCTCTGATGGCGGCGCGGCGCGGGGCTTCCGTATTCGCGCTAGATATTACGGAAGGGATGCTAAAAGCCGCCCGCGAAAAAGCAAGAAACGAAAACCTCGGGATATGGCTCGTAAGGGGAGATGCTGAAATCCTGCCCTTCGCTGACGGGTCTTTTGACAGGGTAATGGCCTCCATGGGGGTCCACGAGGCGAGACCCGAGGCGCTCAGGGGAATACTCTCAGAGGCCGGGAGGGTGCTTAAGCCGGGCGGACAGCTCGCTATATTTGATTTTCACAGGGCCGAGGGGCTTGCAGGCCTTTTGCAGTCACTGGTCTTTACCTTCTTCGAGGGCGAGACGGCCAGGGCATGGGTGAGGGCGGACATCCAGTCGCTCATCTCAAGCCTGGGGTTCAGGGACTTCAGGCGCGTTTTCCTGGCACATAGGTCCTTGCAGCTTGTAACCGCGAAGAGGGCATAGGGCAGCGGACGGCAGGACGGACCTGAATACAAATTTTTTTAGAGGTGAGATGATGAAGCTTAAGGGCAGGGTCTGGAAATACGGAGCCGACATAGATACGGACAAGATAATACCTGCGCGTTATCTGAATACGTCCGATCCGGCGGAGCTTGCGAAGCACTGCATGGAGGACGAGGACCCCTCGTTCGCCTCGAAGGTGCAGCCCGGGGATATGATCCTCGCTGACAAGAACTTCGGGTGCGGCTCATCGAGGGAGCACGCGCCCATCGCCATAAAGGCAGCCGGGGTGGCCTGCGTCATCGCCAAGAGCTTCGCCAGGATATTCTACAGGAACTCATTCAACATGGGGCTTACTATTCTCGAATCGGACGAGGTATACGGGGCTACCGACGACGGGGACGTCCTTGAGATAGACGTCTCGACAGGCTCCATCGTAAACCTCACTAAGGGGAAGAGCTTCACGGCCAGGCCGGTGCCTCCGTTCATGCAGGAGCTTATAAAGGCCGGCGGGCTCATGGAGTCTATAAGGAAGAGGGGGTTTGTATGAAGAGGGAAGGCGCAAAAAGCAAGGTCCTTTCCAGCGAGAAACTGCATATAGAGAACAAGACCCTGTTCGTGGACTTAAAGGAGAACGATGGCGGGAGGTTCCTGCAGGTCGCCGAGCTCTCGAACGACAGGAGGAGCACGGTCGTCATCCCCATAAGCGGCCTGGCCGCCTTCATGGAGGTGCTCCAGAAGGTCGCGAACACCCTGTAAGGTCTCCGCGCAGGCTGCTTCAAGCCGCTCAATCGTCTATCGACTCTAAAACACCGAAGGAGCTTGCAAGTGAAAAGGTTCAATGTCGCTGTATTGCCAGGGGACGGCATAGGCCCGGAGATCGTCGCAGAGGCGCTCAAGGTCCTCAAGGCCGTCGGTTCGAGGTTCGGGGCGGAGTTCAATCTGACCGAGGCCCTCGTGGGTGGCGCGTCCATCGACGCCAACGGCGTGCCGCTTACGGATGAAGTGCTGAGCATCGCCCTCGGGAGCGACGCCGTTCTTCTGGGTGCGGTCGGCGGCCCAAAATGGGAGGGGCTCGATTATTCCGTAAGGCCCGAGAGGGCGCTTCTTGCCTTGAGAAAAGAGCTCGGCCTATTCGCAAACTTGAGGCCCGCGAGGATATACAAGGAGCTCATAGAGGCGTCGACCCTCAAGCCCGAGGTAATAGAGGGCGTGGACCTCGTCGTGGTAAGGGAGCTTACCGGCGGGCTTTATTTCGGCTCGCCGAGGGGTGTCGAGAAGCTTCCGGACGGGACCGAGCGTGGCGTTAACACGATGGTCTATACTACCTCTGAAATAGAGAGGATAGCACGGGTGGGGTTCGAGGTCGCAAGGAAGCGGAGTAAGAAGCTCTGCAGCGTCGACAAGGCCAACGTCCTCGAGGCTACCGAGCTCTGGAGGAAGGTGGTCGTAAGGGTGTCGAAGGATTACCCGGATGTTGAACTGAGCCACATGTACGTAGATAACTGCTCCATGCAGCTCATAAGGAACCCCAGGCAGTTCGACGTTATCGTGACCGAGAACACCTTCGGCGACATACTTTCTGACGAAGCTTCGATGCTTACCGGCTCCATCGGGATGCTGCCTTCCGCGAGCCTCGGCTCGGGAAAGGGGAGGGCCATGTACGAGCCCATACACGGGAGCGCACCGGACATAGCCGGAAAGGGCATGGCGAACCCCATTGCGACCATACTATCCGCGTCCATGATGCTCCGCTACTCCTTTGACATGAACGAGGCCGCTGACTCGATCGACATGGCTGTCGAGAAGGTCCTAAGGAAAAACCTCCGGACCGCCGATATCATGCAGCCCGGCATGACCCGCGTAAGCTGCTCCGAGATGGGAGAGGCTGTATTGAAGGAGCTTTGATTTATGGCAACCTCTAAATGATCTTTTCCCCGGACTCTGCGTCAGGCGGGAATAAAAATGCTCACATATTGACATATATGTTCCGCTTTTTATTCCCGGCCTTCCTTGTTTGCGGGAAAAATCTCTAATTTATAGAGGTTTCCTTATTTGGTATTAACAAAAAAAGCCCTGCCGTTTGGCAGGGCTTTTTTAATTTCAAAAGAGCATTCTTTAAACCCAGTGATCTCATCGACCCAGCCAGTCCCTGATTATAATGGACGCCCCTCTCTTATCCAGCGGCTCGTTATTATTGCCGCACCTCGGGTCCTGAGTGCAGGACGGGCAGGCCACCTCGCAGGGGCAGTCCTCCATGAGGTCAAGGGCCGAGGCTAGCCAGTTCCTCAGGCAATCGAAACCCCTCCGGGTAAGTCCCACCCCGCCCTCGTGGCCGTCATAGACGAATATCGCGGGGCTCTGAAGCTCCGGGTTCATGGTGTAGCTCACTCCGCCGAGGTCCATCCTGTCGCAGAGGGCATATAGAGGGAGCGCCGCTATCATCGCGTGCTCGGCGGCATGGAGAGCGCCGCCTATGCTGAACCCGCTATCGCGCACTTCTTCAAGAACGCTTCCGCCGACCTTCATCCAGACTCCCTTGGTAGTGAATACCGAGGGCGGCAGGTCGAGCGGGAACTCGCCCATCGGGGCCTCGGTGAATATGTGCTTTTTCCTGTATCCGAGCACCCTTTCAGTGATTCTCAATGTGCCGAACTTAACGAGCGCGTTCCTCAAGGGCATCGAGTCGTCCTCGGAGAGTATCTCGGATTCCTCCTCGGTCATGGGCCGCGTGTAATAGGCTATCTCGCCAGCCGGCCTGCAGACGGCCACACGGTCGCGCATGTCGAGAGTGACGACCCTGTACTGGAGGCCCTTGTGGAGGTATATCGCGCCGGGATGGAGGTCATAGAGGACCCTCGTCGAGCTTGACTCGCCAAGCAGGCCGCCGCCGTCTTTAATAATAGCGTAGGCCTCTCCGGCCTCCCGTATGGAGGTCTCCATCTGGGGCCGCCTTTTCCTGGCGAACCATACGTCGAGCCTGCCGCGCCTGAGCTTGCCTTCGGATTGCAGTTCCTCGAGGACAGGCTCAAGTCTCGCCATATCATAGACCTGGTCGTCGCCCCTTAGATACCGCTCCGATGCCGCGGATAGGAGATGCGATTTTACTATGGGCCTGTTGAACGGGTCCAGGACCGCGGATTCGGATGAGCGCCTGAAGAAGTCCGGGGGGTTACGCATGAAATGCTGGTCGAGCGCGTCAGCGAGGGCTACCATGACGATGAGCGAGTCGCGTCCGCTCCTGCCGACCCGGCCGCTCCTCTGCCATGTCGAGCTTATGGTCCCGGGATAGCCCACGAGAATGCAGACGTCGAGGCCTCCTATATCGACCCCGAGCTCGAGGGCGCTCGTCGATATGACCCCGGATAGCTCGCCTTTAAAAAGCCTTTTTTCGATATCGCGCCTCTCCTCGGGAAGGAAGCCTGCCCTGTAGGAGCTTACAACCGGGCTTATATCAGGGCAGCCGTCGAGTATCCAGGAGTGCATTAGCTCGGTCACCTTCCTGGCCTTTGTAAAGGCAATGGTCTTGAAACCTGCCCGGACCGAGGAGGCCAGAAGCCTTGTAGCAGTTGTATAGGGGCTTCCGCCTGAAGCGGGGTTGAGGAAAAGGAAGTGCCTCCTCCCGGCTGGCGCGCCGCTTTCGGTTATGGCCTCGAAGTCCTTGCCAATAAGGCCCTCGGCCAGCTCTTTCGGGTTTGCGATGGTCGCCGAAGAGGCTATGAAGACCGGGTCGCTCCCGTAAAGATTAGCTACCCTCCTTAGTCTCCTTAGGACGTTAGCCACATGCGAGCCGAATACGCCCCTGTAGGCGTGTATCTCGTCGACTATTACGAACCTCAAGTTCGAAAGGAACCTCTCCCACTTCCCGTGGAACGGGTTTATGGCGAGGTGTATCATGTCCGGGTTAGTAAGGACGACACGAGGCGGCTCCTCGCGCATCTTCTTTCTCCTGTATGGGGAGGTATCGCCGTCGTATATCTCGGATATGCCGGGCTTGAAGGCCTTTCTTTTCCCTTTTTCCTCCTTTATTTCCGCTTCAATGGGGAGCCTTGCTGTAAGCTCCCTGAAAGCACCGAGCTGGTCCTGCTCGAGCCCTTTTAGCGGGAAAATGTACATTGCCCTTGCCTCAGGATCCTTGAGGATGGCCTCTGCCACCGGCACGTTGTATATGAGGCTCTTCCCGCTGGCGGTAGGGGTCATGACGACCACGTTTTTCCCTTGCCTTACGAGGTCTATTCCTTCGGCCTGGTGCGTGAAGAGCCTCTCGACCCCGATCGACGCGAGGGCCTCCTTTACCTCGGGCAGGAGTGGCAGGGCAGGTTCAGCGTAGGCAGGCTCCCGGGAGGGGAGTTCCTCGTGGTGTACTATCTCCCTCAGGTCGGCCCTTGCCTTTATCTCTGCTATGAACGAATTGATGTCCATCGGAAAATGATAACACTGCGGGGTGGTTTTTGCCAACTGAGAGGTGGGCTGGAATATCAGTCCGGGAGAGCCTCCAGCCTCAGGTCGTCCTTGGTAAGGAGGCGCACTATCCTGTTGAGGAGCTTCTCCCTTGAAGCGAATGCCCCGCCTGTGGATGCGAAGAGATCAAGGCGGACGATCTCACCGGAGTCATCTATCCTGTAGGCCAGAAAATAATAAGGCCAGCAGAGCTTGAGCATAATGGTGAGGACCGTAATAAGACCGCCCGCAAGAAG
Organism: Deltaproteobacteria bacterium; assembly: GCA_019912665.1. Classification (NCBI taxonomy): domain Bacteria; kingdom Pseudomonadati; phylum Myxococcota; class Myxococcia; species Deltaproteobacteria bacterium. Next base: position 187,564 of record JAIOIE010000006.1, read on the forward strand.
GACCGCTCGACCGGGGTCGTAGCTGTACCGGATGACCGCCGTCTCCCTAACATCGGCAAGAGAAACCAGCGCGCCGTCGACTATAACCGGCTCGCCGGGCCGGAGCGTTGCCGGCTCCCCTGACGTCCCTTTTTTCCTTACGGTAATATGGGGCTTAAGCTCCTCCCGGGAGCCGTCGATTTTCGCGACAACGCCGTTCCTGAACTGACCGAATAAGAGGGTCGAAAGGCTCCCGGGTATGAGGGCCTCTGCGCCGGGCCGTGCGTTAATGGGAATGGGGCTGTCGTCTATCCTCAACCTGAGCGTCTGCTCCAGTTCCATCAGGCTGAATGCAAATCCCCCGTATTTGAACGGCTCTCTCGTGCCCGCAAGCCCCTCGAGAGCGGACCCGTCCCGCGTAACCTTAAGCCTCGCCTTCACCTCTACCGGCCTGAAGGCCTCTTCAGTAGCTACGGTCTCGACATATTCTGATTCGGAGCCCTCGAAAAGGAGGCGTATATCACTTTCCCCGGCACCAGCCCAGAAAGGCCTGAGGATGCCCCGGTCTTCAGGCGTGAACGCCGCCGGGGAGCCTGACTTAAGCGTTATTGTGCCCTCGAATGCGAAAAGGACTGCCAGGAGAGCTCCTATGATGATTGTGAAAAGCCCGGCAAGGAACGGCAGCGCAAGCCTCCGGGGGGGCAGGCCCTTCTCCATGATGGTCCACCCGTTCTTTTCATCCATGTGCCTCAAGTCGAGTAATTCGCCCATGACCCGCCTTGCGTCAGCATGGGCCAGCTCCGGCGTCTGCGTAAGAAGGACCGACATCGACGGCTCAAAAAGATCATTTGGCGGCCTTACCGCGCCGAGCTTCAAAAGCGCCGCGCATGGTCCGGCCATCCTTTCAAGACGGCTGCTCAGTTTACCTCCGATTTTCAGGAGACAGGAAAACGGCATCGTGCTCGTCCTATTTGATTGACAGAGTCCCGGAGACAGGCAAGCCGGTCCGGGCAGAATGACGCCGTGCTGACGCTTGCGGGCCCGGGCGCGTTGAACAGGGGCGGCGGGGGCGCGGGAGAGGCCATGGGCTCCGCCGATAAGATGAAATCGCACTGCATCCGCCAAAATTACCATGCCCCATTTGGTTTGACAAGCGGCATCTTTAGGGTTAAGATTTAGCAAGCCTTCATACTTATTATTACTTAATAATTGCGTCCGGCGGGTTTCGCCGGCAAGTCCCGGTCGAGGGCTGAATCCCAAAGATTCCTCGTCGCAAACGGCTGCCCCGAGCGCGGACTCCCCCGGAAAGGGACAAGCTTCCGATGAAAAAACTTAGATGCCATTGCTGCGGCAGGGAACTGCCCAAAGGCAATCTCAAATATATACTCGAAATAAGGAGCTTTGCTGATTTCGACGGCTACCTTGAGGACTTCGAGGGGGATGTCGAGGAGGGCATAAACGACCTCCTTGACGCCATGGAGAGCATGGACCCCAAGGCCCTCGAAGAGGACGTCTCAAAAGAGCTCATCTTCATACTTTGCAAGTCCTGCCGCGACAGGTTCACGAGCGACCCGTTCCAGACCGGCAAGGCCGTGTTCGAGGGAGAGGATATCAAGGGCACAATACACTGAGGCCGCTAAAAACAGACGGCCTTATCTCCAGGCCGCGCCGGCCCCCGCCCGTAAGCCATGCTTTACGCCGTAATCTCCGATATCCACTCGAACCTGGAAGCCCTGACCGCCTTCCTTGGCGAAGCCGAACGCCTCCGCGTAGACAAGATCATCTGCCTCGGCGACATCGTCGGCTACAACGCAAACCCCAATGAATGCATAGAGCTTCTGAGGGAGAGGGGAGCCGTTTGCGTCATCGGCAATCACGACTCGAGGGTGGCCGGGTTCGAAGAGCCGTACAACTTCAACTACCACGCGGCGGCTGCCGTGTACTGGACGAGGGATGCCATAAAACCGGAGAACCTCGAATTCCTGAGGGGGCTTCCCAAAAGTTTCACTGTCAAGGGGCGGTTTACGGCCGTCCACGGCTGGGTAAACGATATCGACAGGTACATAATGGGGGCAAGGGACGCTGAGAGGAATTTCGAGCTCATGGAGAGCCTTGGCGCGCCGGATATCTGCTTCTTTGGGCATACGCACGTTCCGGCCGCCTACTCGGAGAAGGACGGAGAGGCGGTACTTCTCCATGAGAATCCCCTGAAGCTCGGCAAAGGCGCCAGGTATCTCATAAACCCTGGCGGGCTCGGCCAGCCCCGCGACCGAGACCCCAGGGCCGCATTCCTGGTATTCGACTCGAGGAAAAACCAGGCGGTTTTCCACAGGGTCGAGTACGACATCCGCTCCGCCTCGGAAAAGGTCCTTCGGGCCGGTCTTCCTGACAGGCTCGCCGAAAGGCTCAAGCTCGGGTGGTGAAACCCGTTATTGCCCGGGTACATGGAAGCGCTCTATCATCAACATCGGCATATCTCGAAAAAGACTAAAGGCCATCCACTCTCCAACCGAAATCAAGACTGATACCATCCATATTTATTTGAATCCTGTTCCTGGGCGTGCATCTCAAGATGCCCGGCTGGCTATTACTCGAAAACCCTGTTTTTTCAAGCGCTTATAGGCAATTCTTAATGTAATTACTTCCGTTCTCGGGGGCGTGGATGTTCAGAAAGATACCGATGGACGAGCTTAAAAAGGGGATGAAGCTCTGCGCCCTTGAAAAAGACGATACCGGCAGGCCGTCTTTTTTCATGAACTCGCTCCTGGTTAGAAGCGATGCCGACATAGAAACCTTCCGGGGCAGGGGGTACGGCATTGCCTATGTTATACCGGACGATTGCGCAGCAGGACCGGCCGGAGAGCCTGACCCTCAGGATGCGGCGCATCCCGTTCTGGACGCGGGCGCAGCGCTTCCGGAGGCCGTGGAATTCGAAGAGGAGATATACAGGGCAGCCTCCCTCAAGGACGAGGCCATAGCCCATGTGATGGGCTTCCTTACAGACATCAGGGCCGGAAGGAGCATTGATGCGGAGGCCTTCGGCCTGATCGTCGTCAGGATGATAGACAGCATATTCAGAAACCCCGAGGCCCTGACCTGCCTCGCGTGGCTGAGGGACAACGACGACTGCACATTCCGGCATTCCCTCAATTCCTGCATACTGTCGATTGCCCTTGGCAGCGAGCTGGGCTTTAACAGGGAAAAGCTAATCGAGCTCGGCATGGCGGCGGTCCTCCATGACATAGGAAAGCTCCTTGTCCCAGGAGCCCTGCTTAAGAAAACAGGGCGGTACACTGAAAGCGAACTCGCTCAGATGCAGAGGCATTCCGAGCTTGGCGCCGACCTGCTCCACAAGACCGACGGCATAAAGCGCTCCTCGATAATCACTGCGCGCCAGCACCATGAGAGGATGGACGGCAAGGGATATCCTGAAGGGCTCTCAGGCACGCGCATACACGAGTTCGGGCGCATAGTCAGCGTTGCCGAAGGCTACGAAGCAATGACTTCGGAGAGGGCTTACAGGAAGAGCTTCACGCCGCACGAGGCCCTGCAGGTAATGTCCTTCGGGAATAACTCCGTCTACGACGCCCGCTTCCTGCAGGGCTTTATCCGGTGCGTAGGCATATATCCGATAGGAAGCGTGGTTGAGCTCTCAACAGGGGAGATAGCCGTTGTTAAATCGAACGACCGCGAAGACCCGCTAAAACCCGCAGTGCTGGTCGTATTGAACAGGAACGGCCAGTCCCTCGCGCCCCCTGTGGAGTTGGCCCTTTCTGAATGTAAAGGCCTCTGCATAAAAGGCTCTGCAAGCCCGGGAAAGTACGGCATTGACACGAACAGGTTCATCCTCGGGGAGCACGGCCGTCCCCTCGCATGAAGTCCTGCCTCCTAAGGGCCGGGTATCAGGGCGCCTACTGGCCCGCGGCAAAACCGAGCCGCTCTATCTCCCTGAACCTCTCGACCCTTTTCCTTGCGAACTCCTTCTGCCTTTCGTACCGGGATGGCGCGTTCCTTGAGAAGATATCGTAATAATATACGGCCTGGTCGAAGCGGCCTGTCTTCTCAAGATTGAGCGATATGTTATAGTAGGCTTCGATGTTGCCGGGGTCGAGCGCTATCGCCTTTTTGTATTCCTCTATGGCCTCAACGGGCCTCTCCAGAAGCATGTAGCAGTTCCCGAGGTTGTTGTGCGGCCTGGATTTCATCGGTGATTTCATTGCAACGTCCAGCCACATCGAGAGCTTCGTCCGCCATACCTCATTTCTCTCGTATGTAAGCCCTGAAAGCAGGAGCATGAGGACGAGGGCACCTGAAATCGCCAAGGCCCGGCCGCGGGCAGGCCGCCTTTTCCATGCCCATGAAAGCCCGGCCCACATCGTATCCGAAAAGATGAAAAAAACGCCTGCCGAGGCGAGATAGACCCTGTGCTCGAATACCGGGTCTACCAGGGGGATTATGCTCGAAGTGGGCGCGAGTATGATAAAGAACCAGAGTATGAAGAACGAGGAGGCCCGCGCCCTCCTTAAGAGGAATAGGGCGGAGACGAAAAGCGAAAGAAGGAACAGGAATGAAAGGAGTGTGTCAATTTCAAAAAGGCTCCTGCTTATCCTGAAATCGTAATCGAGGTTCTGCCAGGCAGGGAGGAATAGGAGCCTTATGTAGGTTACGATCGCCCTGAACTGGGTTAAAAGGTATTCCCAGGGCGTGAAGCCCTGGACAGAGAAGCCGGCGTCGGCTCCCTTGAGCCCCTTTATGATGATCAACCCGGCAACTGCCGCAAGGGCCAGGAATATCAAAGGCCCGGCCATCCTTTTCAGGGAGGGCTTTTCGTTAAGGAAATAAAAATCATAGAGCATTATCATGAGCGGCAGAGTTATTGCGCTTTGCTTGCTGCCGAGCGCCAGTATTCCCGCGGCTACGGACAAAGCATAGAAGGTGTATCTCCGAGGCACTCCGGCTGCCTGCCGCGCCTTTATGAACGCGATGAGGGAGGCGAGGTAGAATAGCGAAGCGAGCGATTCATACCTCTGCGATATATAGCTTACGGACTCGGTCTGGACCGGATGGAGGAGGAATATGGCAGAGGTGAGAAAGGCTATGAAAAGGGAGCGGTTTTCATCGTAAAGTAGCCCTGGCGAGCGCGCGGTCAATAACGCCAGATAAAAGACCAGGAGTCCGCATATGGCGTGAACGGCGAAGTTGGTTACGTGGTAGGGCAGAACGTCGAGGCCCCAGAAATAATAATTTACGGAGAAGGTGAAGGTCGCTACCGGGCGGATGCCGTCAACGAAGGATTTCGCCAAGGTCAGACCACGGAAATTACCGATATCCGTGACATAGGGGTTTTCCGCCACGGTGCCGTCGTCGTCGAACTGGAATTCGCCGGTAAAGGTGTTCGAATAGGCGAGTACTGAGAGGATTAAGGCAATTGCGAGGAGTATCGCAACGCGGGTTCTTCCGAACGTCGTCATCTCAAAACCGTTCCCACCATGGACGCTCAACGCGGGCCGACAGGCCCCGAATGATAAGGATGAGCCGGACTACCCGCCTATGAGGCTCATCGTCCTGCTGCATTTTTTGAAGATGTTCTCGTTTATCGCGTGCCCCTTGGGCTTTTCCCGGACGGCGGCAAGGAATATCCTTTCGATGGCCTCGTCCGTTGAGCCGTCCCGAAGCGGGGTGCGGAGGTCCGCTTCGGTATCCGAGAAGAGGCAGGTCCTGAGCTTCCCGTCAGAGGTAAGGCGGAGACGGTTGCAGGAGCCGCAGAAGTGCTCCGATACCGGGCTTATGAGGCCTATTTCACCGGGAGCGCCCTTGAACCTGAACCTCCTCGCAGGCCCTGCGCCGTCTTTGGAGTCGATGACGGGCTCCAGCGGTCCGAGCGCGGCCTCTATGCGCTCCTTTATCTCCCTGGCGGTCAGGCACTTCTCCCTCTGCCAGCCCTCCTGGGTGTTGAAGGGCATGTACTCGATATACCTTACATGGTAGGGCTTCTCCTTCGAGATTAGGGCGAAATCTATTATCTCGTCGTCGTTGAATCCCTTTATGACGACCATATTTATCTTGACCGGGGTAAGCCCGGCCTTCTGGGCCTCATCGAGGCCTTCGAGCACCTCCGAGAGCCTGTCGCCGCGGGTCATGGCAGCGAACCTTTCGCGCTTCAATGAATCGAGGCTCACATTGACCCGCCTGAGCCCGGCCTCCCTGAGCCTCCTGGCGTATTCCTTGAGGAGCACGCCGTTAGTCGTAAGGCTCAGGTCTTCTATGCCCGGTATTGAGGCGAGGTCCTTGAGGAAATCGATGATGCCTTTCCTTACGAGCGGCTCCCCGCCTGTTACCCTGACCTTAGTAACGCCGCCCCTAGCCGCAATCCTCGCAAGCCTCAATATCTCCTCATACCTCAGGATGTGCTCGGGCTCGGCTAGGTCTATGCCTTCCGGCGGCATGCAGTAGACGCAGCGGAGGTTGCAGCGGTCAGTGACCGAAATCCGGAGGTACTCAATACTACGCCCGTATGCGTCGACAAGTGGCATCATAAAAACTCAGTCCAGGAACTCGGTTTCATCGGGCCTGGTCCTGGGGGCCGGGGCCTGGTCCGTGTCTATCATGAAGAAGTCCGAGGGCCCGCCGATGTTCCGGGCGGGCGATAACTCTATCGGCGCCGTCCCGGCCTTGAAGACCTCGAAGACGGCGTCCTTTGTGGAATCGTTGGCCAGGAGGCCCGTCGCCGGGTCGATCCGGGCGAATTCCAGGCCCTCAGGGACCGGGAACCCGTTCGCCGGGGTCCCTGCAATCGCCTCGGACATGAAGCTCAGCCAAATGGGGAGAGCGGCCCTGGAGCCCGTCTCTCTCGTTCCGAGGGGCTTTTCATCATCATACCCCACCCAGGCCCCTGCCGCAAGCCCCGGCACATAGCCTATGAACCATGCGTCGTTCAGGTTGTTGGTAGTGCCGGTCTTTCCGGCGACGGGCCGCCCTAGGGCCCGGGCCCTCATGCCGGTTCCGGACTCGACGACCCCCTGGAGGAGGCTCGTCATGATATACGCCGTCTGCGGGCTGATGACCGACGTCGAAAAAGCCCCTGTCTCCTCGAGTACGCGGCCCGTCCGGTCAACGACCCTTGTAACGAGCAAGGGGGCAGGCTTTACGCCGAGGTTCGCGAGGGTCGAGAAGGCGACAGTCAGTTCCTGGAGCGTAACCGCGGATGAGCCGAGAGCCAGCGAAAGGTCGCCCGCAAGCGGCGAGTTTATGCCCAGGAGCCTTGCGTAATTGAGCGCCTGCTTTACGCCCATCTGCTTGAGCACCTTGATGGTTATTACGTTCCTGGACCTCGCTATGGCCTCCCTGATGGTAGTCGGGCCGTAGAACTGCTCGTCATAGTTCCTGGGCCTCCAGGAGTCCTCCCTTTCAGTGTCCTCGAATACGACAGGGGAGTCCATTACGATGCTCGCGGGAGTAAGGCCGCTGTCCATTGCAGCCGTGTATATAATGGGCTTGAAGGCCGAGCCCGGCTGCCTCATGGCCTGCATGGCCCTGTTGAACTGGCTCTTGGAGTAATCGAAGCCGCCGACCATCGCCTTGACGGCCCCGGTCTCCGGCTCCATTGCGAGGAGCGCGGCCTGCGCAAGCGGCTCCTGTTCGAGCCTGAGCTCAAGGGGGGCAGCCGCGCTCTCCGGCATCGCCTTTACCGCGACCTGCACGACGTCTCCGGCCTTGAGTATCTTCCGGAGGTCCTCCTGCCTTCCGCCGTCAGGCTCGCGGGTGGGGTTATAGAGCCTTGCCCATTGCATGTCCTCAGCCGAGATGACGCCGGGCTTTCCGCCTATGTCGACCGAGAGGCTCCGGTCCCTGCCGCTGAACGACTTGACCACGGCAAGATAGTATTTCCCGGGCCCGGGCTGGTCGTGTAAGAGCTTCTTTTCCATTTCCTTCCTGAAGGCCTCGGCTTCCTCTTTTGTCTTGAGCGTTTTAACAGGGCCCCTGAACCCGCGCCGCTTGTCGTGCTCGCGGAGCCCCAGGTCCACCGCCCTGTTCGCGGCCCTCTGCATCTCGACGTCAAGGGTCGTATGCACCTCGAGGCCGCCCCTGTAAAGGAGCTCTGCCCCGTACTTCGCCTCCAGGTGTTTCCTGACCTCCTCCGTGAAATAGGGGCCCACCCAAAGGCTTTCAGAGCGCCTCGGCACGAGCTTGAGCCCCTCGGCATAGGCCCTGTCCGCCTCGCTCCGCGTGAGGTAATTCGTTTCGACCATCCTGTCGAGGACGTATTCCTGCCTTTTCCGGGCAAGCTCCATGCTCTCGTATGGCGAATACTTGCTTGGCGCCTTGGGAAGCCCGGCGAGGAGGGCCGACTCGGCAAGCGTAAGCTCGCTTACGTCCTTGCCGAAGTAGGCCTCGGAAGCGGCCTGGATGCCGTAAGCGCCGCTCCCCAGGTATATCTGGTTCAGGTAGAGATGGAGTATCTCCTGCTTATTGAGGTTTTTTTCTATCCTGAAGGCCATTATGGCCTCGCGGACCTTCCTCGAGATCGTCTTCTCCGAGGAGAGAAAGAAGCTCTTCGCGACCTGCTGGGTTATGGTGGAGCCGCCCTGGACGACCCGGCCGGCCTGGAGGTTCTTAAGGAATGCCCTGAATATGCTCGAGTAGCTTATGCCCTCGTGCTCGTAGAACCCGGCGTCCTCGGCGGCTATGAAGGCGTTTATGAGGTGGGCCGGAACCCGGTCGAGGTCTACTGCGACTCTCCGCTCTATATAGAACTCGCCTATGAGCCTGCCGTCATGCGAGAGGACCTTTGTCACCAGGTTGGGGTTATAGTCCTGGATGGTGTCGAGCGGCGGGAGGTCGCGGGTAAAGTACCAGTACGTCCCGAAGCCAAGGATTACCGCGGCCAGGACGAAATAGAGCGATTTCCTGAGGAACTTCATAGGAGAAAATAATAACAGAAAAGAGGGAAGGAAGGCAATCGCAATCACCCCGGCCGGGACGCCGTAACGGCCGCTTGAGCCTCAAGCGGCGCCCCTTGTCTATTGAAAAAGGGAGTTTATTGGGTTAAATTGTTACTATATGGTCAGGCTCGAGAACATATTGGAGAAGGTGGCTTCCTACAGCCCTAAGGCCGACCTGGAGCTCATAAAAAAGGCATACGTGGTCTCCGGCGTCCTGCATCAGGGGCAGATAAGGCAGTCAGGGGAGCCCTATCTCACGCACCCGCTTGAGGTGGCGAATATCCTCGCGGATATGAGGATGGACTCGCAGAGCGTCGCTACCGGGCTCCTCCACGACACGGTCGAGGACACTCACACCACCATCGAGAGGATAGACGAGCTTTTCGGCCCTGAAATAGCCGGCTTGGTGGACGGGCTTACAAAATTGAGCCGCATGACTTTCGAGAAGAAGGCCGACCACGAGGCCGAGAACTTCCGGAAGATGGTCCTGGCCATGGGCCGCGACATCAGGGTCATCCTCATAAAGCTCGCGGACCGGCTCCATAACATGAGGACGCTGGGGTCGCTCGACCCGGCCAAGCAGAGGAAGATAGCCCAGGAGACGCTCGATATATACGCGCCGCTCGCCAACCGACTCGGCATCGGGTGGATAAAGACCGAGCTCGAGGACCTTGCCTTCATGTACCTCGAGCCCGAGAGCTACGCCGACCTCAAAGAGAAGCTCGCGAGCGCCCTGAACATCAAAGAGAACTTCATCGAGACGGTGAAGGAGCAGATCGAGGCGAAGCTTAAGGAGAACGGCGTCGAGGGCGATGTGAGCGGCAGGCCGAAGCACCTGTTCAGCATCTACAAGAAGATGAAGGAACAGGACGTCGAATTCGACAGGATATACGACATAATGGCCTTCAGGGTGATCGTTAATACCCTGAAGGACTGCTACGGCGTCCTCGGCATCATACACTCCACATGGAAGCCCGTGCCCGGTAGGTTCAAGGACTATATCGCCATCCCCAAGCTCAACATGTACCAGTCCCTCCATACGACCGTCGTCGGCCCCTTTGGGGTGAGGATGGAGGTGCAGATACGGACCGAGGAGATGCACAGGATTGCCGAGTACGGCATCGCCGCCCACTGGAGGTACAAGGAGGGGAGGGAACCCGAGGGCAAGGACGACAAGAGCTTCGCGTGGCTCAGGCAGCTCCTTGAGTTCCAGATGGACTTGAAGGACTCGGACGAGTTCATGGACTCCCTCAAGGTCGGCCTCTTCCCGGAGGAGGTCTTCGTCTTTACGCCAAAGGGCGATATAAAGCAGTTCCCGCTCGGCGCTACCCCAGTGGATTTCGCTTACTCGGTCCATACCGACATAGGGAACACCTGCTCCGGCGCCAAGGTGAACGGCAAGATGGTGCCACTGAAATACAGGCTCCGGAACGGCGACATCGTCGAGATAATCACTTCCCAGAGCCACAACCCCTCGAAGGACTGGCTTAAGTTCGTCGTAAGCTCCAGGGCCAAGGCCAGGATACGGCAGTGGATAAAGACCGAGGAGAGGGCAAAGTCCATCGCCCTCGGGAAAGAGATACTGGATAAAGAGCTTACGCGCCACAGCCTCGAACCGGGGAAGTTCCTCAAATCCGAGGAGTTCGAGAAAATCGCCGCCGGGTTCGGCGTGCAGGGCGCCGAAAGCCTCCTTGCCTCCGTCGGCTATGGGAAGATATCGGCGAACCAGGTGCTCGGAAAGCTCCTGCCGCCCGAGAAGCTCCGCGACCGCCAGAAGTTCTCCTTCAGGAGGATGTTCGACAAGTGGAAGCCCGGGGAAAAGGACAGGAGCGCGATAATCGTGAGGGGCGTGGAGGACGTGCTGGTCCGTTTCGCCAAGTGCTGCAACCCTCTTCCCGGCGACGAGATAGAGGGCTACATCACTCACGGCCAGGGCGTTGCCATCCACGCGGTTGGCTGTCCCACCCTCCTTCATATCGACAGGGACAGGAGGATAGAGGTCGCGTGGGACCGGAAGATCAAGTCCATGAGGCCGGTCAGCATACAGGTGGTCTGCAGGAACGAGAAAGGGCTTTTGGCCGAGATGACGAACGCCATAAAGACCGCGGACGCCAACATATCGAGCGCGGACATAAGGACGAGCCAGGACAACAAGGCCGTTTGCACCTTCGAGGTGGAGGTGAGCGATTCGAACCACCTGAAGAACATCATATCCGCGCTCAAGAGCATAAAGAAGGTGACGAAGGTCGAAAGGATAAAGAGCGGAACCCCAAGGGAAGCAGAGGCTGAGAGCGTTCCCTGAGCCCCTTACGGTTCTTATGGAAATCAAATGCGGCGGCGTGGCGGGAAGGGATAACGGATGAAAAAAGAAGAAATAAAGACCGGGCAAGCGCCCGCGGCAATTGGCCCCTATTCACAGGGCGTAAGGGCAGGGGACCTCATCTTCGTCTCCGGGCAGATACCTATAGACCCGGCCACAGGGAATGCAGTCGCAGGCGGCATTGTGGCTGAAACCAGGCAGGTGCTCGAAAACCTAAAGGCTGTCCTCGAGGAGGCAGGCGCAGGGCTTAAGGACGTCGTAAAGACGACTGTGTACCTTTCAGACCTGGCCAGGTTCAACGAGATGAATACCGTTTACGGAGAGTTCTTTTCCAGGCCTTTTCCGGCCAGGGCGACAGTCGGGGTGAGCGCTCTTCCCAAGGGGGTCGGGGTGGAGATAGACGCGGTAGCGGTGGTCGGCAATAAGGTGAAATAAAAAAAAGCCTGCCGCATAGGCGGCAGGCCCTGTCAATAAGACGCGGTCGTCAGGCGGCCTTTACTACGGCCCCCGAGCGGATGCACCTGCTGCAGACCTTTATCTTCCTGACCCTGCCGTTATGGACGGCCTTTACGGGCTGGAGGTTGGGGTTCCATCTCCGCTTGGTCTTGTTATTCGCATGGCTTACGTTGTTGCCGAACGAAGGGCCCTTCCCGCATATCTCACATGTGCCTGCCATGTTATTACCTCCAAAAATGTTTGAATTAATATATTTATCATAAGAGAGCGGGTTTTGCAAGTTTTTTTTAGGCAGGTACATGGGTTAGAATGGCAATGGGCCGCGTCCTGGCCGGAAGCGCTATGAAAAGAAGGGGCACTATCATATTAATAGCCGTTATCGCGGCGTTTTCCGTGGTCACCTCGCTTTTCCTCGATTTTGTCGACGACACGAGGGCCTACAGGCAGGCAGGCACAGGGGCCGACGCGATAGTCGTACTTACCGGAGGGCGCGGGAGGACGGCCGAGGGATTGTCGCTTTTGAGGAAAGGGAAGGGGGCGGTTCTTATATTGAGCGGGGTCCACGCGGACGCGGACCTCGACTCCATATACCTGAACCAGGTGAACCTGGTCGAGCGCCCGAGCATAGTGCTTGAAAAATTCTCGAAGAGCACATATGAGAACGCCCTTGAGGTGAGAAGGATAATGGAGGAGAAGGGGCTTAAGTCCATGGTCCTTATAACCTCCGGCTATCACATAAAGAGGGCCCATTACACCTTCAGCAAGGTCATGCCTGACCTTCGGATAGAGCCTTACAGCGTATCTACTTCCAACTTCGAGATAGACAACTGGTACGGCGGAAAGGGGCTCGGCCTTCTAGCGATCGAGTTCATGAAATACTACTGGTACATGGGCAGGTTCGCCATCCTGGGAGAGCCGGGCCTTGCCAGGGCCGTCGCATCGAGGAGCGTGTAGCAGGCTGCTCAAAGCCCGCTTCAAGGCGTCGTCTTCATGCAGGTACTATAAAAGTACGCCTCATTCCTCACTTTCCGACTCCTTGCATCTTGAGCTTTTTGAGCAGCCTTATGTGATTTTGAGTTTTTCAGCAATCTGTTAGGACTAACAGGTACAACCATTACGGCGGCGCTTGAGCGAAGTCATTTCATCTCCGTGCCCCGCCGACCTCAATGGTTTGTTGACAAGGCAGGTTTTCCGGTTAGATTTGTATTATGGCTTTATGAAAGGGGGGCTGCCTATGCCCACGGTAGTGCATTTCGAGATCCCCGCCGACGACCCTGACAGGGCGCGGAGGTTCTATTACGACATGTTCGGCTGGCAGATCGAGAAGATACCCGGAATGGAATACTGGCTCATAAATACGACCGGCGAGCACCCCATAGACGGCGGCCTTATGCGGAGGGAAAGCCCGAAGCAGACGATCACCAACTACATTGACGTGAGCTCAATAGACGAATTCATGGAGAAGGCAAAGGCGCTCGGCGGGAAGACGCTGGTCTCGAAAAAGGCCGTGCCCGGAATGGGCTACTACGCCATATGCCTCGACACAGAGGGAAATACCTTCGGCATATGGGAGGACAGCAAGGAAGCGAGATGAGTGCCGGAAGGATAGAACCGGCAGAATAAGAAAGGCCCTGTCCGGATTCCGGACAGGGCCTTTTACCTGAGAAGGTTTGATTGATTTTCCTTTTTTGCCGCCATTGCGGGGAGTGAAACGACGAAGCAATCTCAAAGCACCTGATTTTCAAAGATTGCTTCCCGCCGCGCTTCGCTCGCGGCTTCGGCTCACACGCTCGCAATGACGAACAATGAATTAATCAATCTTCCCTGAAAATAGCGGCTTATATCTCCGTACTCTCGCCGGGCTTCATTATCCTCACCTCGACTGGCTTGCCTTCGAGCCCCTTCCTGAAGGCCTGCGGGTCCTGCCGTATGAGGTCGAATGTATTATAGTGCATAGGGACCGCGACCCTGGGCTTAAGGAACCCGACGGCCCTTATCGCGTCCTCGATCCCCATTGTGAAGTTGTCGCCTATGGGAAGGAGGGCGCAGTCTATGGAGTTCGTCTCGCCAATGAGGGCCATGTCCGTGAAAAGCCCGGTGTCGCCGGCATGATAGAGGGTCTTGCCGTCCATGCTCACTATGAAGCCGCAGGGATTTCCGGTGGCGCCGGCCTCGGTCGATGAGCCGTGGTGGGCTATGGTGAGCTTTACACTTCCGAATGGAAAAGAATGGCTTCCGCCTATGTGCATCGCATGGCCGGTTGCGCCCTTTGAAGTGCAGTAGTTCACGAGCTCGAAAGTGCCGATAATCGGGGCCTTGTTGGCCCTGGATATCTCTACCGCGTCGCCCAGGTGGTCGCCGTGGCCGTGCGTTACGAGCACCGCGTCGACCTTCACTTCCGACGGCTTTGCCTTTGCCGTCGGGTTGCCGCTAAGGAACGGATCGATTATGACGCTCTTTCCTTGAGCCTCCACTATGAAACACGAGTGCCCATGCCAGGTGACTTTCATACCGCGGCCTCCGCTTATCTTGGTGATTTTTTAGTCGGGTTAATTACAATCCGCGCGAGGGCGGCTGGTATCGAAGCAAGGGTGAAAGGGCCGCATGAAACCTAAAAACCAGTGAGCGTAAGCCCCTCCCGCTTAAGGAGCGAGGCGGTAACTCCAGTCCCGTTTACGCAAAGACTGTCCCTGCAGATGGTGCCGACCCCGCACGAGGGGCTTCTCTCCTTCAGGAAGGCCTCTTCCGAGCCGGTAATCTTGGCTATCTGAAGGACGTCCATGGCGCCCTTCATGAACTGTAGCGTGACGTCTGCACCGAACTCGTCAATGACCTTTGCAGAGCCGGTCAGGACAGCCGCCCCGTCGCCGTCGAGTATTTCGGATGCGGGGCGCGGGGTAGGCAAGCCCCCCAGCTGCTCCGGGCATACCGGGATTATCGTCCTCCCATCGAGCCGGGTTACGGCCTCGATGGAGTAGGCGTCCTTCCCGTCGTAGCGGGTCCGGAGGCCCAGAAGACAGGCGCTCACTATGACCGGTCCGTTGTACATCCCTTTAATCTTCTCCGGGATTTTCCATCGCCCCTGACGTCGCCTTACCGTTTCTTACGAAAACCCTCCTGCCCCTTACCTCGATTCTTCCTTCGCTATAGAGCTGTACGGCTCTCGGGTAGATCCTGTGCTCTTCCGCGAGTATCCGTTTTGATAGCGACTCGACCGTGTCCTCGTCCTTAACGGGCACGACCGCCTGGATTATTACGGGCCCCGTATCCACGCCGTCGTCAACGAAATGGACGGTGCAGCCCGAGAACTTGACACCGTACTCGAGAGCGGCCTTCTGCACCTCTAATCCCGGAAAGGCAGGAAGAAGCGAGGGATGTATGTTCATAACCTTCATGTGGAACGCGTCCAGGAGCACCCTGGTTATTATCCGCATGAAACCCGCAAGCACCACAAGCTCCACACCGTGCTCTCTTAAGACCCGGAGCACCTCGGAATCAAAGGCCTCTTTCTGGGGGAAGTCCTTGACCCTGACGACCGCGACAGGGATGTTGTGCTTCCTTGCGCGCTCGAGGGCATAGGCGTCGGGTTTGTTCGAGACGACCACCCTTACGGAGGCGTCGAGCCTTCCGGCCTCTATTTCGTCTATTATCGACTGGAGGTTCGTGCCGCTCCCGGATACGAGCACCCCTAAGTTGACCATTAAATCATACCCGCTTTTCCGGCGAATTCAACCCGGGGCGCGCCTTTGCTCCGGGCAATTTCGCCTATGGTCCAGGCCTTCTCGCCGAGTGCCGCAAGCTTCTTAAGCGCACGGGCCTCGTCTCCGGCCCTCACGATGATGACGAGCCCTATGCCGTTATTGAAGGTCCTGAACATCTCGCTCTCATCGACCGGGCCGCCATCCCTGAGGAGCCTGAATATGGAAGGCACGGGCCACGAGCCTTTTTCTATGACCGCGATAGTACCTTTCGGAAGCACCCTCGGTATGTTCTCGGTAAAGCCGCCGCCAGTTATGTGCGCCATTCCGAGGACCTCGCAGCCCTTCATGAGCTTCAAGACCGGCTTCACGTATATCCGGGTCGGCGCAAGGAGGGCGGTCCCGATATTGGTTTTAAAGCCCTTCGGCCTGTCGGTCACCTTGAGCCTGAGGGATTCGAAGATTACCTTCCTTGCGAGCGAATAGCCATTACTATGGAGGCCGCTCGAAGCAAGCCCGATTATCCTGTCTCCCGGCCTTATCCGGGAGCCGTCCACCATCTTTTTCCTCTCGACCACGCCGACCGCGAAGCCCGCGAGGTCATACTCTCCCGGCCTGTAAAGGCCCGGCATCTCGGCCGTCTCGCCCCCTATGAGGGCGCATCCGGCGAGCCTGCAGCCTTCCGCTATTCCCTTGACCACTTCCGCGCCCCTTTTTGCGTCGAGCCTGCCGGTTGCGAAGTAGTCGAGGAAGAAGAGCGGCTCTGCCCCGCTAACGAGTATGTCGTTCACGCTCATGGCAACGAGGTCGATGCCTATCGTGTCGTGCCTGTCCGCGGCAAAGGCCACCATGAGCTTGGTGCCTACCCCGTCGGTGGAGGATACCAGCACCGGGTCTTTCATGCCCCTGAACTTTCCCGAGAAAAGGGCGCCGAACCCGCCGATGTCTCCCATCACCTCTTTCCGGTAGGTCGAGCGCACCGAGGGCTTTATGAGAGTGACGAGCCTGCCGCCTTCGTCTATATTAACGCCGGCTTTCTTATAGGTAAGTTTTTTCATGCGCAATAGATTAATGCAAAGCCTTTTTGAAGTCAACGGGTATGCTATCCAAGTCCGCGCATAACCGTTTTCTTCGGCCCCGCCCAATCCCCCGGATTTTTAAAACCGCATGTTCGTATGGTGCACAAATCCATATGCGCCTTGCACATTAAGCTGTGCGTATATATTCAGGTAAGCAACAGGTCTTATCCGAATCCCGTTAATTGTATTAAATATTTTTTTACATCAATCGTTGGCACATCGGTTGCAATTCAAAACAATGCCTTACGGACTGTCGTCAGGCATCGGCCCGGCTCAAAAGGTTTGCAGTGAAAACACATAGTCATCACACTATCAGGGGGGAGGAAGAAGATGCGCATTACCGAGATCAAGGTGCTTCCGGTGGACGGGGATGAAAAGCTAAAGGCCTATGTGACTATCAAGCTCGACGACTGTTTCGTTGTGAGAGACATGAAGGTGATAAAAGGCAATACCGGGTATTTCGTGGCCATGCCCGCCAAGAAGATGAAGGACGGCACCTACAGGGACCTTGTCCATCCGCTGGATAAGCCCACAAGGCAGATGCTCGAGGAGCAGGTCATGAGCGAGTTTAATAAGGTGCTTGCGGAGGGAGATAGCGCCCAGGCCTTTTCCAATGCGGTCTGATGGGAGATATCTATTATAGTGCGGTCGCAATCGGGGCAATTGGCAGGATCACTCTGGTCCCATGGTCAGTTGAACAACTCGCGAGGTAAGATACGAGCCGTTGCCAGGGCAGCGGCTGCCAGGCTCTCAGGCAGGAGGGTCCCGCTCTCGGTCGCCTTCATTACGACGTACAGGTGCAATTTCACCTGCGAGTATTGCGACATATGGAGGCTCAGGGAAGAGGACCTCTCGACGAGAGACGCCCTCGGCATGATAGACGAGTTCTCGTCAATGGGGATGCAAAGCTTAAGCTTTACAGGCGGCGAGCCCCTTATGAGGGACGACCTCGGCGAGCTCATATCCCATGCCTCGGGCCGGGGCGTGAATACGGTAGTCTTCACCAACGGCTCTCTGGTCGAAAAGAGCATACGGAGCCTCAGGGGGCTCACGACGCTCGTTGTAAGCCTTGACGGCCCGCCCGGCGTACACGACAGATTGAGGATGGAAGGGACATACGGGGATGTCGTGGCCGGGATACGGGCCGCAAGGCGGGCCGGGCTCAGGGTCCTGACCAATACCGTACTGACAAGGGAGAATCTCGACCATATCCCCTGGATCGTGGATGAGGCGGCAAGGCTCGGTGTAGGGATGATGTTCCAGCCGGTCCTCCCTTATCCATTCTCCTCTATCGAGGCGAGGATAGGCGCAATCGCGCCGAAAGCGCCTGCTTACGCCGAAGCCCTGAGGAAACTCAGGGAGCTCAAGAGAAAGAAGAGACACATCGTCAACTCGTCCGAGTACCTTTCTCATATAAGCATACCTGCATGGGAAAGGAACAGCCGTAAATGCCTTGCAGGAAGGCTCTACTGCGCGGTCACGCCCGCGGGGGAGGTTGCGCCGTGCTACACGGTCTTCGGCTCGCGAAACTGGCCGAGCGGGCTTGATCTCGGTTTCGGCTCGGCATTCCGGGAAATAGGGGATTTCAGCTGCAACGGCTGTTACTCATCCCTTGCTGAGAGCGATTTCCTTTATTCGCTAAGGCCAGGCCCGCTCCTTCGGGCCGTGGTGTCGGGTATGCCCTGGGTCTCCTGATTCCCTGATACCAGTATTTACGTAAAACCCCTCCTTAACCCCGCTCTTTTTCCAATTCTCCTGAATCCTCCCCCTTTTTCATCCTGAACCCGCCCTCCGCTCGCCTTTCCTGGGAGCCGGGCCCTGCATTTGACGACCCAGGATTGTGGATTATACTTTTCAGGGGGCGCGCACGCCCCTGAATATTCAACCTCCTGATATTAAAAATCCGTAAAGAAAAAGAGAACAGTCCAAGGCGTTCGCATGGAGGTCTTCTTGTGAGAGTCGCTCTCGTACACGATTGGCTGACCGGCATGCGCGGCGGGGAAAAAGTCCTTGAAGTCTTCTGCGAGCTCTTCCCCTCGGCTGACCTCTATACCCTTTATCATGACCGGGGGTCTGTCTCCGGGGTCATCGAGGGCAGGCAGGTGAGGACCTCCTTCATACAGGGCCTCCCGTTCGCGCGTAGGGCATACAGGCGCTACCTGCCGCTCTTCCCGGCCGCAATCGAGGGGTTACGGCTTAAGGGCTACAGGCTCGTACTATCGACAAGCCACTGCGTCGCAAAGGGGGTATTGCCCCCGCCCGGCTCCCTGCATATCTCCTATATACACACTCCCATGAGGTATGTCTGGGACATGTACCACGAGTATTTCGGGCAAAAGAGGGGAGTGCTGGCGCTTGCGTACCGGTCCGTCGCTCATTACCTGAGGCTCTGGGACGCCGCGTCCAGCGCAAGAGTCGATCACTTCATAGCGAACTCCGCCAATGTCGCGGAGAAGGTCAGACGGCTTTACAGGAGGAGGGCGGATGTCATACACCCGCCCGTCGACTGCTCTAAATTCGCAATAGGCCGAAGGCCGGGAAATTATTACCTCATCATTTCCGCCTTTGCCCCATACAAGAGGATAGACCTGGCCATAGAGGCCTTCAATGCGTCGGGGAAAAAGCTCGTAATAGCCGGCTCGGGGCAGGAATGGAAGAGGCTCGTAAAATCGGCCCGGCCGAATATCGAGTTTCTGGGCTGGAAAACAGACGATGAGCTCAAAGGCCTGTATCAGGGATGCAGGGCCCTCATTTTTCCCGGGGAGGAGGACTTCGGGATAACGCCGCTTGAGGCCATGGCGTCAGGCAGGCCAGTTATAGCCTTTGGCAGGGGGGGCGCTATTGAAACCATCGTCCCGCCTGGCAGGGGGCGGAACGCGACCGGGGTCTTCTTCATGGAGCAGGCCCCGGCGGCGGTTAACGATGCCGTTGAGATATTCGAGAAGGCGGAGGGAATTTTCAGCCCGGAGGCCATAAGGGGCCATGCGCTCGCCTTTGACAGAACCGTCTTCAAGGAAAGAATCAGAAAGTATTTAGAATCGAAGCTGATCGAGTTCAGGGGCGGGAGGGGAAATGCTCAAAAAGCACAGTCAGCTCTTTGAGAGCCTCCTTCTCATATCAGACCTCGTCATAATCGCCTTCTCGTGGGCGCTGTCCTTCCATATCCGCTTTCATTCAGGGCTCTTAAGCGTGCCCAGGGGCGTGCCCGATTTCTTCGCTTACAGCCTTCTTCTTATACCCATAACGATAATCTGGGCGGTCGTCTTCAAGGTCTTCGGCCTGTACCGGCCCAAGAGGATAGGGACCCCCCTTTCCGAGGTGATTGACATCGGGAAGGCGTGCGGGATCTCCATGCTCATATTCATCGCGGTCACCTTTTTTGCCAAGCAGTACGAGTATTCGAGACTCGTCTTCGTCCTCTTTACAATCATAAATATCGGGGCATTGAGCCTTGGAAGGTTCGCGTTCAGGAAAGCGCTCCGGGCACTGAGGAGGAGGGGCTTTAACCTGCGGTACGCACTGATCGTCGGGACCGGCGGGCAGGCAAGGAGGCTTATTGAAACTATCGAGAACCACCCGGAAGTAGGCATTAAGGTAGAAGGGCTCGTCTCCCCGGAAGAGGGGCAGGCCGGGAGGCAGGTGTCCGGGGTAAGGGTTGTCGGGTCCATAGGCGACTTGAGGGAGCTTCTGGGGCTCAGGCGGATAGACATGGTCTTTATCGCGCTCGGCTGGGACCAGCACTCGAAGATGGCGGAAGCTGTCAAGTACATCGGGGACGAGGCCGTGGACATAAAGGTCATACCGGATATGGTGGAGTTCATGACCTTGAGGGGCGGGGTCGAGGAGTTCGAGGGCATGCCCATATTGAATCTTCAGAACTCGCCCCTTTACGGCTGGAACATCGTCCTTAAAAGGGGCTTTGACATCGTGCTCTCGGTCGCTGCCCTCGTAATCCTGTGGCCCGTCATGCTCACAATCGCCATGCTCGTAAGAGCTACGTCCCAGGGCCCCGTCCTCTACAGGCAGGAGAGGATGGGCATAGGCGGGCAGCCCTTCCAGATACTCAAGTTCAGGACCATGCGGACGGGGGCCGAGGACGATACGGGCGCGGTCTGGGCAAGGCGCGGAGACCCCAGGCGCACCATGCTCGGAAGGGTCTTGAGGGCCACGAGCCTTGACGAGCTTCCGCAGCTCATAAACGTCTTGAGGGGAGACATGTCGCTTGTAGGCCCGAGGCCCGAGAGGCCGGTCTTCATACACGAGTTCAGGAGGGAAATACCGCGGTACATGCTCAGGCACAAGATGAAGGCCGGCATCACCGGATGGGCACAGGTGAACGGCTGGAGGGGGCATACTGACCTTAAAAAAAGGATAGAGCATGACCTTTATTACATAGAGCACTGGTCTCTGGCCCTGGATTTCAAGATACTATTCCTCACCCTCTGGAAGGGGTTCGTAAACCGGAACGCCTACTGAGGGTGGAAGGCACTTTTTGCGTCCTTGACATGGTACCTGCCCGCGTTTATACTGACCTTACTCTATGATTTGACGAAGTTTTTCCAAAGCGACGGAGATGACGCGGCCGGTCGCAAAGAACGCGGAATACATCCCCGCAGACATCCGGAGGTTATCGACCACATGAATATCTGCGTAATCGGTACGGGCTATGTGGGCCTTGTGACCGGCACCTGCTTCGCCGACTTCGGTGTGAACGTCTCTTGCGTCGACAAGGACGCCGGGAAGATAGCGATGCTCAAGAAGGGGGAGATCCCGATCTTCGAGCCGGGCCTTAAGGAACTCGTAGACAAGAACATAAACGAGACGAGGCTGACCTTCACAACCGACCTTTCCGAGGCTATAAAGAAATCCCTCGTCATATTCATAGCAGTGGGCACGCCCCCAAAGGGGGACGGCTCGGCGGACCTCTGCTACATCGAGGAGGTGGCCCGCACCATCGCACAAAACCTCAACGGCTACAAGGTCATAGTCACCAAAAGCACGGTCCCTGTGGGCACCGGGAAGCTCATCGAGGGCATAATCGAGAAGGAGCAGGACGGGGAGCACAAGTTCGACGTGGTCTCGAACCCCGAGTTCCTGAGGGAAGGCTCCGCTGTCGAGGACTTCATGAGGCCAAACAGGGTGGTCCTCGGCGCCAGGAGCGAGCAGGCCATAGCCATAATGAAGGACCTCTACTCGCCGCTCTACCTCATCGAGACCCCCTTCGTCATAACCGACATCGAGACGTCCGAGCTTATCAAATACGCCTCGAACGCTTTCCTGGCCACCAAGGTCTCTTTCATAAACGAGGTGGCCAACATCTGCGAGCGCGTAGGCGCGGACGTAAAGATGGTCGCCAAGGGCATGGGCCTCGACAACCGAATAGGGCCCAAGTTCCTCCACGCCGGCCCTGGCTACGGCGGCTCCTGCTTCCCCAAGGACACCATGGCGATTACGAAGATAGCGCGCTCGCACGGCTATACCTTCAGGATAGTCGAGGCGGTAATCGAGGTGAACCGCGAGCAAAGGGACCGGATGATCGAGAAGATAAAGGGCCTTGCCGGGGAGCTTCCTGGCAAGCAGATAGGCATACTCGGCCTTGCCTTCAAGCCCAATACCGACGACATAAGGGAGTCGCCGGCAATGGACATAGCCGAAAGGCTCATGGCTGAAGGCGCTTCCATAAAGGCATACGATCCGGCGGCCATGGAGAACGCCGGAAAGTCCATGCGCGGGCCGGTCACCTTCTGCACCGACGCATACGAGGTCGCTGACGGGAGCGACGCGCTCGTGATACTTACCGAATGGAACCAGTTCAGGAAGCTCGACCTCAACAGGGTCAAGGGGCTCCTGAAGGCCCCGAAGATACTCGATTTGAGAAATGTGTACGACCCGTCGGCCATGCGGAAGATGGGGTTCGAGTACGTCTGCGTCGGAAGGGGCGAGAAGCACTCGGAGCTCTCGTTTGCGGGGCCCCTGAAGGCCCCGGCCGCAAAAGCCGATTAGCCCGGAATTATTATATTGACTAAGCCCGGCCGAAATTGTATATCTTTCAGATAGTGAAAAGGCGGCGGGTAGATAAAGCCGGGTACGCAACGGTCAGGGCTTTATTCTGGATAACCCTGCTTTCGTCTTTCGCGTACGGCGTGTATAAGCTCGCGCCTCCCTACATCGGGTACATGATGCTCAAGTCCGACGTCGGCGAGGAGGCGAAGTTCGCCCACATGCACACCGACGAGGCGCTGGCGGAACACATCCTTGCCAAGGCCGCGGCCTGGGACTTGCCGCTGGACGAAACCGGGCTTGTTATAGAGCGGGGACGGGAAAACATTTACATCTACGCCGAGTACACTGTCGTAGTTAATTTCCTGAACAGGTACGAAAAAGAATTTTTTTACAACATAGAGGTGCAGAGGCCGCTTAAGCAGCCCGGAGAGCCCCTGCACTAAACAAACCAAATAAACCCTTTTAATTTAATCCTGAGAGATTAAAAACGGGGAGATAGTGGCACAACACATAAAAAGAACCCTTTTGCCTCCGCGTCCGTTCCGGCGCGGAGGTATTTTTTTGTCCAGCCCGCGATGAAAAGGACCGTACTCGACGATAAGGCCATAGAAAGGGCCCTTGCCAGGATAGCCCACGAGGTAATCGAGAGGAACAAGGGCACCGAGGGGCTCGTCATCCTCGGAATACCCACGAGGGGGTACCACCTCGCGCTTCGGCTCCAGAAGAAGATCGAGGAGATAGAGGGGGTAACGCTCCCTGCCGGGGCCGTTGACGCGACGCTCTACAGGGACGACCTGGGGATAAAGAAGGACCAGCCCGCGCTCAAGAAAATGGAGATACCCATACCCATAGACGGTAAAAAGGTAGTGATGGTCGACGACGTCCTCTTTACCGGGAGGACCATAAGGGCGGCCATGAACGCGCTCATGGACTTCGGTCGGCCCCTTGCCATACAGCTTGCGGTCCTCGTGGACAGGGGGCACAGGGAGCTTCCCATAAAGGCCGACTACGTGGGAAAGAACCTGCCCACCTCGCAGAAGGAGGGGGTAAAGGTGCACCTTGCTGAAATAGACGGGGTAAACGAGGTCGTAATAGAGGCTCAGCAGTAGGACGAATATCCGTATGAAACTTAAAAGAAAAGACCTCTTGGGCATTGAGGGGCTCGACAAGGAAGAGCTTCTGCTCCTCCTCTCGACGGCCGAGTCGTTCAAGGAAGTATCCGAGAGGGAGATAAAGAAGGTTCCCACCCTGAGGGGCAAGACTATCATAAACCTCTTTTATGAGCCTTCCACTCGCACCCGGACCTCATTCGAGATAGCCGCCAAGCGCATGAGCGCTGACGCCGTGAACATATCGGTATCGACAAGCTCGGTTTCAAAGGGCGAGACCCTCAGGGACACGGCCATGAACCTCGGCGCCATGCGGCCTGACTGCATTGTCGTGAGGCATTCCTCATCCGGCACCCCCGAGATGCTCTCAAGGTATCTATCCTGCCCGGTCGTGAACGCCGGGGACGGGGCGCACGAGCATCCCAGCCAGGCGCTCCTCGACATGCTGACGGTCAGAGAGCGGAAGGGAGCGATAGAGGGGCTTAAAGTCTCCATAATTGGCGACATAGCGCATTCGAGGGTCGCGCGCTCGAATATCTACGGCTTCACGAAGATGGGGGCCGAGGTTACCGTCGCCGGCCCGCCGACCATGCTCCCCGTCGGCATAGAGAGGCTCGGCTGCAGGGCGACATCCAGCATGGAAGAGGCCATAAGGGGCGCTGACGTCATCATGATGCTAAGGATCCAGCTCGAACGCCAGAGCGAGTCGTTTTTTCCGAGCGCAAGGGAATACTCCAGGCTATACGGCCTTGACGAAACGAAGCTCAGGGGCGCGAAAGAAGGCGTTATCATCCTCCACCCGGGCCCCATAAACAGGGGGGTCGAGATATCGCCGGAGGTGGCGGACGGCCCGTATTCGGTGATACTGGACCAGGTGACCAACGGGGTCGCCGTGAGAATGGCGATATTCTATCTGCTTGTCGGCGGCGCAAGGGAAGAGCATCATTTCTGAGGTTAAGGCGATATGAACAGGCTCATTATAAAAGGCGGAAGGCTCATAGACCCGGCGGCCGGGATAGACGGCCTCTACAATATCTATGTCATGGGCGGAAGGGTCGCTTCGGTAAAGAAAGCCGAATCCGACACCTCAGAGGCAGGTCCGGGTGTGGAGGTAATTGACGCTACCGGGCTTGCGGTAGTCCCCGGCTTCATCGATGCGCACGCGCACCTGCGCGAGCCCGGTTTCGAGTACAAGGAGGACATACGCACAGGGACGCTCGCCGCGTCGGCGGGCGGATATACGGCCGTGATGTGCATGGCGAATACCAGGCCCGTAAACGACAACGAATCGGTAACGAGATATATCTTGAAGAAGGCCGAGGGCGCGAGCGCAAGGGTCTACCCGGTCGGAGCCCTGAGCGTGGGGCAGAAGGGTGAGCGCCTTACGGAAATGGCGGAGCTTAAGGCCGCCGGTTGCGCTGCCGTATCGGACGACGGGATGCCGGTCGTCCATAGCGCCCTCATGAGGCGGGCCCTTGAATACTCGCAGATATCGGGGATGCCCGTCATAAGCCATGCCGAGGAGCCTGGGCTTGTCGGCGCGGGTGTCATGAACGAGGGGCCTGTTGCGACAAGGCTCGGCCTGAGGGGAATCCCGAACGCGGCAGAGGACGTGATGGTTGCAAGGGACATACACCTTGCAGAGCTTACCGGAGGGAGGCTCCATATAGCCCATGTGAGCACCAGGGGGGCTGTCGAAGCAATAAGGGCGGCAAAGGCAAGGGGCGTGAAGGTCACAGCGGAAGCTACCCCGCACCACCTGGCCCTTACGGATGAGGTAGTAGCAGACTACGACACCAACGCCAAGATGAACCCGCCGCTACGCTCCCGCGAGGACGTCGAGGCATTGAGGGAGGGCCTCCGGGACGGCACCATAGACTGCGTAGCCACCGATCACGCCCCGCATTCGACTATTGAGAAAGACATAGAATTCGACAAGGCCTCAAACGGGATAATCGGCCTTGAGACGGCCTTTTCAGTCATATACGGCCTGGTTGAGGACGGGGCCCTGAGCCTCGTACAGGCTTTGGCCGCCATGTCCGCGAACCCGGCTAAGGCCTTTGGAGTCGAAGGCGGAAGGCTCACTGTCGGGAGTCCGGCTGATATGGCCATACTGGACCTCAGCGCCAAATGGAAGGTCGAGCCGGCCAGGCTCAAATCAAAATCAAAGAACACGCCCTGGGCCGGGAAAGAGCTCAAGGGTGTGGTGGTAAAGACGGTCCTTGCCGGGAATGTCGTCTATAGCAGGGAAGGATAGCCTGAGGATTCTTATTAAGTTTATTATATAACTTACTGGATTTAAATACTTATTGAGGTGATGAATTGAGAAAGGCTTATCTTGCGCTCGCCGACGGCACCGTTTTCGAGGGCTCGTCATTCGGCGCTGAGGGCGAGGCGACCGGCGAGGTCGTTTTCAATACCTCCCTTACAGGATACCAGGAGGTTTTGACCGACCCTTCCTACAAGGGGCAGATGGTCGTAATGACCTACCCCCAGCAGGGGAACTACGGCATAAACCCCGAGGACGTGGAGTCGGTCCGGCCCTGGGCAGAGGGCTTCATCGTAAAAGACCCCTGCCTCTATCCTTCGAGCTGGCGCTCCAGCGAAAGCCTCATGGGATACCTCATGAGGAACCGGATCGTCGGCATCTCGGGCATAGACACAAGGGCCCTTACCCGGATAATAAGGGACAAGGGCGCCATGCAGGGGGTCATCTCCACAAAGGACGGCGACCTCACCAGGCTTGTAAAGAAGGCGAGGGAGCTTCCGTCCCTTGCGGGGCAGGACCTCGTAAAGGAGGTCACCTGCCAGAAGCCGTATGAGTGGCTCGGCGGCCTTTGGGAGCTTGAAAAAGGCGGATACCCGGCAGTAGAAAAAGATGAAAAGAAGAGGTTCAGGGTAGTCGCCTTCGACTTTGGCATTAAGAAGAACATACTACGTAACCTTTATTCCGCCGGATGCGCCGTGACCGTCGTGCCCGCGTCCTTTCCCGCAGAGGACGCCTTGGCCATGGACCCGGACGGAATATTCCTCTCGAACGGCCCCGGCGACCCGGATGCAGTGACATACGCGAAAGAGACCGTCAGTAAGCTCATCGGCAAGAAGCCGGTCTTCGGCATCTGCCTCGGACACCAGATACTCTCCCTTGCCCTCGGCGGCAGCACCTATAAATTGAAGTTCGGCCACAGGGGAGGGAACCAGCCGGTCAAGGACCTTACCACCGGAAAGGTAGAGATAACATCCCAGAACCACGGCTTCGCGGTAGACCTCGATTCCTTGAAGGGCAAGGCCGAGCTTACGCACATAAACCTGAATGATAAAACATGCGAAGGGATTGCGCTTAAGGACAAACCCGTCTTCTCGGTCCAGTACCACCCGGAAGCTTCACCAGGTCCGCACGACTCGCAGTACCTCTTCAGGAGGTTCGTCGAGATGATGGAGCGCGCCTGACAAGCGAATTTTCTTTTTTTATTAACACTCGATATTCAATAGATTTAAGGAGACCGGTAATTGCCTAGAAGGACTGACATCAAAAAGATACTCATCATCGGCTCGGGCCCGATAGTAATCGGGCAGGCCTGCGAATTCGACTACTCAGGCACGCAGGCCTGCAAGGCCCTTAAGGAGGACGGCTACGAGGTGGTGCTCGTGAACTCCAACCCGGCCACCATCATGACAGACCCCACGCTCGCTGACAGGACCTACATAGAGCCCATCACCCCGGAGATGGTCGAAAAGATAATAGAGCGGGAGAGGCCGGACGCGCTCCTTCCGACCATGGGCGGCCAAACGGCATTGAACGTCTCGGTGAAGCTTGCCGAGAGCGGAGTCCTCGACAAGTACGGAGTCGAGATGATAGGGGCGAAGCTACCTGCCATCAAGAAGGCCGAGGACAGGGAGCTATTCAAGCAGGCCATGCAGAAGATAGGCCTTGAAGTGCCGAAGAGCGGGACGGCCAGGGATTTCCAGGAGGCGCTCGCCATAATGGAGGGCATGGACTTCCCGGCGATAATCCGGCCCTCTTTTACGCTCGGCGGCATGGGCGGCGGCATTGCCTATAACATGGAAGAGTACGAGAGCATGGCGAGGTTCGGGCTCGAGTGCAGCCCAGTCTCAGAGATACTCGTAGAGGAGTCGGTAATAGGCTGGAAGGAGTTCGAGCTCGAGGTGATGAGGGACTGTAACGACAACGTCGTCATCATCTGCTCGATAGAGAACTTCGACCCCATGGGCGTTCATACCGGCGACTCCATCACGGTCGCCCCGGCGCAGACCCTGACCGACAAGGAATACCAGGAATTGAGGGACGCGTCTTTAAAGATAATACGTGAGATAGGCGTCGACACCGGCGGGTCAAACATCCAGTTCTCGGTAAACCCGGAGAACGGAAAGATATACGTCATAGAGATGAACCCGAGGGTATCGAGGTCGTCGGCGCTTGCGAGCAAGGCAACGGGCTTCCCAATAGCAAAGATGGCCGCGAAGCTCGCGGTCGGCTACTCCCTCGACGAGATACCGAACGACATAACGAAGAAGACGCCTGCGTCCTTCGAGCCCACCATCGATTATGTCGTAGTCAAGATACCCCGGTTCGCCTTCGAGAAGTTCCAGAAGGCAGACCAGACGCTTACGACCCAGATGAAATCGGTCGGCGAGGCAATGGCAATGGGGAGGACCTTCAAGGAGGCGCTCCAGAAGGCGATGCGCTCCCTTGAGACCGGGAACCACGGCTTCGACAGGGTCGTCAGGAAGACACGGCCCGAGCCGGTCTTCAGGCCCACCGAAGCCGAGCTCGACTCCATAAAAGCCATGCTCAAGACCCCGAGGGCCGAGAGGCTATGGTACATAGGAGAGGCGCTTCGGGCCGGGCTGCACGTCGACGACATACACGCGCTAACCGGCATAGACAGGTGGTTCCTCAACAACATAAGGGAGATACTCGAGATCGAGGAAGGAGTTTTCTGGCAGGGCAAACAGGGCAGCCTGTCGAAGGAGATACTGAGGAAGGCGAAGGAAGCCGGGTTCTCCGACAGGATGCTTTCGTCCCTTTCCGGCATGGACGAGGCCGGGATACGGAAGGCGCTCAGGGAAGCGGGAGTCGAGCCGGTATTCAAGACCGTCGACACCTGCGCCGCCGAGTTCGAGGCATACACCCCCTATCTATACTCCTCCTACGAGCGGCCGTTCTTTAATATTTTATCGGGCACTGAGGAGAAGCTCGCCTGCGAAGCCGCCCCGACGGACAGGAAGAAGGTCATGATACTCGGGAGCGGGCCGAACAGGATAGGACAGGGCATAGAGTTCGACTACTGCTGCGTGCACGCGAGCTTCGCGCTACGCGAGGAGGGCATCGAGTCGATAATGGTCAACTGCAACCCCGAGACCGTCTCGACCGACTACGACACCTCTGACAGGCTCTACTTCGAGCCCTTGACATTCGAAGACGTCATGGCCATAGTCGAGAAGGAAAAGCCCATGGGCGTGATAGTCCAGCTCGGCGGGCAGACGCCCTTGAAGCTCTCCGTACCCCTTGAGAAGGCTGGCGTGAGGATCCTCGGCACCTCGTCGGATTCAATAGACATGGCCGAGGACAGGGAGCGATTCGACAAGCTCCTTGACAAGCTGGGCTTGAAGAGGCCCGCGAGCGGAATAGCCCGCTCCATAGACGAGGCTGTCTCTGTTGCTGGCGCGGTCGGCTACCCGGTGATGGTGAGGCCCTCTTACGTGTTGGGCGGCAGGGCCATGGAGACGGTCTACGACGAGATGAGCCTCATGGACTACATGTCGCGGGCCGTCGAGGCCTCCCCGGAGCACCCGGTATTGATAGACAGGTTCCTCCAGAACGCGGTCGAGGTGGACGTGGACTGCATAAGCGACGGAGAGACGGTCGTCGTCGCAGGCATAATGGAGCACATAGAGGAAGCGGGTGTGCATTCCGGCGACTCGGCCTGCTCCATCCCTCCGTATTCTCTCGGGGCAGACTTGCTGGATTCGATAAGGGAGCAGTCGGTCCGGCTCGCGAGGGAGCTTAAGGTCATCGGGCTCATGAACGTCCAGTACGCGGTGAAGGACGGGGAGATATATGTCCTGGAAGTAAACCCGAGGGCGTCGAGGACAATACCATTCGTCAGCAAGGCAATAGGCGTGCCGCTTGCGAAGCTCGCTACCAAGCTCATGGCCGGGAAGACGCTAAGGGAGCTCGGCTTTACCTCTGAGGTGCAGCCTTCCTATACTTCCGTAAAAGAGGCGGTCTTCCCATTCATAAAATTCCCGGGCGTTGACATACTCCTCGGCCCGGAGATGAAGTCAACGGGCGAGGTCATGGGCATCTCCCGCGACTTCGGCGGGGCGTTTGCAAAGGCCCAGATAGCGGCGGGGAACAGGCTGCCGCTATCCGGGACAGTCTTCATAAGCGTCCGCGACGCGGACAAGCCGGACATCGTCGGGGTGGCCCGGAGCCTGAAGGAATCGGGTTTCCACATAATCGCGACCGGGGGAACCGCCAGATTTCTCGCGGCACAAGGCGTTGAGGTCGAGCCGGTCCTGAAAGTCACGGAGGGCAGGCCCAATATAGTGGACCTCATAAAGAGCAGGAAGGTGGACATGGTCATAAACACCTCCTTCGGGGCAAAGAGCGTTGCCGATTCCTACTCCATAAGGAGGTCTTCTGTCGAGCTTGGGCTTCCGCACGTTACGACCGTCGCCGGCGCCAGGGCGGCCGCCCAGGGCATAAAGGCCATGCTCAAGGGAGGGCTTGAAGTGAAGCCGATTCAGGAGTATCATCATGAGCTTAAGCCTGCATTGAAGATAGCGACTCAAATCCCTGGTCCCGCCTGACGGCTGGTGAGATGCGAAGCATACTCAAATCCCTCGGCATAGTATATGGCGACATAGGCACCAGCCCCATATACACGATTACCGTAATCTTTCTCCTCCTTGAGCCGACCTACGATAACGTAAGGGGCGTCCTTTCGCTCATCGTCTGGACCCTCATAACGCTCGTGACCATACAATACGCTTGGCTCGCCACAAGTCTCGGCAAAAAAGGCGAAGGCGGCACGATAGTCCTTCGGGAGATACTTGTCTCCTACCTTAAGGGCGGGCGAAAGGTCGCGTTTATAAGCCTCCTTTCCTTTGTAGGCGTTTCGCTCCTTATAGGCGATGGCGTAATCACCCCTGCAATATCAATACTCAGCGCAGTAGAGGGTTCGGTCCTTATACCGGGTTTTGAGGACCTGAGTCAGACCCGGATCGTCATAATAGCGGGACTTATCGCGGTTCTTCTGTTTTATTTCCAGAAAAGGGGAACTGAAAAAGTGGCCTGGGCCTTTGGCCCGATAATGGTCATATGGTTCTTGTCTTTGGCGATTTCAGGAATTGCCGGGCTGGTGAACGCGCCGGAGGTCTTGCTGGGGGTAAATCCGTATTACGGCATAAGGTTCATGACGGATAACGGCCTCCTCGCGTTTTTTATTCTCTCGGAGGTGATACTCTGTGCTACAGGCGGAGAGGCCCTTTACGCCGACATGGGGCACCTGGGCAGGGCCCCGATAGTGAAGGGATGGTTTCTGGTCTTTATCATGCTCGTACTCAACTACATGGGGCAGGGCGCGTTCCTCCTGACCCATCCCGGTACCAAGAATGTGCTCTTCGAGATGGTTTTCAACCAGGCGCAGGTATTGTATATCCCCTTCCTACTACTCAGCATAGCCGCCACTATCATCGCCTCACAGGCCATGATAAGCGCCATGTTCTCGATAGTGTACCAGGGCATCACGACCCATGTCATGCCGCTCTTCAGGATCTCGTACACATCCGCTGAAATGAGGAGCCAGATATACATACCTTTCGTCAACTGGTTCCTGCTTGCGGCGGTCCTCTTCGTAATGTACATATTCCAGGAATCGCACAAGCTGGCGGCGGCTTACGGCCTCGCTGTCACCGGGACGATGCTCCTCACGGGCTTCATGATGACATGGATATTCCTCATAAGGAAAAAATACATCCTGGTCGGGATTTCGGTGCTTGTTACCTTGATCGACCTCGTCTATTTCCTCTCCAACACCTTCAAAATACCTCTCGGAGGCTACTGGTCCATCATTATCGCACTCCTGCCGTTCAGCCTTATCCTCATCTACACGAGGGGACAGAAGAGGCTATACAAGGCCATGAGGCCGCTTAACCTGGAGGCTTTTCTCATAGGATATAACCAGATATACAAAGCGCTTCCCAAGATAAGCGGCACGGCCCTCTTCTTCGCAAAGGAATCAAAGGTCATAGCGCCATATATCGTGCACACGATATTCAAGAACAACATCATATACGAGGACAACATACTCGTCTCGCTCATAAGGACCGAGAAGCCCTTCGGCGTGGAATATCAGTTCAAGGAAGACCTCGCACCCGGCCTCCGGGTCTTCGAGCTCAGGCTCGGCTACATGGAGGTGGTGGACGTGGAGTCCATATTGAAGGAGGCCGGCATAAACGAGAAGACCATCTTCTACGGCCTCGAGGAGATAACCACCTCCAATTTCATCTGGATGATATTCTCGGTAATAAAGAAGCTCACCCCGTCCTTCATCGTGTTCTATAAGCTCCCTGCCAACAAGCTCCACGGCGTCATAACCCGCGTAGAGATGTAAGGATGGAGAGGAGGCTCGCTGAAATCCTCGAAGCGGTCCTTAAGCCCCTGAGGTTCGCATCAAAGGACGAGTTCAGGCACCTTGGGACGCTCAAGTCGCTTGAGCCGCTCGTTGCCTCTCTCATAAAGGAAGCCCTTTCCCTAAAGAACCCGCCCTATGTCCTCGCCCGGCTTGAAGAGCTCACGTGTATCCTCGCCGGCTTCGATTCGCTCGGCGAATCCTCGAAGAGGGAAAAAGTACTCGCCGCCCTCGAACTGATTGGCTCGATAAGCAAGGAAGGGCCGGTGCAAGCTTTACCCGTATCTCCTCCGTTACCTCCGATAGATCCTGCCGAGGCCGAAAGAAGGCTTAAGGCGCTTAAGACCCCGATCTCTTTCGTGAAGGGCATAGGGCCGAAGCTCGCGGAGAGGCTCGCGAAGAAAGGACTTACGACCGTCGAGGACCTGCTCTATTTTCTTCCGTTGAGATACGAAGACAGGAGCCGCCTTAAGCGCATACGCGAGCTTACGCCGGGCCTGAGCGAAAGCACCACAGGAGAGGTGCTCGCCATAGGAGAGGCGCGCTACGGGAGAAGGCGCGTCCTCGAGATGGCCGTGGGGGACGGTAGCGACATACTGAAAGTCAAATGGTTCAATTTCGGCCCCCATATTAAAAAAAGGTTCAAGAACGGGCAGAAGCTCATCATCTTCGGGCAGGTCTCGATTTTCGGGGGCAGGAAGGAGATGGTGCACCCGGATATAGAGCTTGCCGATAAAGATGACGAGGCCGGGGCCGCGGCCTCGGCCTCGGATGGTATCGGCAGAATAGTACCAGTATACTCGCAGGTGGAAAACTTCCACCAGAAGACAATAAGGAAGATCGTCCTGTCGGTTGTGGATGACTACGGCGGAAAGGCCGTGGCCGGGGTGCCTTTCGGGATCTCGGAGAGGCACGGGCTAATGGACCTCGGGCCGGCCATGAGGGAGGCCCATTTGCCGTCAGGGACCGGCACTGCTATCCTGGCGAAAAAGAGCCTGTCGTTTGACGAGCTATTTCTGCTTGAGACCGGCCTTTCTCTCCGGAGGGCAAGCATCAAAAGGGAACGGGGCATATCGTTAAGGCCTGATGGCAGGCTTGAGAAGGGACTACGGAAGATACTCCCGTTCACGCTTACCGGCGCGCAGGAGAGGACGCTTTCGGAGATACGGAAGGACATGGCCGCTCCCCATCCCATGAACAGGCTCATCCAGGGCGACGTGGGCTCCGGGAAAACTGTCGTGAGCCTCATTGCCTCGCTCATGACCGCCGAGTGCGGGTTCCAGGCCGCGATAATGGCCCCGACCGAAATACTCGCGGAGCAGCATTATCTCTTTACGAAGAGGTTCGCGGAGCCGCTGGGCCTTAAGCCAGTCCTCCTTACCGGGAGCGCAAGAAAATCCGAAAGGAACAGGATGCTTCAGTCCGTGAGTGAGGGGGAGGCTCATCTGGTCATAGGCACTCATGCACTCATACAGAAGGACGTCAAGTTCAGGAAGCTCGGGTTGGCGGTCATAGACGAGCAGCACAGGTTCGGGGTCGTGCAAAGGGGGATTTTGAAGAAGAAAGGCTTCGGCGCAGGCGAAGGCGTCTCGCCCGATATCCTCATAATGACCGCCACACCAATCCCGAGGACCCTCTCCATGACGGTATTCGGGGACCTCGACGTATCGATAATTGAC
Organism: Deltaproteobacteria bacterium; assembly: GCA_019912665.1. Classification (NCBI taxonomy): domain Bacteria; kingdom Pseudomonadati; phylum Myxococcota; class Myxococcia; species Deltaproteobacteria bacterium. Next base: position 221,489 of record JAIOIE010000006.1, read on the forward strand.
GAACTGCCGCCAGGGAGGAAGCCGGTCTATACGAAGGTGCTCAGGGAAAAGGAAAGGCAGAAAGCCTATGAAGCAATTCAGAGAGAGCTTGCTTCAGGAGGACAGGCGTATATCGTATACCCGCTCGTCGAGGAATCGAAGGAGCTGAGCCTCAGGGACGCGACCAACATGAGGGCGCATCTCGAAAAGGACATCTTCAGGGACCGTCGGGTTGGCCTCCTTCACGGCAGGCTCAAGGCCGAGGAGAAGGAATCGGTGATGCGGGACTTTAAGGAAAGGAAAATCGACATCCTCGTCTCGACTACCGTAATAGAGGTGGGGGTGGACGTGCCCAACGCCTCAGTCATGATCATAGAGCACGCCGAGAGGTTCGGCCTTGCCCAGCTCCATCAGCTCCGGGGAAGGGTGGGAAGGGGAGAGAGAAAGTCCTTCTGCCTTCTCATTGCAGGCTGGACTAACTCGGAGGACACCTATAAACGCCTCAAGGTCATGGAGGAGACGAACGACGGGTTCAAGATAGCGGAAGAGGACCTTAAGATCAGGGGGCCCGGGGACTTCCTCGGGACGCGGCAGGCGGGGCTGCCGGATTTCAGGACGGACGGCGCGCTTTCAGACCTTAAGCTCCTAAAGACGGCGAGGGAGGAGGCGATCGACTATTTGAAGAGGAACCCCGGCCTAAAGGGTCCCGAAGGAGAAGTGATAAGAAGGGTGCTCAAGGCCAGATGGCAGGACAGGCTCGAGCTCGCGGAGATAGGATAACATAGCTAGCGATCAAAGATTTGACACTCAACATGAGATTTATGCCTTAATTGATTGATTTGTGTATGTTATTTGGTCAAATCTCGCAGGGCACTCGTTTAGGCCGACTCCTTTTCTTCCCCGTAACGGGTGTTTTTTGCCTCGCGGAACGCCCGCCCGACCTCTTCCCTTTTCCCGTTGACAACGGGGTTCGCCTGATAGTAATCTTATAGATTCCTGATTATTTCATGACTGATACAACTCTAATATCCGGGAGCATGTGATGGCAGCAATAATACCGTTCAGGGGCGTACTCTACAGCCCTGCAAAAGTCGGGGATCTGAACAAGGTCATGGCCCCGCCCTATGACGTGATACCGCCAGCCAAGCAGGATGAGCTCTACGAGCGCCATCCGAACAACGTCATAAGGCTCATCTTCGGGAAGGTATTCCCTGAGGACAGGGAAGGGAGCGACAGGTACTCCCGCGCCGCGTCCGACTTTCAGAAATGGCTGAACGAAGGCGTTCTCGTCCAGGACGAGAGGCCCTGCATGTATTATTACACACAGACGTACTCGGAAAAGGACGGGACCAGAAAGACCAGGAAGGGATTTATAGCCCTTTCCAGGCTCATGGATTTCGGCAAGGGCATCCACCCCCACGAGAGGACGCTCTCGGGGCCGAAGGCCGACAGGCTGAGGCTCATGCAGGCTTCCGACGCCAACTTCTGCTCCATATTCTCCCTCTATTCAGACCCGACGCTCAAGGCGAACAAGCTCCTTGATGCTGCCGCCGCCGGAAGGAAGCCGGATATCGACGTCACTGACGACGACGGCACCGTCAACAGGGTGTGGAGGGTCGACGACCCTAAGGTCCTTAATACCATCACGGAGTCCATGAAGGAAAAGTCCCTCTTCATTGCCGACGGCCACCACAGGTATGAGACGGCCCTCAATTACAGGAACATGATGAGGGAAAAGGCCGGTAACTATACCGGGAACGAGCCCTATAATTACGTAATGATGTACTTCAGCAACATGGACGACGAGGGCATGACCATATGGCCCACGCACAGGGTCGTGCACAGCCTTGCCGATTTCAACCCGGACGGGTTCCTCTCAACGTGCGCCGAGTATTTCGATATTAGGGAGTTCCGCTACAATAATTCGGACGAGGCCGCGGTGCGGGAGAGCTTCCTTAAGGAGCTTAACTCGGCAGGGGAATCGACCGTTGCCCTCGGGCTCCACATACGCGCGCGGGACATATATTACCTCCTTAACATAAAGTCCCCGGACACTATGGACAGGGTCTTCGGCGGCGCCATACCGGAAGTTTTCAAGCGCCTCGACGTCACGGTCCTCCATTCGCTCATATTCGCCAAGATTCTCGGCATGACTCAGGAGGCGCAGGAGAAGCAGGAGAACCTCCTTTACGTGAAGAGCTATGGCGAGGCCATCGCAGCCTGCTCGAATGATAAGAACCAGCTCGTCTTCCTCCTGAACAATACCAAGATAGAGCAGGTGAAGGCGGTCGCCGAGGCCGGGTTCGTCATGCCGCAGAAATCGACCTACTTCTACCCGAAGCTCCTTTCAGGGCTGACCATAAACTTCCACGGTTCAAAGGCCGCTCTCAAGGCCTGAAGCCATTGGGAATACCACATATCTCTAAAGACGAAACGCTCGAAAGGCTCGGCCCGTACTTCTTCGTTCAGAGGAAGGCGGGCCAGAGACTTACGGGCGATTCGGTCGAGCTCGCCGAATTCGCAATACCCGCCCTCCATGAAGACGACAGTATAATCGACATCGGCACAGGGACCGGGGCCATCCCGCTTATACTTGCGTGGAAGTCCAGGGCCGGAAAGATAACCGGGGTCGAGATCGACGAGGAGGCGGCCGGGACCGCGATGAAGAACGTCGAGTCCAACGGGCTTGCCGGACGGGTCGATATAGTGAACCGGGATTTAAGGGAATTGAGGGAGGCCTACGACGAGGGCTCGTTCACTGCAGTCATAGGCAACCCGCCTTACGGCAAGACCGGCGCCGGGAGGATAAGCCCGAAAAGGGAGAGGGCCGCGGCAAGGGCCGAGGTCCACGGCGGCCTCTCCGACCTCATTTCAATCTCAGCATATCTCACCGGCCGCAAGGGCCGGGTCTTTTACGTCTTCCCTACGGCAAGGCTCCCGGAGATGCTTTCCGAGCTCGGCAAAGCCGGTTTCAGGCCCGCGCGCATGAGGTTCCTGGGCGGAAAACAGGGCCGCCCGCCGAAGCTCTTCCTCATAGAGGCGGGTAAGGAGGGCGGCATGGAAATTGAGCAGCCCTTGTGATTTGAAGAAAACCCTGAGAGCCCCCTATGCGCATCCCTTCCCTTTTTTCATCACTTTCTCTACTAGGGTCTTCAGCTTTTCATCCTTTATCGGGCAGGTCGTCTCCCTTATGAAGGACTCCTCTTCCGGGGTAAGATGCCTGGGCGGGAGTTCCGGCGCGGCGGCTGGTCTGCGGCTTTTTACCGCGCCGCTCCTGAAGGCGATGTCGGTTATTGAGCCGGGGCCGAGGGCCTCGTTAAGCCGGGAGATAATCGAGGCCTTCTGGTAATTGAGCTCGGTCATCCAGGGAGAGCTGTCGACCGAGCAGAAAAGGACCGTCCCTATGAGCCGCTCGGGGTTTGTCCTACGCGAAATGGCCTCTCCAACGCAGCCGTGCCAGAGCTTTTTTGCCCTGTACTCCATGAGCTTGGCTCCGAGGTTAAGGTGACCCAGGGTCGAGCCGAGCACCGAGCTTATGACTGAAGGCGAACTGCGGGCTGGGGACCTCCGTCGCTCTCTGCCGCGGCCGGCCATCTTAAGCGCCCTTTCGATTGAGCTTCCCGCCTATAAGCTGTCCGGCCACCGCGCCGATAATCATGAGCGGGATGAATTTGTAGCCGAGGCCTGCCATGGTCCTTAATAGAAATATGAAGGGGATCGGCAGGTGGATATAGAGGAACCACTTGACCGAGAACTTTTTCGTCTTGACCCTGAAATACCCGAAAGGGAGGTTCAGGACCAGGGCGGCCAGGGTCAAAAGCGTCAGCAGGACCATTAATTCCAGGGTCGTCATCCTCAGTAAAGTAACAGAATAATCTCCTGCGTGTCAACGGACTACTTGTTTATCCCTCTTTCCGGTTTTGCATCGAGATGGCCGTTTCCCTTTTTGAAAATACGCTCAGTCTCCAGTAAATGTATTGACATAAGAACGCCAAAACCTGTATATTATTAGAATTTGCGTCTTTCCAGGCGCACATTATCCGCTGTCCAGCCAGGCAGAAGCGGATTATAATATTTAAGGTATAATTGAACAAAGGGGACCTGCCGGGCTGTCCGGCGGCCTTTCTTTTTCAGGTAAATAGGCGATGTTCGAGTCACTTTCAGACAAGTTCAGGAAAATATTAAAGGATGTAAGGGGCCAGGGCACTCTGACGGAATCGAACGTCCAGGCCGTCCTTAAAGAGGTAAGGCTCGCCCTTCTGGAAGCCGACGTAAACTTCACGATCGTCAAGGATTTCGTGGCGGCCGTGAAGGAAAAAGCCATGGGCAAGGAGGTCCTCGAAAGCCTTTCCCCGGGCCAGCAGTTCACGAAGATAGTCTACGACGAGCTTGCGGCGCTCCTGGGCGGCGAGGACGCAGGGCTGGAATTGAAGGGCAGGCCCGCGGTCATAATGCTCGTGGGCCTTCAGGGCTCCGGAAAGACGACGACGACCGCGAAGCTAGCTCTTCACCTCAAGAAAAAGGGGAGGAACCCCTTTATCGTACCTGCGGACCTCTTCAGGCTCGCGGCGGTACTGCAGCTTAGGAAGCTCGCTTCCGAGATAAAAATAGACTGCTTCGACAGCGAATCCTACTCGTCTCCGGCCGACATATGCAGGGAGGCGCTCCGGATCGCCGGGCTCAAGGGATATGACATATTGCTCGTCGATACAGCCGGAAGGCTCCATATAGACGATACACTCATGACGGAGCTCAAGGCCATGAGGGAGATACTATCGCCAAGTGAGGTACTCTTCGTAGCCGACTCCATGACCGGACAGGACGCGGTCAATACGGCCAAGGGCTTCAACGAGTCCATAGGCATAACCGGCGTGATACTCACGAAGTTCGACGGAGACGCCAGGGGCGGCGCGGCCCTCTCCATGAGGGTCACGACGGGCCGTCCGATAAAGTTCATCGGCACGGGCGAGAAGACGGACGCACTGGAGGTATTCCATCCATCGAGGCTCGCGGGCAGGATCCTCGACATGGGCGACGTGCTTACGCTTATCGAGAAGGCCCAGGCCACCTTCGACGAGAAACAGGCGAAGGAGCTCGAGAAGAAGCTCAAGCGGGACGAGTTTACGCTCGAGGACTTCAAGGAGCAGCTCCAGCAGATCAAGAAGCTCGGCTCGCTCGATTCCATACTCTCGATGGTCCCGGGCTTCGACGCGATAAAGAAGTCGAAGGACATAAGCATAGACGAGAAGGAAATCGTCCGGATAGAGGCGATAATAAACTCCATGACAATGGGCGAAAGGTTCAATCCATCCATCCTTAACGCCAGCAGGCGCCAGAGGATAGCGAAGGGGAGCGGCACCAGGGTCCAGGAGGTCAATAAGCTCATAAACCAGTACGCGGACATGCGGAAGATGATGAAGAAATTGAAGAAGGCAGGCCCCAGGGGGCTTAAGGGCCTTTTCAACAGGATGATGTAAGCGTTTCTCAACAAGTCTACATTAAAAAAACGGAGGTAATACTGCGGCATGGCTGTAAAGATCAGGTTGACAAGACAGGGAGCCAAGAAAAAGCCTTTTTACAGGATAGTAGTGGCCGACTCCGAGGCCCCGAGGGACGGTGATTTCCTCGAGGTCGTCGGCACCTACGACCCGATGGTAGAGCCGGCCCGCGTGGCCCTGAAAGGCGACAGGGTCTCCTACTGGCTCAGCAAGGGCGCGGTCCCCACTGATACCGTGAGACAGCTCCTCAAGAAGGCCGAAAAAGCGGCCTGAGACCCGGAGAAGCAGGTCGGACAGCTGGATCGATAAAAGCCGTCACCTACGCCAGAACTTCTCGGAGGTATCGCATGAAGGACCTAATCGAGTTCATCGCAAAGGCTCTCGTCGATCGTCCGGAGGATGTCAGGGTCGTGGAAGTAGAAGGTGAGAGGACTTCAGTCATCGAGCTGTCAGTGGCCAAGGAAGACCTCGGCAAGATCATAGGGAAGCAGGGCAGGACCGCGAGGGCCATAAGGGTGATACTGACCGCGGCCTCGACGAAACTCAAAAAACGCTCTGTTCTGGAGATAATTGAGTAAGGAAGAAGAGCTCGTCCCAATCGCGCGGATAACGGGCGCCCACGGGATAAAAGGCGAGGTCAAGGCCGCTCCTTACGGCGACCTCGATGACATGGACTGGAAAGCCGTCTTCCTCGTCGGCAAGGGCGGCGCGAGGCCGGCCAGGGTCACCCGGGTGCGGAGGCACAAGGGTGTTTTCATCCTCGAGCTCGATGGCGTTGCCGACAGGAACGCGGCAGAGGCGCTTTCGGGCTTTGACATCTCTGTAAGGCGCTCCGACCTCCCTGAGACCGCCGAGGACGAATATTATTACTTCGAGCTCGTCGGCATGGACGTTTATTCCGAGGACTCGAAGCACATCGGCCGGGTCTCGGATGTCATGGAAACGGGCAGTAATGACGTCCTTGTGGTAGACGGCCCTCACGGCGAGGTCCTCGTCCCGGCAATAGAGCAGGTGATAGTCAGGGTCGATCCGGACGAGAAGAAGATTACAATCCGGCTCATAGAAGGTATCCTGCCCGAAGAGTGATTACATGGCTACCTCTAAAAGTCGCTCTTTTTCCTGACCTATTTGTCAGGGCGTAAAATAAAATGCTCACATATTTTCATATATGCTCCGCTTTTTATTTCCGCCCTTCCTCGACTTCAGAAAAAATATCTGAGTTTTAGAGGCAGCCTGAAAAGCGATTGTGCGGCTAATCTTCCGGTACCCTCATGGTCTTCGACATACTCACCCTTTTCCCCGAGTTCTTTTCCTCTACGGTGCGCCACGGCGTCGTCGGCAGGGCCGCGGCAAGCGGGCTCATAGAGGTCACCGCCCGTAGCCTCCGGGACTATACCGAGGACAGGCACAGGACGACCGACGACTACCCGTACGGCGGCGGCCACGGCATGGTGATGAAGGTCGAGCCTGTCGTAAAGGGCATAGAGGCCATGAAGGAACGCGGCGGACCCGCTAGCGTTGTCCTCACGACCCCCCAGGGCAGGCTTTTTTCCCAGCCCCTTGCGGCGGAGCTCGCGTCAAAGGGCCGCCTTATAATCGTATGCGGCAGGTACGAGGGCTATGACGAGCGCATACGGGAGTTCGCCGACTACGAGATATCCATCGGCGATTACGTGCTCTCAGGCGGCGAAATACCGGCCCTCGTCATAATAGATGCCGTCTCCCGGCTCGTTCCCGGTGTGCTCGGAGAGCCTGAATCAGCCAAGTCGGATTCCTTTAGCAAAGGCCTCCTCGAATACCCGCAATACACCCGCCCCGAGGAGTTCAGGAATATGAGGGTCCCGGAGGTGCTCCTTTCCGGGAACCACGCCGAGATAGAAAAATGGAGGCGCAGGGAGAGCATAAGAAGGACCTGCCTTCGCAGGCCCGACCTCCTTGAAAAGGCGGAGATCCCTGAGGGCGATAGGGCATTTTTTGAGGAGATGATCAAAAAGGGGGGCGGACCAGGCAGTAGTTGACTTTTTTTGTTGCAATTCCCCTTTTTCTGACGCATAATTAGCGTTTAAAAATTTTGAAACTGTCGAGTAATCGCGGAGGATACCATGGGAGTCATGCAGGATATCGAGAAGGACTATATCAGGACGGACATGCCGGAATTCAACCCGGGCGATACCCTTCTCGTCAAGGTCAGGATCAAGGAAGGCGACAAAGAGAGGGTGCAGCCTTTCGAGGGCATCGTCATAAAGAAGCGCGGTAGCGGCGTAAGGGCGACCTTCACGCTCCGGAAGGTCTCCTACGGCGTAGGCGTCGAGAGGATTTTTCCGGTGAACTCACCGGCTCTCGAATCGGTGAAGGTCCTTTCCAAAGGAGTCGTGAGGAGGGCGAAGCTCTACTACCTCCGCGAGCTCAAGGGCAAGGCCGCCAGGATCAAGACAAAGAGGTAAACGGCAAATCCGACAAAGCCCGGCCCACAAAGGCCGGGTTTTTTTATTGGTGCCTGGCGTGATATAGGGGTTTACACGCTTTTATTCCAATCCGATTTCGGCCTCCTCATGGATTTATACGAAAGAGACGCCCGTTCAAAGGGCCTTACGAACGTCGCCGGGGTAGACGAGGCCGGGCGTGGCCCGCTCGCCGGTCCCGTGGTAGCGGCTGCCGTCATATTCCCGTTCCCGCCCCCTCTTGACCTCGGCATAAGGGACTCGAAGACAATGACGCACCAGGCCCGGATAGAATCCCTTTTTGGCATATACAGGTCCGCCAGGGCAGTGGGAGTCGGCATCGTCTGGCCGGATGAGATTGACAGGATAAATATCCTCAAGGCGTCGCTTAAGGCGATGGAGATCGCCATAGGGAAGCTCGGCGTAAGGCCGGATATACTGCTTGTTGACGGCAGGGTCCCGGTCGATATGGACATCCCGCAGACGCCGATAGTAAAGGGAGACTCTCTTAGCGTCTCGATTGCAGCCGCCTCTATCGTAGCCAAGACGACGCGAGACGCGATAATGGACGCCTACCACCTCCAGTACCCCCGCTACAACTTCATCTCAAATAAGGGTTATCCCACGAGGGAGCACCTGCTTCTGCTAGAAGAGCACGGCCCGAGCCCCATCCACAGGAAGACCTTCCGGGGGGTGATCAAAGACCTCTTTGCCGGGACCCCGGGGGCAGGATGAGGAAGAAGGCCTTTGGTAACGCGGGCGAGGACGAGGCCGTCCGTTTCCTCGAGAAAAAGGGCTACAGGGTTATCGAGAGGAACTTCAGCTGCCGCTATGGCGAGATAGACATAATAGCCAGGGACGGCGGAGCGATGGTCTTTGTCGAGGTAAAGACGAGGAGCGGGGACGCCTTCGGCCCTGCTGCCGCAAGCGTGGACGAAAGGAAGCAGCGGAAGATGACAATAGCCGCCCAGTTCTATCTCGAAAAGGCCGGGGCCTCCGATTCCGAGGTCCGTTTTGACGTGGTCTCAATAGAAAAGAGGGAGGGGAGGTTTGAAATCGAGCTTATAAGGGACGCTTTCGAGGCCGCCGAAATAGGGTGGTAAAATAGCGGCTCCGCCCGGACATTCCCGCCATATCCGTATCCCCTTCACATAATCCCTTCACATCTTCCGGTTCCTGCCGGTTTCTATTGTATCGACCCCTTCATAATGCTATAAAAGACTGCTTAAAAGAACGGTAGAAGGGAAAGGAAATGCAGGCAAAAAAGACCAGGATAGTAATCATAGGGCTCATCGGCTTACTCGCGATCCTGTCGCTCTCGCTTCTTAATATTTATACAGAGTGGCTCTTCTTCAAGGAGGCGGGATACACCGGCATATTCACGAAGACGCTCTCCGCAAAGATAGCCCTTGGCGCTGCCTTCGGGCTTTTTTTCCTCGCCTTCACGACAATCAATACGATAATAGCAAACCGTGCAAGCTTCAGGCCCGTGAAGCTCCACCTTGTCGACAACCTCGCGCTCCAGGTGCAGGGCCTCGAAAGCATTGTAAAGACAGCGGCCCTGGTCGCCGGGGCCGTCTTCGCCTTTTTCGCGGCGCAGTGGGGGGCGCTCAGATGGGAGGAGTTCCTAATCTTCACGAATTCCGTCCGCATGGACATGGCAGACCCGGTACTCGGGAAGAACATCGGCTTTTACCTTTTCAGGCTCCCGTTCATAGAGTCGCTTAAGGGGTTCGCCGGTTTCACGCTTGTAATGACCTTCCTCATCGTGGGGGCCAATTATTTCCTGAGGGGCGGCCTAGTCCTTTCCAACGCGGGGTTCTATATCGACAGGAAGGTGAGGGCGCATTTCGGGGTCCTCGGCGGCCTCTTCCTCCTGCTTGCCGCCTTCGGCTTCTACATAGACACATTCAATCTCCTCCTTACCAAGAACGGCGCCGTCTTCGGCGCCGGCTACGCCGACGTAAATACCAGGCTACTCTTCTACAGGATACTCATGGCAGTCACCCCCATAGCGGCGGTGGCGTTCGGAGCCGCCATGCTCAGGGGCGCATTGAAGGCGGCCCTGGTCTCGGCGGGCGTCGTAGGCGTCCTCTATTTCGGCGGGCTCGTGCTCTATCCCGCGTTCGTGCAGAAGTTCAAGGTCGAGCCAAACGAGCTTGTCCTCGAAACACCCTATATAGAGCACAATATAAGATTCACGCGCATGGGATACGACCTCGACAGCATAGAGGTCATACCGTTCGACGTGGGCTACGGCCTCACGGCCGGGAATATCGAGGCGAACGACGCGACCATCAAGAACATCAGGCTCTGGGACCACGTGCCGCTCCTTCGGACCTACAGCCAGCTCCAGCAAATAAGGACCTACTACAAGTTCGCGGACGTTGACAACGACAGGTATACGATAAACGGCGACTACATGCAGGTCATGCTCTCGGCAAGGGAACTCTCCTACGCAGACCTCCCGAGCAGGTCATGGATAAACGAGAAGCTCACATTCACCCACGGCTATGGCTTGGCCCTCGGGCCCGTAAGCAGGATAACCCGCGAAGGGCTCCCTGAGCTCATGGTCCAGGACATACCCCCTGTGCGCCACGGGAACCTCGCCGTCACAAGGCCCGAGATATACTACGGGGAGCTATCGAGCGACTACGTGGTCGTCAACACCAAGGTGCAGGAGTTCAGCTATCCTACCACCGAAGGGAACGTCTACACCTCCTATGAGGGAGAGGGCGGCGTAAGGCTCGATTCGCTCCTCAAAAGGGCGCTTTTCGCGCTCAGGTTCAAGACCGAGAAGATACTCCTTTCATCAGATATAAAGCCGGAGAGCAGGATTCTCTATTACAGGAACGTGCTCGAAAGGGTACGGACCATAGCGCCGTTCCTCATATTCGACAAGGACCCGTACCTCGTCCTCTCGGACGACGGAAGGCTCGTGTGGATGATAGACGCGTACACCACTTCGAGAAGGCTCCCATATTCTACGCCCATTGACGGGCGGACGAACTACATAAGGAACTCGGTAAAGGCCGTCGTCGACGCGTACGACGGGTCGGTAAAATTCTACGTGAGCGACCCTGAGGACCCGGTCCTAAGAGTCTACTCCGGGATATTCGAAGGCGCATTCGAGCCGCTCGAAGTCATGCCCGATGACCTAAAGAGGCATATAAGGTATCCGCAGGGGCTACTGAGCGTGCAGGCGGCCATCTACTCCTCGTACCACATGACCGACCCGCAGGTCTTCTACAACAAGGAGAACCTCTGGGAGATACCGGTCTTCTCCGAAAGGACTATGGAACCCTACTACACCATAATGAGGCTTCCCGGGGAGGAGATGGAGGAGTACATACTGCTTCTTCCGTACACCCCTGCCAAGAGGGACAACCTCGCGGCCTGGCTCGCGGCCAGGTGCGATGTCCCCAATTACGGCAAGCTCGTGGTCTATACCTTCCCGAGGGACAGGCTGATTTACGGGCCCAAGCAGATAGACGCCAGGATAAACCAGGACTCGTACATATCCCAGCAGCTCACGCTCTGGGGGCAGAGGGGCTCGCAGGTCATAAGAGGGAGCCTCCTTGTAATACCGATAGAGAATTCGCTCCTCTACGTCCAGCCCCTGTATCTCGCGGCAGTGGACAAGGCCGGCCTGCCGGAGCTCCGGAGGGTCATAGTCGCCTACGAGAACGAGGTCGTGATGGAGGAGAACCTCGAGCTTGCGCTCGAACGCCTTTTCGGCGGCAGAAAAGCCGCCCGGACGCGCGCCGCCGGGACCGCTCCAGCTGCGGGGCCGAACGAGACCAGGACAACCGAGATGGCGAAGGAGGCAATGCGAACCTTCGAGCGGGCGCTCGAGAAGCAGAGGAGGGGCGACTGGGCAGGGTACGGCGAGGAGCTTGAAAAACTGGAAGAGTTATTGAAGAGGATCGCGAGATAGGGCCTTGTTGTTAAGCCCTTAAGGAGGATGCGGATGCTTTCAGAGGTAGTCGAGCTTGCGAGAAAAGCCGGGTGCTCGATCATGGAAATCTACTCCCGTCCCTTCTCGGTTGAGTACAAGGAGGACTCATCGCCGCTAACAGAGGCCGACAGCGCCTCTCACCGCGTGATAGCCGCTGGACTTCCGGCAATCGCCCCGGGCGTGCCTGTAATATCCGAGGAAGGCGATAGCGTCCCGTTCGAGGCGAGGCGGGGCTTTGAGCGGTTCTGGCTTGTCGACCCGCTCGACGGCACAAAGGAGTTCATAAAAAGAAACGGGGAGTTCACGGTCAACATAGCCCTTATCGAGAACGGGGCTCCTGTCCTGGGGGTCGTCTACGCCCCGGCTGCGGGCCTGATGTACTTTGCCGAAAGGGGCAGAGGCGCTTTCAGGGAAAGGGCAGGGGAGGCCCCGGCAAGGATACGTTCAGGGCTTGCGGGCACCGGGATCCGCGCGGTCGTCAGCAGGTCGCACCCGGACGCCCATGTGGAGGCATTCCTCAAGGGCTATGATGTTTCGAGCCGGGTGGAGGCTGGAAGCTCCCTTAAGTTCTGCATCGTGGCCGAGGGCAGGGCAGACCTCTATCCGAGGTTCGGCGAGACATGGGAATGGGACACGGCCGCGGGACACGCCGTCGCAGCAGAGGCAGGGGCGTCGGTAGTGCTCCCGGACGGTAGCCCGCTCCTTTACAATAAGGAGAGCATCAAGAACCCGGGGTTCATCGCGGCTTCGGCCGGGCTTGCCGTCAGGCCGTATACGGCGGCACAAATAAGCTCTTGACAATTTTGATGACTATGATAATTATATTCATGTCATCGGAACCAGTACGGCATTTGATGCCTTTCCGGTCCCCCCGATTGAAATAAACATAAAAAGCAGGGCGTTTTCTTCACGCGGGAGTAGCTCAGTTGGTAGAGCGCAACCTTGCCAAGGTTGAGGTCGCGGGTTCGAGACCCGTCTCCCGCTCCATTTCTTTTGTGCCTCCTGATCGATCCTCTTGCCCCAAGGTGCGTGCTTTATGCAGCCTGAAAACAAAATGGAGATCCTCAAGTCCTACATCGAGGCCAAGGGGCTTAAGTCCACGTCCCAGAGGGACTTCATCGCAGATACCTTTTTCAGGACCAACACCCACATCTCGCTCGACGAGCTGCTGAAGAAAGTAAAAAGGAAGACGCCGAATATCGGCTATGCCACCGTGTACAGGACCATGAAGCTCCTGACCGAATGCGGCCTCGCCATATCCAGGCAGTTCGGAGACGGGCAGACGAGATATGAGAACCTCCCCGAGGACGGGCACCACGACCACATCATCTGCATCAAATGCTCACGGATCGCCGAGTTTCACAACCAGAAGATAGAGCAGCTCCAGGCCGAAACTGCAAAGAAGCTCGGGTTCACGGTCGTAAACCACAAGCTTGAGCTCTACGGCTACTGCCCTGACTGCGCCTGACCCCGCCTTTTTCGTTCCGGTCCGCTCATTTCATCCGGTTCGCCCCAATTTTCTGAGAATTTCAAGAATTAGCTTGCAACTGAAAATGGATGTTATTATCATCTAAGGTATGCATCAAGGAAGCGAAAAGGTAATGGCCCAGGCCCAAGCCGGAGGCTCGCTGGTCCTTGTCGGCAACCCGAACGTGGGAAAAAGCGTCATCTTCGGGGCGCTGACCGGCAGGTACGCCACTGTCTCCAACTACCCAGGCACCTCGGTTGAGATATCAAGGGGCATTGCGCGTTTCGGCACAAAAAGGCTCGGCATCATAGACAGTCCGGGCGTTAACAGCCTGGTCCCCATGTCAGAGGACGAGCTGGTCACAAGGGACATTCTTATGACCGGTGAGGTGTCCTCCGCGCTCCAGGTCATGGACTCCAAGAACCTCCGAAGGAGCCTCCTCATAACCCTCCAGTTGATGGAGATGGGCCTTCCCGTGACGCTCGCCCTCAATATGTACGACGAGGCCGGGGAGCGGGGCATAGGGATAGATACCGCTGCGCTCGCCTCCAGCCTCGGCTTAAAGGTCATACCCACCATAGCGACCCAGAGATGGAATCTCGATAAGCTCGAGGCCGCCTTCTATAACCGTGAAAAACCGGCGAATTCCCCCGTTAAATACCCGCAGCAAATAGAAGAGGGCATACGGGCTATCGAGCCGCTTGTGCCGAAGGCCAGCATATCGGCAAGGTCGATTGCAATAATGCTCCTTTCCGGGGACACGACCCTCAAGCCCTGGCTCTCAAAGACCTTCGGTCAGGGCGAGATGAAGAGAGTTGAGGACATAAGGACGTCGGTCCAGGCAAGGTTTAAGGACCCGGTCGGGTACATAATAAACCGCGCAAGGCTAAAGGCGGTCGATTCGCTTGTATCGAAGGTCGTGACGACCGAAACACCCGGAAAGGGAAAAGCGGCCGCCTTTATAGGCTCGATCACCATGCACCCTGTCTGGGGCATCCCCATCCTCCTCGCCGTGCTTTTCATCATGTACGAGTTTGTCGGCGTGCTCGGCGCGGGCGTAAGCGTTGATTTCTTCGAGGAGGTCGTCTTCGGCGAGCTCGTGAACCCCTGGGCCGAGCGTGTGGTCGGATATGCCTTCGCGCCGGGGAGTCTTGTCTACGACCTTCTGGTAGGCGAGTACGGCGTCTTTACAATGGCCTTTACCTACGCTATCGCCATCGTCCTCCCTATCGTGAGCTTCTTCTTCATTTTCTTCAGTTTCCTGGAGGACTCTGGCTATCTACCGAGGCTCGCGGTCATGGTCGACAGGATATTCAAGGCGATGGGACTTAACGGCAAGGCCGTCCTCCCGATGGTATTGGGGCTAGGATGCGACACAATGGCCACCATGACGACCAGGATACTGGAATCCCGGAAGGAGCGGGTAATAGTGACTCTACTCCTCGCACTCGGGGTACCGTGCTCAGCTCAGTTAGGCGTCATACTCGGCATGCTCGGGGCTGTCTCGCTCACGGCATCGGTCCTCTGGGCCGTCATAGTCCTCCTCGTGCTCTTTCTGGTGGGCATTCTGGCCTCGAAGGTGCTGCCCGGACAGCCTTCGGACTTCATCCTCGAGATACCGCCAGTAAGGATCCCGCAACTCTCGAACATGCTCCTTAAGACCCTCGTGCGTGTCCAGTGGTATCTGAAGGAGGCAGTGCCGCTTTTCATCCTGGGCACGCTTGTGCTCTTCGTGCTCGATAAGCTCAATGCCCTGAACGCGATCCAGAGGGCGGTATCTCCGGTCATAGTGGGGCTACTGAGCCTCCCTGCCGAGACTACCGAGGCGTTCCTCATAGGTTTTCTAAGGAGGGACTACGGGGCCGCCGGCCTCCTGGCGCTCCAGAAGGAGGGGATGCTGGACCCGGTCCAGGTAGTCGTAAGCCTTGTGACAATGACCCTCTTCGTCCCTTGCATAGCGAACCTCTTCATGATAGTTAAAGAGAGGGGGCTAAAGACGGCCGTTTTGATGTCGGCCTTCATATTCCCGTTCGCGATACTAGTGGGGGCCGTAGTGAACCTGGCCCTCAGATTGACAGGGATAATGCTCCAATAAAGGCGGAGAAAGATGACCAAAGACAAGGCAGTCGACGAGGTACTCGAGTTCATATGGTCCCAGAGGGAGCTGGGCTCGAGCTCGGTAAAGCAGCTTATGGGTATCAAGGAAGTGGCCGAGGAGGCCGATACCGCCACGATCGAGCGCATGATGAAGGGCGGGCTCGTTACCATAGCCGGCGATACCATCACGCTTACGTCGACAGGAGAGAGGCTCGCGGAGGCCGCGATACGCCGCCACAGGCTCGCTGAAAGGCTCCTTACCGAAGTGCTGGCCATGAGCGATGAGAACCTCGAGCAGAACGCATGCTCATTCGAGCACACCCTCTCGCCCGAGGTGACGGATTCCATCTGCACGCTTTTAGGGCACCCGCCGACATGCCCTCACGGCCTCCCGATCCCCAGGGGCGCATGCTGTAAAAAGACGAAAGACGAGCTTAAGCCGATAGTGCAGCAGCTTAACGTGCTCGAAGTGGGCGATACCGGCAGGATAATATTCATAGCCTCCAATGCGCACGCGAGGCTAGACAAGCTCGGCTCGCTCGGCATAGTCCCGGGAAGCACCATAAGGGTGCACCAGAAAAGGCCCGCTTTCGTAATCCAGCTCGGCGAGACCACCCTTGCCCTCGACCCCGAGATAATAAAGGAAATATACGTAAGGAAGATCGAGTAGGGCGACACATCTGCATTTTATTCGTGCCTAATCCATAAGAGAGCCATATGGAGACGACCGTGCCATGAGCGGGTCAGGTGAAAATCGCGCTTATCTGGCGTGGTTTGTCGTGATAACAGCCGCCGTGATCGGGGCCCTGATAAGGTCCCATCTCCTCGATGTTCCGCTTGAACGGGATGAGGGGGAATACGCATATGCGGCGCAGCTACTGCTCAAAGGCATCCCGCCCTATGAGTTCATGCACAGCCTCAAGCTCCCTGGGGTTTTCACCGCGTACGCGTTAATCATGCTCGCGTTCGGTCAGACCGCCGCGGGCATCCACCTTGGGCTCCTGGCGGTCAACTTTCTTTCCGTAGTCCTCATGTACCTGCTGTCCAGGAAGTTTTTGCCTCCGGTCCCGAGCGCCTTGTCTGCCTCATTTTTCGCGGTACTCTCTCTAAGTTCGTCGTTCCTCGGGCTCTCCGCCAACACTGAGCATTTCGTGGTCTTTTTCGTGATAGGCGGCCTGCTCTTTCTATTCAGGAGCGTGGAATCACGCAAAACCCTGCTCTTTTTCCTCTGCGGCCTGTTTTTCGGGTTCGCTTTCCTGATGAAGCAGCACGCCATTATTTTTACGGCGTTGCCTGTCTCCTATGTGGCCATCCTGCAGCTTCGCGAAAGGGTTTACATCCGGGGAGAGTTGCTCCGTTTTTCAGCGATGTTCTTCCTGGGGGCGGCCCTGCCTTTCGGCCTAACGGCGCTGATTTTCTGGGTCTGGGGCGTTTTCGACAAGTTCTTCTTCTGGACTTTTCTGTACGCTTCCAAGTACGTTTCGAGGGTCGATTTCCCGACGGGCCTGCAAATCCTGAAAAGCGCAATTTACCAGATGAAGGGCTCGGTTCTTCCGCTGATTGCGGTATCCTGCGCAGGATTGTTGTTCCCGCCTGCCCGCAGGGATTCCCGAAACCGCTTTATATTCCTCTGGCTGTTTTTCATCATCTCCGCATTGGCCGTATCGCCAGGCTTTTATTTCCGCGAGCATTATTTCATATTGCTCCTTCCCGTTCTTTCCATGCTCTTCGGTGTTGTCGTCTCGCGGATTATGGATGGCATGGAAAAATTGAGAATCATGATGGCGGACTGGGTCTTGATATGCGCTTCATTCCTCTTCTTGGCGTATCCTCTTTTCAAGGACCGAACAATCCTTTTCTTTTCAACTCCGGACGAGGTCTCAAGGACCTTATACGGCGCGAATCCCTTTCCCGAATCCGCCGAGATCGCGAGATATATAAGAAATAACTCCGGGCCTGACGACACGATTATCGTACTGGGGTCTGAACCGCAGATATATTTCCTCTCCGACCGGCGTTCGGCAACCCCTTACATTTATATGTATCCGATAGTCGAACCGCACGAATATGCGAAGCATATGGACGTGGAACTCAGGGCCGATATCGCGCAAAACAGGCCTTCTTTTCTCGTCTACGCGAACATACACAGGTCCTGGGGAATTTCGCGTGGCAAAATGCATGTGGTTACCGATTGGTTTTCACAATTGGAGCTGGGAGATTACGAGCTCGACGGCATCGTGCACATAAAGCCTGCCGGGACGGAATACAAATGGGGCCCGCAGACTGAATTTGACTATAATGCTCTTAACCCTTACAATAACTGGCTACTCGTGCTGAAGAGAACTTCATGACATTTGTTTCTGGGTCCGTCGGCACCATGCCTCCGCAATCTCCATGATCACCCCTTTAAGGTCCTTTCTGACCTCCCAGCCAGGGTAGTGCGCCTTCGCCTTCGACAGGTCCGAGATGTAGCAGATATGGTCGCCTGAGCGGTTTCCTTCCGAATATTCCCAGTCCATCGGTATGCCCGAGATCGACTCCATGACGCCGAAGGCCTCGATTATGGATACAGAGTTGCCTCTACCGCCGCCGAGGTTATAGACCTCGGCTACTCTTGGAGAAGCGAGAAAACACATTATGAAATCGACCACGTCGTCCGAGTGGATATTGTCGCGGACCTGCTTCCCCTTATACCCGTATACCCTGTATGTCTTTCTCTCGATATTGCATTTAACCAGATAGCTCAGGAAGCCGTGGAGCTCCACCCCGGAATGGTTGGGCCCGGTGAGGCAGCCGCCCCTGAGGCATACTGTCGGCATCCCGAAATACCTCCCGTACTCCTGTACCATAAGGTCTGCGGCGGCCTTGGACGCGCCGAAGAGCGAATGCTTGGACCTGTCTATCCTCATGTCTTCTGAAATGCCGTTTTTAAACGCCGGGTCCGCATAGTCGTATCTCGTCTCTGTCTCGAAAATCTCAAGCTCGTTGGGCGCGTCCCCGTAGACCTTGTTGGTCGATAGATGGATGAAAGGGGATTCCGGGCAAGCAAGCCTAGCCGCCTCGAGGAGATTAAGCGTCCCTCCGGCGTTGACGTCGAAGTCGTCGAACGGCCTCGAAGCGGCGAGGTCGTGGCTCGGCTGAGCGGCCGCGTGGACTATGGCCGAAGGCCTGAGGTCGCTGACCACTTCCATCACCTTCCGCCTGTCCCTTATGTCGGCCTCGATGTGCCTGAACCCGGGGTGCTTCCGGACTAGCCTCGACTGGTTCCAGCGTGTGTCTCCGGCAGGTCCGAAGAACTCGGCTCTCATGTTGTTATCTATGCCAGCCACATCCCAGCCCTCCTCTGAAAAGCGCCCGACGACCGCGCTCCCGATCAGGCCGCTCGAACCTGTAACAAGGAGTTTTTTTTTCATTTGTGTGATCCTGGGACCGGGAAATTGTCGCCCTTTGTACGATTTTTGCCCTACAATGAAAAGGTTAGCAGAACTTGCCGTGTGCGCAATGGACGCTAGGAGCGTCGCTTCACTGAAACTGATTTAAAACCCCTACCCAAACCCCTTGAAATATGGTAATCTTTCCTCCCTATGCACCACGCCAATTTCGTACACCTCCATCTCCATACCCAATATAGCCTCCTTGACGGCGCAATAAGGCCGGAGGCCCTCATTGCGCTCGCAAAGGAGCATAAGATGCCAGCGGTCGCGGTCACAGACCACGGCAACCTTTTCGGGGCAGTCGAGTTCTATCAGAAGGCCATGCAAAAGGGAATTAAGCCCATAATCGGCTGCGAGCTCTATGTGGCGCCAGGGAGCCGTCTTGAAAAGACCGCGATAAAGGGCGAGTACGCCTTTCACCTGGTGCTGCTGGTAAAGAACCTCAAAGGCTACCAGAACCTCTGCAAGCTCCTTTCAAGAGCGTACATAGAGGGGTTCTACTACAAGCCGAGGGTGGATAAGGAGCTTCTCCGGGAGCATAGCGAGGGGCTCATAGCCTTGAGCGCCTGCCTTCACGGCGAGGTCGCCTACAGCATCTCCATAGGCCAGAAGGATGCGGCTGAAAAGGCAGCCTCCGAATACAAGGCCATGTTCCCGGACAGGCGCTTCTATCTGGAAATACAGCATAACGGGATAGACGAGCAGGAGAGGGTGAACCGAGAGCTCATAGCCCTAGGAAAGAAACTCGATATCCCGCTCGTAGCGACAAACGACTGCCATTACCTGAGGAAAGAGGACGCAAGGGTCCATGACGTCCTCCTCTGCATACAGACCGGCACTACCGTGAACGCGCCGAACCGGATGCGGTTCTCCACCGACGAGTTCTATGTGAAGTCCCCGGAGGAGATGAACGAGGCCTTCAAGGACACGCCCGAGGCCATCGCCAACACAATAGAGATAGCCGAGAGGTGCAACTTCGAGCTGACGCTCGGCAAGAACCACCTCCCCGAGTTCCCGGTGCCCGAAGGCGAGACCCTTGATTCGCTGATAGACTCGAGGGCCAGGGCAGGGCTGGAAAAGCGGCTCGACGCCATGCGCAAAAGGGGCGTCGATGTAGAGCCGCTCAAATGGCAGTACTACGACAGGCTCGAAAAAGAGCTCAAGGTCATAAAGGGGATGGGATTCCCCGGCTACTTCCTAATCGTGACCGACTTCATCGATTACGCGAAAAGCATGGACATCCCGGTCGGCCCTGGCAGGGGCTCCGCGGCAGGCAGCCTTGTTGCGTGGTCCCTCGGCATCACGAACCTCGACCCCATAAAATACAACCTCCTCTTCGAGAGGTTCCTCAACCCGGACAGGATATCGCTCCCTGATATCGACATCGACTTCTGCTTCGAAAGAAGGGACGAGGTCATAAAGTATGTCACCGAGAAGTACGGGGCGGACAAGGTCACCCAGATAATCACCTTCGGCCAGATGAAGGCCAAGGCCTGCATACGGGACGTGGGGAGGGCGCTTGATATGCCCTACGGCGACGTGGACAAGATCGCCAAGCTCGTCCCTAACACCCTGAACATCACCATACAGGAGGCCGTCTCGCAGGAGCCGAGGCTCAAGGAGCTTTACGAGAAGGACCCGAAGATAAAGGACCTCCTTGATACGGCTGTCGCCCTTGAGGGGCTTCCGCGCCACGCCTCGACCCATGCCGCGGGTGTGGTCATATCGAACAGGCCGCTTGACGAGTACATGCCCCTCTATAAGCAGCAGAAGGACGACTCCGTAACGACCCAGTTCACGATGAAGGACGTCGAGAAGGTCGGGCTCGTGAAGTTCGACTTTCTGGGCCTCAAGACCCTGACGGTCATAGACAAGACAATAAAGCTCGTGAAATCCAACAGGGGCGTGGATATCGACATCGAAAACCTCCCCCTGGACGATTCAAAGACCTATGAGCTTGTGGCGAGCGGAAATTCCAACGGCATATTCCAGCTCGAGAGCTCGGGCATGAAGGAGCTTCTGAGGAAATTGAAGCCCACGACCTTCGAGGACATGGTCGCGGCGGTCGCGCTCTACAGGCCGGGCCCCCTTCAGAGCGGCATGGTGGACGATTTCATAAACAGGAAGCACAAGAGGACGGCCATTACCTACGAGGTGCCGGAATTGAAGGGCATACTCGAGAACACCTACGGCGTCATGGTCTACCAGGAGCAGGTCATGGAGATCGCCAAGGTGCTCGCCGGGTACACGCCCGGGGACGCTGACGTCCTCCGCAAGGCAATGGGAAAGAAGCTCCCCGAGGAGATGCTCGACCAGAGAAAGAAGTTCCTCGACGGCTCGAACAAAAAGAAGATAGACCAGAGAAAGGCCGAGAAGATATTCGACCTCATGGCAAAGTTCGCCGGGTATGGCTTCAACAAGAGCCACAGCGCGGCCTATGCCCTCATAGCCTACCAGACTGCGTATCTAAAGGCCCATTACACGGTCGAGTTCATGGCAGCGCTCCTCGGCTCCGACATGGGCAATACCGACCAGGTCGTCAAATACATAAACGAGTGCAAGGAAATCGGAATAGCCGTAGCCCCGCCCGACCTGAACGAGAGCTCGATGGAGTTCACCGTCTCCGGCGACCGGATAAGATTCGGCCTCGCGGCCGTAAAGAATGTCGGCGCGTCCGCCATAGAAGAGATACTGAGGGTCAGGGAGGAGGAGATGTTCACCTCCTTCATCGATTTCCTGTCCAGGGTCGATTCGAGGAAGGTAAACAAGAAAGTTGTCGAGAGCCTAATAAGATGCGGGGCATTCGACTTTACCGCCGAGAAGAGGGCCGCTCTCGCCGCGGGGCTCGATTCCGCAATGGACGCGGCCCAGTCCATGCAGCGCGACAGGGAACAGGGGCAATCGTCCCTTTTTGACACAATGGGCGGCGGCGCGCCTTCTCCCGTAAGGGCGGCTCCCGGCGCGCCGAATGTTGAGGAGTGGGGGAATAAGGAGCTCCTTGCCTATGAAAAGGAGACCCTGGGCTTTTACTTCTCCTCGCACCCGCTCGCCGGGTACAGGCGCGAGCTCGCGCTCTATGCCCTGCCGATCGAGGCCCTTTCCGAGAAGAAGAACGAGGACGAGGTCACGGTGGGCGGCATAATAGCCGAAATGAAGGAGATAACGACCAAGAAGGGCGACCGCATGGGGTTCGCGAGGATAGAGGACCTTACCGGCTCGGTCGAGGCCGTCATATTCTCGGACCTTTACAGGAAATCAAAAGAAGTCATATCCGGCGGATCGCCCCTTATCGTGACAGGCCGCCTCGACAAGGAGGAGGAAGAGATGAAGCTTATCGCCTCGGATATCTCTTCCATCGAGGACGCCGCGGCCATGGAGAAGAAATTGAAGGCCAGGAACACGCACATACACGCCCCGGCGGACGGCCTTTCGGGAGAAAAGCTCAAGGAGCTTAAGAAGATAATACAGGATAACCCCGGCACATCGCAGGTCATACTCCATCTCGTCTACGAGGACAACGGAGAGGTGATAATCGGGGTGAACGAGCAATTGAGGCTGAGCCCGCTCGACCCCGCCATTTTGAGGATAAAGGAACTTATAGACGGGGCCGAGGTAAAAATAATATAGTATCGCGGAAAGGAGACTGGGCCAAGACCATGTACAGGCATTGGCTTGAATTTGAAAAGCCCGTTGAGGAGCTCGAAAAGAAGATTGACGAGCTGAGGGCCTTCGAGGCTTCCGGCAACGCGCGGTCCTCCGAGGACATAGCCAAGCTCGAAAAGAAGACCAAGGCGCTCTTGAAGGAGCTCTATGGGAAGCTCACGCCGCAGCAGATAACGCAGGTGGCGAGGCACCCGTACAGGCCGTATACGCTCGACTACATCCAGAACGTCTTCGAGGACTTCATAGAGCTCCACGGCGACAGGACCTTCAGGGACGACCCGGCCATAGTAGGCGGCCTAGCGCGGCTCGAGGGCGAGGCCGTGGTGGTACTGGGCCAGCAGAAGGGCCGGAACACCAAGGAAAAGGTCCATCGTAATTTCGGGATGCCTAACCCCGAGGGCTACAGGAAGGCCAAGAGGCTTTTCGAGCTCGCCGA
Organism: Deltaproteobacteria bacterium; assembly: GCA_019912665.1. Classification (NCBI taxonomy): domain Bacteria; kingdom Pseudomonadati; phylum Myxococcota; class Myxococcia; species Deltaproteobacteria bacterium. Next base: position 244,463 of record JAIOIE010000006.1, read on the forward strand.
GAGGTTTAATCGTCCGGTATTCACGTTTATCGACACCCCCGGCGCATATCCCGGGGTGGGCGCTGAGGAGAGAGGGCAGTCCGAGGCCATAGCCACTAACCTCATGGTCATGTCCAGGCTCAAGGTGCCTGTCATAGCGACGGTCATAGGCGAGGGCGGGAGCGGCGGCGCGCTCGCCATAGGGGTCGCCGACCGGGTGAACATGATGGAGTTCTCGACCTATTCCGTCATATCCCCGGAGGGCTGCGCAGCCATACTCTGGAAGGACGGAGCCAAGGCAGACCTCGCTGCAAAGGCCCTGAAGATCGACGCCGGGGAGCTGCTTAAGCTCGGGGTCATAGACAAGGTCATAAAGGAGCCGGTCGGAGGCGCGCACAGGGAACCGGCTGCCGCGTTCAAAAGCCTCAAATCGGCCATATTGCCCCAGTTGAAGGAGCTTAAGGAGATGGGCGCGGACTCGCTGGTCGAGGCGAGATACAGGAAATACCGCTCCATGGGGTTTTTCTCGGAGCCCAGGAAATAAAACCGGCTTGGGCTTTTGCGGCCAATCAATATCGGGCCGACAGGGATTACGAAGCAATTTTGAAGAATAAATAATATTTGATTTTTTTCAGGGAATACATTACGCTATCCACTTAAAATCCAGGAATTTCAAGCATATATGCCTGTAACCAAAAGCATACAGGAACTCAGGAACGAAATAGACGCCGTCGACCTCGAAATACTCGCGCTCCTTAACAGGAGAGCGGGTTTCGTAATCGAGGTCGGCAAGCTCAAAGAGCGCGAGGGGAAGGACTTCTACGTGCCTGAAAGGGAACAGGAGGTCCTGAGGAAGCTCATGGAAATGAACACGGGCCCCCTCCCGGAGCAGGCCATAAAGAACGTCTTCAGGGAGATAATGAGCGCGTCCCTTTCGCTTGAAAAACCCCTCCGGATCGCCTTCCTGGGGCCCGTGGCTACATTCACGCACCAGGCCTGCATACAGCATTTCGGCCTCTCCGGCGAGTTCATCCCGAAAAAGGACATAGCCGACGTCTTCGACGACGTGGAAAAGGGAAGGGCCCTATTCGGGGTCGTGCCCATTGAGAACTCTACCGAAGGCGTCGTAAGCCACACCCTCGACATGTTCGTGGGGTCGAACCTCAGGATATACGCCGAAGTGATGCTCGAGATATCTCTTGCGCTCCTTAATAAATCCGGGAAGATCTCGGACATTGCGAAGATATGCTCGCACCCGCACGCGATAGCGCAGTGCAAGAACTGGGTCAAGGGGAACCTCCCGAACGCGCTGGTCTTCGACGTCTCTTCCACCGCTCTGGCGGCGCAGATGGCCGCCGAGGACCCGTCCACGGCCGCTGTCGCGTCCATCGCGGCCGCAAGCCTCTACGACCTCCGGGTCATTGAGAAGAACATCGAGGACAGCCCGAACAACTTCACCCGCTTCCTCGTCATAGGCAAGAACAGCGCGAAAAGGACCGGACGCGACAAGACCTCCATCATGTTCGCCATAAAGGACGCGCCCGGGGCGCTCTACACGATGCTCAAGCCCTTCGCGTCAAGGGGGATTAACCTCACGAAGATAGAGTCCAGGCCCCTCAAGACAAAGGCCTGGGAGTACGTATTCTTCGTGGACCTCGACGGCCATATATCCGACGAGCCGGTAAGGGACGCGATAGCCGAGCTCGAGAAGTCGTGCTCGTTCCTTAAAACGCTCGGCTCGTACCCGAGATCAAAGTCGTGATTCGCGCGTAACTTCGAAAATAAACCGGAGGCCTTCACTGAGCTCTCTAATCGACATGCGTAAACTCAACTTACAGGTCCCTCTGAACATAAGCTCCCTCGTCCCATATCCTCCCGGCAAGCCGATAGAGGAACTCGAGCGAGAGCTGGGCATAAAGGGCTCGATAAAGCTCGCCTCGAACGAGAACCCGCTCGGGCCTTCCAAAAAGGCGATAGATGCCGCTGCCGGGGCGCTCGCAGGGCTCCACAGGTATCCGGACGGCTCCTGCTACTATCTGAAAGGAAAGCTCTCGTCCATGCTCGGGGTATCCGGCGAGATGATAACCTTCGGGAACGGCTCGAACGAGATAATAGAGCTCCTCATTCGCGCGTTCCTCCGGCCCGGCGACGAGGCCGTCATGGGAGAGCCCTCCTTTGCCGTATACCCGATAGCGATAAAGGCCGCTGGCGGAACGGCAAGGCCAGTGCCTCTTAAGGATATGAGGCACGACCTCAAGGCGATGGCCTCCGCCATCGGGAAAAAGACAAGGCTCGTCTTCATCGCCAACCCGAACAATCCGACCGGGACGATGGTCTCGGCTGCCGAATTTGCCGAGTTCATGGAGAAAGTGCCGGAGGACGTCGTCGTATGCGTTGACGAGGCCTATTACGAGTTCGTGAGACGGGAGGACTTCCCGGACACGCTTTCGTACATAAAAGAGGGCAGGGCCGTTGTGATGCTCCGCACCTTTTCCAAGGTGTACGGCCTTGCGGGCCTCCGGATAGGCTACGGGGTCGCGCACCCGGAGCTAATCGGTTTCATGGACAGGGTGCGCCAGCCCTTCAACGTAAACACGCTCGCCCAGGTTGCCGCCATGGCCGCCCTCGACGACCGGGAGCACCTGGAGAGGACGCTGGAGAATAACGCGCGTGGGCTCCAGCACCTGATGAGTGAGCTCCGGGGCATGGGCTACGAGTGCGTTGACACGGAGGCGAACTTCTTCCTCGTAAAGGTCGGCGACGGGAAGGGCGTCTATGAGTCGCTTCTCGGGAAAGGCGTTATCGTCCGGCCGATGGCAAGCTACGGCATGCCCGAGTATATCAGGATAACAGTCGGCCTTCCCGAGGAGAACAGGAGATTTCTTGGTGCTTTCAGGGAAGCAGTCTGCCGTTAGGCGCATAAATGCATGGGGGAATTCGCTATGATAATCGTTCTTAAAAAAGACGCTACAGAGGATACCGTCGAGCACGTGGTCGAGAAGATAAAGGGGGCCGGCCTCTCGGTCCACATATCCAAGGGCAAGGAGAGGACCATTATAGGCGCAATCGGCGACGAAGCGCTCCTTGCAGGCATCTCCCTCGAGGCCCTGCCCGGAGTCGAGAGCGTGATGCCGATACTTAAGCCCTACAAGCTCGTAAGCCGCGAGTTCAGCAAGGAAGGCACGGTCATAGACGTAAACGGCGTAAAGATAGGCGATACCGAGCTACAGGTCATAGCCGGCCCGTGCAGCGTCGAGAGCATCGAGTCCATAGTAAGCTGCGCAACCGCGGTCAAGGCCGCGGGCGCAAGGATACTCCGCGGCGGCGCGTTCAAGCCCAGGACCTCGCCTTACGACTTCCAGGGCCTGGGCGCGGACGGCTTGAAGCTCCTTGCCGAGGCCAAGAAGAAAACAGGGCTTCCCATCATAAGCGAGCTCATGGACCCGAGGGACACCGAGCTCCTCTGCGAATACGTTGACATAGTGCAGATAGGCGCCCGGAACATGCAGAACTTCCGGCTCCTTACCGAGGTGGGCAGGGCCAAGAAACCGGTGCTCCTTAAAAGGGGCCTTTCCGCGACCATAAAGGAGTTCCTCATGTCCGCGGAGTACATAGCCTCTCAGGGCAATTCCCAGATAATACTCTGCGAGCGCGGTATAAGGACCTTTGAGACCTCGACAAGGAACACCCTGGACTTGAGCGCCGTGCCCGTATTGAAGGAGGAGACGCATCTCCCGGTCTTCATCGACCCTAGCCACGGAGCGGGGAGATGGGGCCTCGTGGCCCCGCTCGCGAAGGCGGCCATCGCGGTCGGCGCGGACGGGCTCATGATAGAGGTGCACACTGACCCCGAGAACGCGCTCTGCGACGGCGCCCAGTCGCTTAAGCCCAGCAAGTTCGCCCTTCTCATGGACGACCTGAGAAAAGTAGCGGTCGCGGTGGGAAGGACTCTCTAAACTGAAGCGGAAGGGGCCGGCGGCCCCAGCTTCCTTCCTTTAAAAATATTCAGAAGCCAAAGAGCGCCCCGGAAGGCACAGGCCTGATTTCGCCGGGCGCTTTTTGGATTTGTAAGGGATCGATTTATATGGGTCTGCATTTCAGGAAAGCTGCCATCATCGGCGTCGGGCTCATCGGCGGCTCCCTTGCCATGGTCTTGAGGCAAAAGGGCATAGCCTCCGAGATAGTCGGCATAGGGAGAGGCCTCAAGAACCTCGAGACGGCCAGGAGGCTCGGGGTAGTGGACTCGTTTACTACGGACCTCGCTCAGGGCGTGAAGGGTGCGGGCCTCGTGGTCGTCGCGGTCCCGGTATTGAAAATAGCCGAGACGGTCAGGAACGCGGCTCCGGGGCTCGAGCCCGGCTGCATAGTCACCGACGCGGGGAGCGTTAAAGGGGCCGTTATCAGGGAGGTCGCGCCCCTCATACCAGAGGGCGTGCATTTCGTCCCCGGCCATCCCATAGCCGGGACCGAGCACTCGGGCGTTGAGGCCGCCTTCCCGGATCTCTATATCGATAGGAAGTGCATACTTACACCGACGCCCGAGACCGACAGGGACGCCCTCGAAAAAGTAAGGGCCATATGGGAGGCGGCAGGTTCGACGGTCGTCGTCATGGACGCGCTCGTCCATGATATGATATTCGCCGCCGTAAGCCATCTCCCGCACATGATAGCCTACACGCTCGTGAACGCGGTCGCTGACATGGACGACGCATCCTGCGCGGGCGTAATAGGCTACTCGGCAGGCGGCTTCAAAGACTTCACGAGAATAGCTTCGAGCTCTCCGGAGATGTGGAGCGACATCTGCGCCATGAACCGGGCGGAGATACTGAAGGCCATAGACGGCTTCACCGGCAGGCTCGCGAAGCTCCGCGCCCTGATCGAGAAGTGCGATCAGGAGGGCTTAAGGGCCGAGTTCGAGAGGGCCAAGGGAATAAGGGACTCCCTTGTGAAAGGTGCCTTGAAAGGAGAAAAGGAGTGATACAGGCAAAGGACATATTCTCCGGGACCGAACGCGCGCTCCCGGGTAGCGGCCTCAGGGGCGAGATAACCGTTCCCGGCGACAAGTCAATATCCCACCGGGCCGTCATACTCGGGTCCATAGCCGAAGGTCCGACCGATATAGAAGGCTTCCTGGAAGGCGAGGACAACCTCTCGACCATCGAAGCTTTCCGGCTCATGGGCGTCAGGATAGAGAGGGACGGCGGAAGGGTAAGCGTGGAAGGCAAGGGGCTCGACGGCCTCTCGGAGCCCGGTGACGTCATAAACGCCGGGAACTCAGGGACCACCACGAGGCTCCTCCTGGGGCTTCTTGCGGGAAGTCCCTTCTTTTCGGCAATAACCGGGGACGCTTCACTTCGTAAGCGCCCGATGAAAAGGGTCGTAGACCCGCTCAGGAAGATGGGCGCGGTGATTACAGGAAGAAAGGACGGCGGCCTTCTTCCAATCGCCATCTCCGGGAAGAGGCTTAAGGGCATCGAATACAGGACGCCTGTCGCCAGCGCGCAGCTTAAGTCAGCGCTCCTCCTGGCGGGACTTTCAGCGGACGGCGAGACCGTCATCGAAGAGCCGGAGAAGAGCCGCGACCATACCGAAAGGATGCTCAAGATCTTCGGCGCGGATATAAAAAGCTCCGGCAATTCGGTCTCCCTCAAGTCGACAAACCGCCTCAAGGGGTGTAAAATAATTGTACCCGGGGACATCTCGTCAGCCGCTTTCTTTTTGACAGGAGCAACTCTGGCGCCCGAGTCGGAACTCCTTATCCGTCAAGTCGGCATAAACCCCACCAGGGTCGGCATTATAGATATCCTCCGAAAGATGGGCGGCTCGATAGAGGTGGACGCCGGAAGCGCAGCTTCGGGCGAGCCGGTGGGGAATATCCTTATCAGGGGCTCGCGCCTCCGTGGAGTCGAGATAACGGGCCCCGAGCTCCTCCCCGCGATAGACGAGTTCCCGATACTGTGCGTTGCCGCCGCTTTCGCCGAGGGCACGACAAGGATAAGCGGCGCGGCAGAGCTCAGGGTCAAGGAGAGCGACAGGATCGCGGCCATGTCCGAGTGCCTCTCGGCCATAGGGGTCCGTAATACTGAAACGGAAGACGGCATGATAATCGAGGGCACCGGCGGAAAGAAGGCGAGAGGCGGCGTAATAAAGAGCAGGGGAGACCACAGGATCGCGATGGCAATGGCGATAGCAGCCCTCATGACCGAAGAGGGCGTGAATATAGAAGGGGCCGGGAGTGTTGACGTCTCCTTCCCTGGCTTTTTCGATCTCCTCGGAATGACGAGGGTCGGATGAAGAGGGGGCCGGTAATAGCCATAGACGGGCCGGGCGGGGTCGGGAAGACGACGGTCTCGAAGAGGGTCGCCGAGAAGCTCGGTTTTACTTACGTTAATACGGGCGCGATGTACAGGGCGCTCGCGCTCGCGGCAAAGGAGTCGTGGGTCGACCTTTCGAGCGACGCGGTCTTGAAGGAATTCTGCACGGGCATTGACTTCAGGTATGATATCGGGAGCGGCAGGGTGGTAGTCGACGGAGTCGATTATACCGAGAGGCTCTGGTCCCAGGAAGCGGGGGAGCTGGCCTCAAAGGTCTCCGTGAAAAAATCGGTACGCGATTTTCTGGTCTCTTACCAGAGGGGCATTGGCGAGGCTGGCCGGGTCGTCATGGAAGGAAGGGACATCGGCACCGTCGTATTCCCGGACGCGGACGTTAAGATATTCCTCGACGCCTCACCTGGGATACGGGCCGAGAGGCGCCGCCTTGAGCTTGCCGAAAAAGGCGCTCAAGTGACAGGGGAAGTCGGTAGGGAGCTGGAAGAGAGGGACAGGCGCGATACAGAGCGGGCTGTCTCTCCCCTCAAGATGGCTGAGGACGCAGTGAGGGTCGATACGGGCGCGATGGGCATTGAAGAGGTTGTTAAGCATGTACTTGGCGCCATAAATGAAAGGTTGAAGGTTGGAGATACTCGTAGCTAAGTCTTCGGGCTTCTGCTTCGGCGTAAAGAGGGCCATAAACATGGCCGGCAAATGCGCCTCTGAAGAGGAAAAAGATGGCGGTATCCACACGCTTGGCCCGATAATCCACAACCCCCAGGTAGTGAAGATGCTCGAGGAATCGAGGGTCTATGCGAAAAACGACCTTTCCGAGATAGACTCGGGGACAGTCATCATAAGGTCCCACGGCGTGACCTTCGAGGAGTACAAGGAGGCGAGGGAAAAGGGGCTCAATATCGTAGACGCCACTTGCCCGTTCGTCAAGACCGCGCAGGAGCTCGTCTCCCGCCTCACCGGGGAGGGCTATCAGGTCATAGTGGCCGGGGAAAAGGACCACCCCGAGGTCAAGGGGCTCATGAGCTACGGCGATAACAAGGTGCGGGTCGTAAGCGGCATCGCCGAGCTGGTGGACATGCCGAGGGTTTCCAAGCTCGGCATAGTCGCGCAAACGACGCTCCGGATGGAAAAACTCGAGGAGATTGTCAGTTTTTGTTTACACAAGGCTTCGGAACTAAAGGTATTCAATACCATATGTAATGCCACGTCGACCAGGCAGACCGAAAGCGCCGCGCTCGCGAAGGAGGTCGATATCATGGTGATAGTCGGCGGGAAGAACAGCGCGAACACGAGAAGGCTTGCCGAGGTCTGCAGGGCCATTCAGCCCGAGACCTATCATATCGAGACGGCTTCCGAATTGAGCCCCGAATGGTTCGCCGGGAAAAGGCGCGCCGGGGTGACTTCCGGGGCCTCCACGCCCGAGTGGCTGATAGAGGAGGTCGTTAAGCGGCTGAGAGAGATTTCTTCGAAATGATTTGCACTTTGAAACGCTGTATGATATGGTTTTTATTCAAAGAATAAGAACGGGGGAGGATCGGCATCTAAATGATAGGGAGAGAGGAAAAGTCCCGCGCGGGTGATACTTCCAGGTCGGATTTCGAGGAGCTTTTCGAAAGCCGGCTCAAGGAACTTCAGGAAGGGGACATCACCAAGGGCAGGGTCGTCCAGATAACCCAGGACTCGGTCATGATAGACATCGGGTACAAGTCCGAGGGTCAGGTGCCTCTGCGCGAGTTCCTGGACAAGGACGGGCAGCCCACCATCAAGGTCGGTGACGAGGTCGCCGTGCTTATCGAAAGGCGCGAGGACGAAAACGGCATCGTCCGCCTCTCCAAGGCAAAGGCCGACCATTTCAAGGTCTGGGACAGGATCGTCGAGGCCTGTGAAAAGGGCGAGCCCATGGAGGGCACCATCTCCCAGAGGATAAAAGGCGGCTTTTACGCGGAAATAGAAGGGGTTACGGCGTTTCTGCCCGGCTCCCAGGTCGACCTTAAGCCCGTACGGAACCCTGATAAGCTCATAGGCCAGAAGTTCAAGTTCAGGATACTCAAATATAACAGGCGCAAAAACAACGTCATCGTCTCAAGGAGAGTGCTCCTCGAAGAGGAGAGGGAGTCCCTCCGGAAGACAACCCTCGAAACCCTTGCCGAGGGAGCGATCATTGAGGGAACAGTAAAGAACATAACCGACTACGGCGCCTTCATTGACCTGGGCGGCATTGACGGGCTCGTCCATCTTACGGACCTCTCCTGGGGCAAGGTCACCCACCCTTCGCAGCTCCTGAAGATAGGCGACACCGTGAAGGTGATGGTCCTTAAGTTCAACAGGGAGGAGAACAAGATCTCCCTCGGAATGAAGCAGACGGTCGAGGACCCCTGGATAAAAGCCGGGGAGAGGTTCTCCCAGGGCACCAGGACCACCGGGACGGTCGTTAACATCACGGATTACGGCGCCTTCGTCGAGCTCGAGCCGGGGCTCGAAGGCCTGGTGCACATTTCCGAAATGTCATGGACCAAGCTCAAGCACCCATCCCAGAAGGTCAAGGTAGGGGACAGGATAGATGTCGAGGTCCTTGACCTTGATCCCGCAAGCAAGCGGATATCCCTCGGCATGAAACAGACCGAGTCCAACCCGTGGATAGAGGCAGAGGCGCGCTATCCCAAGGGCTCCAGGGTCTCGGGGGTGGTTAAAAATATAACCGACTTCGGCGTCTTCATCGGCATAGAGGAAGGCATCGACGGCCTCGTCCATATATCCGACCTCTCATGGAAGAAAGTGAAGCATCCCTCCGAGCTCTTCAAGAAGGGGCAGGAGGTCGAGGCAGTGGTCCTCAACATAGACGCCGCTAACAGGAGGTTCTCCCTCTCGACAAAGCTCCTTGAGAAGAACCCCTGGCAGGGCGTTGAGGAGCGCTACAAGCCCGGCATGATAGTCGACGGCAGGGTGACGAGTGTGGCCGATTTCGGCGCGTTCGTCGAGCTCGAGGCAGGGCTTGAGGGCCTGGTGCACGTATCGGAATTGAGCCGCGGCAAAAAGCGCGGGGCCGACATAAAGGAAGGCGACATCGTCGAGGTCGAGGTGCTTAACGTAGACCCCGAGGACAACAAGATCGGCCTCTCCGTAAGGGAGATTAAGGAGCAGGCCGAGCCGGCAGGTGAAGGTAATCCCTGATGCCCGGGCGGAGAGGGGAGTTCTTGAGGAACCTGCTTGCGGCCTTCGGGGCCGTTTTCGTAGCCATAATCCTCATCTCCATAGTCGTGGGCGTCATCGCAGGTCCGGGCATAGGCGCTGACAAGGTCGCGGTAGTCGAGCTCGAGGGCATAATAGCCGAACCGACCGATTTCACCCGTGAGCTCCGCGAACTCGGGGAAAGGGAAGACGTAAAGGCCGTGGTGCTGCGAATAGATTCACCAGGCGGCGCTGTGGGGCCCTCGCAGGAGATACACAGGGAAATAGAGAGGCTCAGGGAAACGAAGACGGTAGTCGCATCGATGGGGACGATCGCCGCCTCGGGCGGGTACTACGCGGCGGTCGCGGCCGAGAAGATTGTGGCCAACCCGGGGACCATAACGGGCTCGATAGGCGTCATAATAGAATTTTTCAACGTGCAGGAGCTCCTTGGGAAGCTCGGTCTCAAGGGGTATGTCGTCAAAAGCGGCAGGTTCAAGGACGTAGGCTCCCCGCTCCGCGAGATGGACGAGGAGGAAAGAGAACTCCTCCAGGCGGTCATTGACGACGTAAACAGCCAGTTCGTAGAGGCCGTCGCCGAGGGCAGGGGGCTCGCCCCCGAGGCGGTCAAGAGGCTCGCCGATGGCAGGATATTCACGGGCGCGCAGGCCAAGGCAGAAGGGCTCGTGGACGAGCTCGGGAGCCTTCACGACGCGATAGAGCTCGGCGCCCGCCTTGCGGGCATAGAGGGCGAGCCCGAGGTAATATATCCGAGGAAGAAGAGCGTGGGCTTCTGGAAGGCATTGATGGGAGACGCTTCGGTGGACACGCTCACCGAGCTTCTCTCGGGCCTTAGGTTGATGTATCTGATGCCAAATCCAGCCAGGTGAAAAGGAGGCATAAAGCAACATGACCAAGAGTGAGCTGATCGAGGCCGTAGCCGCAAAGATCACCAACTTCTCGAGGAGGGACGTCGAGATAATAGTAGACACCCTTTTCGAGTCAATGGCCCAGAGCCTTTCCAAGGGCGACAAGGTGGAGATTCGCGGGTTCGGCAGCTTCAAGATCAAGGAGCGCGACGGCAGGCAGGGCCGGAACCCCAAGTCAGGCGAAAATATATTCATAGACGCCAAGAAGGTGCCCTTCTTCAAGGCCGGCAAGGAGATAAGGGAAAGGATTAACGACGGAAACTGATGAAACGCCTGTGGGCTCCCTGGCGCCTCGAGTACATAAAGTCCGCTAAGGAAAAGGGCTGCGTATTCTGCAAGGCCGGGACCGGCAGGCCAGGAGAGGGGCTTCTGCTTTACAGGGGCAGGCATTCCCTGGTCGTACTGAACAAATACCCTTATAATAACGGCCACCTCATGGTAGCGCCCCTCCGCCACGCCGCTGATATCGAGTCGCTTACGGGAGAAGAGTCCGCTGACATATTCCGCCTCCTGGCCCATTCCACAAGGATACTCACGGAATCCATGGCCCCCGGCGGCTTCAACATAGGCATGAACATAGGGAAGGCGGCAGGGGCCGGTATAGACGACCACCTGCACGTTCACGTAGTGCCCAGGTGGCCGGGAGACGCTAATTTCATGCCGGTCCTCGCCGACGTAAAGGTCATGCCCGAACACCTCACGGACACCCTCGCAAGGCTCCTCCCGCACTACGAATCCATAGACTGAAAAAGCCCGACTTTGCTACGGAAAAGGCAGGCAAAAAAGGCTTGACAAAAACCCCTTCTTGTCCTACACTTCTCAAGCCTTGGAAATAGACCTTAGGGTCAAAATCCCGTAACTGACGGAATCAAGGTGGGCACCACCGGGGAGCGGGGTTTACGAATATGAATGCCGACCGTCTGGGCAATGGACTCGGGTCTGAAGACCCGCATCTATTGCCTTGGCGGTTTTTTTATGCCGCGTTCGGGCCAGGAACCAAACTCTTTGACAACACGGCAGGCAGCAGGACCGCAGAAAAAAACTTCAATTTCAGGCCTATATACAGTACTATCTTAAAACCTTTTTCAGAAGGAACAGGAGGGATACCATGTCCAAGATCATCTATACCGCGATCGATGAGGCGCCAGCGCTGGCAACATATTCCCTGCTCCCCATCATCCAGGCCTTTACCGGGGCGGCGGGGATTAAAGTCGAGACAAGGGACATATCCCTCTCGGGAAGGATTATCGCCAACTTCCCCGAAAACCTGACCGAGGGCCAGAGGATCCAGGACGAGCTCTCCGCGCTCGGAGAACTCGCGAAAAAGCCCGAGGCCAACATCATAAAGCTTCCGAATATCAGCGCGTCCATCCCGCAGCTCAAGGCAGCCATAAAGGAACTCCAGGAGAAGGGCTACAAGCTCCCGGACTACCCCGAAGACCCCAAGACCGACGCCGAGAAGGAGATAAAGGCCAGGTACGGCAAGGTGCTCGGAAGCGCCGTGAACCCGGTGCTACGTGAGGGTAACTCCGACAGGAGGGCCGCGGCTTCAGTCAAGAACTACGCCAGGAAAAACCCCCATAAGATGGGCGCGTGGACAGCCGACTCCAGGTCCCACGTGTCGCACATGGAGGGCGGCGACTTCTACGGGAGCGAGAAATCCGTAACTGTCGACAAGGCCGGGAACGTAAGGATTGAGTTCGTAGGGCAGGACGGGAAGACCACGGCCCTCAAGGAGAAGACCGCGCTCAAAACCGGAGAGGTGCTCGATACGGCGGTAATGAGCCGCGCTTCACTCCGTAAGTTCTTCCAGGAACAGATAGAGGACGCGAAGAAGCAGGGCGTGCTCTTTTCGCTCCACTTGAAGGGCACGATGATGAAGGTCTCCGACCCCATCATGTTCGGCCATGCGGTCTCGGTCTTCTATAAGGACGTATTCGAGAAGCACGCCGCGACCGTAAAGGAGCTCGGGGTCGACGTCAATAACGGCCTTGGCGACCTTTACGCCAAGATACAGAAGCTCCCCGAGGCCAAGAGGGCCGAGATCGAGGCGGACATCAAGGCGGTGTACGAAAAGCGCCCAGCCATCGCCATGGTGAACTCCGACAAGGGTATCACCAACCTGCATGTCCCTAGCGACGTCATCATCGACGCGTCCATGCCCGCGATGATAAGGGAATCAGGCAAGATGTGGGGACCCGACGGCAAGCTCCATGACGCAAAGGCCGTTATACCTGACAGGTGCTACGCCGACGTTTACCAGGCTGTCATAGAAGACTGCAAGAAAAACGGCGCATACGACCCGAGGACAATGGGGAGCGTGCCTAACGTCGGCCTCATGGCCCAGAAGGCCGAGGAGTACGGCTCGCACGACAAGACCTTCAAAGCCCCGGGTAACGGCGTGATCCGCATAGTGGACGAGTCCGGTAACGTCCTTATCGAGCAGAAGGTCGAGGAAGGCGACATATTCCGCGCCTGCCAGACCAAGGACGCCCCCATACAGGACTGGGTGAAGCTTGCCGTTACGAGGGCGAGGGCCACCGGCGCGCCTGCCGTCTTCTGGCTCGATAAGGGGAGGGCCCACGACCTGGAGCTCATAAAGAAAGTCGAGAAGTACCTCAAGGACCACGACACCAAGGGCCTGGACATCAGGATAATGCCGCCGGTCGAAGCGACACGCTTCTCGCTTGAGCGCATAAGGAAGGGACAGGACACCATTTCCGTCACCGGGAACGTTCTCCGCGACTATCTTACCGACCTCTTCCCCATACTCGAGCTCGGCACGTCCGCGAAGATGCTCTCCATAGTCCCGCTCATGGACGGCGGCGGCCTCTTCGAAACCGGCGCGGGCGGCTCGGCCCCCAAGCACGTGCAGCAGTTCCTCGAGGAAGGGTATTTGAGGTGGGACTCCCTCGGCGAGTTCCTTGCTCTCGGCGTCTCGCTTGAGCACCTTGCCAATACGCAGAAGAACGCCAAGGCCCAGGTCCTGGCCGACACGCTCGACCAGGCCATAGGGAAGATACTCGACAACAACAAGTCGCCCGCGAGGAAGGTCGGCGAGCTCGACAACCGCGGGAGCCACTTCTACCTCGCCATGTACTGGGCTGAGGCCCTGGCCGAGCAGACGAAGGATACGGAGCTTAAGGATCGTTTCGCCAAGCCCGCAAAGGAGCTTGCCGCTAACGAGGCGAAGATAGTGGCGGAGCTCAACGGCGCGCAGGGCAAGCCCCAGGACATCGGCGGCTACTACCGCCCGGATGCTGTGAAGACCGCGAAGGCGATGCGCCCGAGCGCGACCCTGAACGCGATAGTCGATTCGATATAAATACCTGATCGATCCAGATACCGGGCCGCCCCTGAAAACGTTTTACTTTTCGGGGGCGGCCATCAACCCTATCGGCAAAGAACGGAGGTAGTTATGCAGCTCACAGGCCTTTACTGGGGCCACAAGCTCCTTAAGAGGGTCGAGTACCCGCACGCCGAGGTCCTCGGGCCTGAAGCGAGCGTGGACGAGATAAAGGACCTCATCAGGAAGTGCGGCCAGGTCTTCATAAAGCCCATATTCAAGGGCGGCGTCGGCAAGAAGGGGAAGGCCGGCCTCATCGGCAGGGCCAAGGACATTTCGACCGCCCTCAAGGAAAAGGAGAGGCTCTATTTCATAGAACACACCTTCGGGACCAGCTCGGTCAAGGCCGACGGGGTCACCTTCGAGGGAGGGGTCCCCGCCGAGCACGAGGTCTATTTCTCGATAACCGACTCGACGCTCTACCGCGCCCCGATGATGACCATAACGCACCACGGCGGCATGGATATAGAAGAGCTCCCGAAGGACAAGATACGGGAGATACCCTTCGACCCGCTTACTGGCCTTAAGAGCTTCCACATATCGAACGCCCTTACCGAGCTCGGGGCGCCGGGCGAGATAATAAGCCCGCTCGTTCAGAACCTCCCGAAGCTCTGGACGCTTTACAATAACTACGGCCTGAGCACGCTGGAGCTCAATCCCATAAGGATGATGCCCGACAGCAAGGGGCGGCTAACGCCGGTCGCCTGCGACTTCAAATGCTCCTTCGACATCGACAACCCGTCCTGGAAGAGGCTCGACCTGCCGGCCCACCTCTTCGCCTCGGACTATTCCGAGTTCGAGCAGGAAATAAACCAGCTCCGGACCTACCAGGGGCAGAGCGACGTCTTCGTCATGAACCCCAAGGGCACGATAACCGCGCCTACCTTCGGCGGCGGCGCAAACGCGCTCGTGACGGAGCTCCTTGGCGAGAGGGCCACCATATCCTCGGACTTCGGCGGCAACCCGCCTTATGAAAAGATGTTCCAGATATCGAGGATAGTCTTTAAATACTGGCTCAAGCAGTCTAACGTCCTCTTCATTATCGGCGGCAAGGCCAACAACACCGACATATTCGAGACCTTCAGGGCCATGGCCGACGCTTTAAGGGACTACTTCAACACCAAGGGCGCAACACCCCTCTATGTCGTAATAGGCAGGGGAGGCCCGAACCTCATCCGCGGCATGGCATACATGAGGGACACCCTGGAGAACCTCAAGCTCCCCTACAAGATATTCGGCCACGACAGCGCCATGAGCGAGGTCGTGAACTACGCCCTCAACGTCGACAAGTGGATGGAGAAGGAGGGGAGGGCGCTCGTAGCCCAGGCACTCGGAATTGAAACGGCAAAGGCCGGAGCAATGAAGACGGCTGCAGCGGCGAGGTAACTGAAAACAAAAGGCTGCTTCTAAAAATCAGTTATTTTTTCTGAAGTCAAGGAAGGGCGGAAATAAAAAGCGTAGCATATATACGAATATGTGAGCATTTTATTTACGTACCTAAAGCAGAGACCAGGAAAAAGAGCGATTTTTAAAAAACAGGACAAGGTGAGCGATATGCACAAGCAAGGCGTAAAGGACTTCCCGTACTACGTGGGTATAAAATCGCTTGGCGAGATAGCCACGCGCGAGGACCGCGTTTGCGTGCTGAACATACTCGGAAACGAAAGCCGGACGGTAACGCCGGTGAGCCACATCTATTCCGGCGGGAACGTGGTCTTCGGGACCATGCCAGGGAGGTCGGGCCAGTCGCTCGAGACCAAGCTCGGCAACATCCCGGTATTCAACTCTGTAAAGGAAGGCCTCAAGGCCGGGCACAAGTTCAATACCGCGGTCATATACCTCCCGCCCTCGGGCGTGAAGGACGGGGTCGCTGAGGCCGTAAAGCACAACCCAGACCTCAAAAAGGTCGTGATACTCACGGAAAAGGTCTCGGTCGCGGACGCCCGGGTCATAAGGGCCATCTGCCAGGCCAACGGGGTGGACGTATTCGGCGGCAACTGCCTCGGCGTGGCCGACGCCTGGAACCAGGTGAGGATAGGCGGCGCGCTCGGCGGCAACAAGCCCGAGGAGTCTCTCGTAAAGGGCTCCATTGCCATTTTCTCCAACTCCGGAAACTTTACGACCACTATCGCGGTCTACCTCCTTACCAAGGGCTGGGGCACGACCACTTCCATATCGAGCGGCAAGGACGTTTACATCCATTACTCGCCGAGGGAGTTCTTCCACGCCCTTCATAACGACGACAGGTCCAAGGGCGCGGTAATCTACACGGAGCCGGGCGGGTACTACGAGCACGGGCTGGACATAAAGAAGCCCACGGTAGCGTGCGTGGTGGGCCGCTGGAAGGCGAGGCTCACCAAGGCCTGCGGACATGCCGGAAGCCTCGCAGGCTCGGGCGACGACGCGATGGCCAAGGAGAAGTGGTTCATGGAATACTTCGGGGTGGACGGAATATACACGCCACAGACTCCGCATTTCTCCAAGAAGGGAGCGGTCGTCACGAACATCGCCCACATACCCGAGGCGCTCTCGAAGGTAATGGAGATGAACGGCGTAAAGTCGGACTTCGAGCCAAAAGGCGACCTCTCCTTGAAATGCTGGTTCGGGAGCAACGCTTCCGTCCAGGTCCCGAAGGAGCTCGACATACAGGCCGTCAGGGCCGTTTCTCCGTATGATGAGCAGATAGAGCACATAAACAGGCAAATTGGGGCGCAGTTCCCGAGGCAGGCCATGAAGGACGCCTCCGGGGCTTCGATGATGGACCCAAACACCCAGGTGACCAAGGTCCATAACGTCTCCATTCTCGATTCCTCCAAGCGCTCGCTCGAGGAGAACCTGGTCTTCTCGCTCATAAAGAGATACCCGGACGCTTACGGGGTCGAGCTTGCCAACGCTGCCTTCAACGCGCATCTCAACCACGACGGAGACGGGGCGCTCCTGGCAGCCCAGGCGGCACGGGAGGCCGAGAGCTCTCCCAATAGCGTCCTTTCGGCTGCCATCTCCATCATCGGCAAGGGCAAGGTGAACGGGGCGCTACGCGCCTCCAACATACTCCTTCAGGCCTTCCAGGCATCGGGGCTCCAGTCGGGTTACGGGAAGTTCGATTCCTCCGCTATCCTCAAGGCGCTCTCGGCCGACGACAAGGCGGCGCTCACGGCCGGAAAGGAAGACAAGTCCGCAAAGGCCGTCCTAAAGAGGGTCGAGAACGCGGGCGGAAACTCCATTTTCGTCGATTTCGTAAAGGAAGCGACGAAAGGCAAGCCCTCGACCGACGCCCTCGTCGCAGCCATATGGATGACCCTCGGGTGGGAGCCCCTCATAAAGAGGAGCATCTCAAAAGTCACGCTCGCGGCCCTTCCCTGGTACTCGAGGATATTCTCCTCGTTCGTCGGGTGCAGCGTGGACGTATCGAAGCATAAGAAGGACAGCTTCTGCGGCGTCAAGAACGACGAGCTCGTCGAAAAGTGGTCCTTTACCGACGCGGCCTTCCTGGCCCTCATAGGCAGAAAGCCCACGGATACCGAGAGGTTCGAGTTCTCGATGCTCCTCGGCCTCATCATCTCGAACGGCCCAGGCACCATCTCGGCCCAGGGCGCGAAGGGCGCGGTGAGCGCGGACGGCCCCGAGGACCCGGCCAGGGTGCAGATAAACAAGGGTTTCGTGGGTTTCCTCACGCACACCGGTTTCGCGCACGGCGGGAACGGCTACGAGGCTATCGCGTTCCTCATCGAGAGGTTCTCAGGCAAGGGGCTTAAGGACCCGTCGAGCAAAAAGCACGGGCTTGACCTGAAGGCCATAGCCGACGAATACTCGAAGGGCTACGCCAAATACAAGGCTGATCAGAAGGCGCTCGGCAATATCGAGTACCTCAAGATCCCCTGCGTGAACCACCCGGTCTTCAAGGGCAAGGAAGTGAACTACGACCCGAGGGAGAGGTTCGTAGCCGCGCTCTTCGAGGAGAAGGGCGTATACAACGTCTTCCTCGACTTCTATCACAACCTAGTAAAGTCCCTCTTCGATTGGAAGGTGAGCAAGAACGTCTACTGCGTAAACATAGACGCGGTCATAGCCGTTATTCTCTTGAAGATAGTCTGGGAGGCCTACAGCTCCGGGAAGATGCCGGACAGGGAGGTAGAGAGCGCGGCCTTCACGACCTTCCTCTTCGGCAGGATGATAGGCTCTGCGGCCGAGATAGACGACCACCTGAACAGGGGCCGCAACATGGATACCAGGACAGCGGCTTCCAAGTGCTCCTTCGTAGGGTGATATTGAGTCATGCCTAATGAAAAAGGGCCCGGCAGTTCTGCCGGGCCCTTTTTTTATTTCGCCGCATATGCGCACCAAATGCTGTTGATATGGGCAGGGCTCGTGTTATATACTTCACCCTGAAAAGGCCCTGCTTCAAAAGGAGGTATTGAATTGAAGGACAGGAAGGTAATCATAATCGGAGCGGTTTCGGCGGTAATCGTGATCGCGCTTATCCTCATCTTCATGCCCTCGGGCCAAGAGAGCGATAGTGAGCACGAGGTCATCTCCAAAAGAGCCAAGCTCGTCGAGGAGACTGTCGATGAGACTCCGACAGCAGAAGTCCAGGATGCTCCGGTTGAGGTAGCGGCTGTGCCAGTTGAAACGGCCCCCGCAGCGCCTGTTGAACCGGCTGCCCCTCTCAAGGAAACCCAGGCCGTGACCCCTCCGGCAGTGAAGGCAGTGGCGCCTTCTATGCCCGCTGCTGAAAAGAAGGAACCGGTCCAGGCCAGGAAAGAGCCTGTTCCAGCGGCACCGGTCGAGAAGGCGATTGAAAAGGAGCGGAAACCGGCAAGGACCGCAAAGGCCACCCAGCCCAAAAAGCCTGAGACAAAGCCGTGGGCCATAAATGTAGCTTCTTTCGCAAGCCTCCCCGAGGCCCAGAACCTTGCGATCTCCTTGAGGAAAGCAGGCTATAAATCGTATGTAGCCGATTTCACGAGGGATTCGGTCCAATGGCACAGGGTGAGGGTGGGTTTCTTCAGCACGAGGGCAGAGGCTGAAAAGGCGGGCAGGGACATCCAGTCCAGGTTCCGCGTGGATACGCCCTGGATAGTCAAGCCGGAAAGCGCAGAACTGAAATCTCATTTTTAATCGAATAAAGCGCCTCTCAAACCCGATTCAATACCCCGCCGTAAGCGGGGTATTTTTTTTTTACCTCAGGTAAATCCCGACCGCAAGAAACGATGCTTTCCGGCTATCAGCGCAACAGGGCCTTGAAGTTGCGACTTGACTGCAGCCTCCCAAAAACTTAAAATGTTTCTGGGCTTTATCTCCATTTGCGAGGCTTTATACCTTATGGCTGAAGGGCTTCATGGCAGGGAAAAGCTCGTCTTTCTGGAGACCTTCGGGTGCCAGATGAACGAGAACGACTCAGAGCGCATGCTGGGCGTCTTGAAGGGCTTGAGCTACACCCGTACAAAAGACCCCTCGGAAGCGGACCTTATTCTTATAAATACCTGTTCCATAAGGGATAAAGCCGAACAGAAGGTCTACTCCATCCTGGGGAGGTTCAAATTACTTAAAAAGGAACGCCCGGGGCTTGTCATAGGGGTCGCCGGCTGCGTAGCCCAGCAGGAGGGGGAGAGGCTCCTTAAGAGGGCGCCCCACCTCGATATCGTATTCGGCCCGCATAACGTCCATAAATTGAAGGAACTGCTTCTTCAGGCCGACACGGGCAGGAAAGTGGTCGTTACCGAGCAGACCGGGGAAATAAGCCCGGAGGAGTATGGGATAGAACCGGTCGAGCTCGAAGAGAAGGCCTTCGTAAGCATCATGCGGGGGTGCAATAACTTCTGCTCCTACTGCATAGTCCCGTATACGAGGGGCAGGGAGGTAAGTAGAAATAGCGCCGACATATTAAGGGAGATAGATGGTCTTGTAAAAAAGGGCGTAAAGGAAGTGACGCTCCTTGGCCAAAACGTCAACTCCTACGGGACTGGCGGCGGAGGTGACGTATCCTTCCCGGAGCTCCTCCGGAAGGTCTGCCGGGTCGATGGGCTTTCAAGGGTGCGCTTCATAACTTCCCACCCGAAGGACATATCAGACGAGCTCATCCATCTATTCGGGGAGGAGCCCAAGCTCTGCCGGCATGTGCACCTTCCGGTGCAGTCCGGCTCGGATAGCGTACTCTCGGCCATGGGCCGCGGCTATTCGGTTGAAGAGTATCTCTCGAAGGTGGGGCTCTTAAAAAAGCTCTACCCGGATATGGCGATAACGACCGATATCATAGTCGGCTTTCCAGGAGAAACCGGGGCCGACTACGAGGCGACGATGGGCCTCCTCCGGACCGTGCGGTTCGACAACATATTCTCTTTCATGTACTCGCCAAGGCCCGGCACCAGGGCGGCCGGCCTGCCGGACCAGTTTCCGCTGGAAGTGAGGTCCGAGAGGCTTCAGCGCCTTCAGGAAGAACAAAAGGAAATAACGAACGAAAAGATGAAGGCCCTGGTCGGAAAGACCCTGGAGGTGCTCGTCGAAGGCGGCAGTAAAATCGACCCAACAGAGCTTTCAGGAAGGACCTCCTGCAACAGGATAGTGAACTTCCCGGGCTCGGCGGGACTTCAGGCCGGGCCCGGCTGCCTTATCGAAGTGACCATAACTGAAGCATACCAGAACTCGCTCCGGGGGGAGGTCCGGGCGGCTGGCCGCTGACATGTTCGCCGGAAAATCAAGAGAACAACCGGGCTGCAACAAGTTTCATTTTTTGGCGCAGCCTCCCAAGCAAGGAAGGAGAAATGCCATGTTCTTGAAGATGAAGGTCTTCGGGCTTACGATAGATCCCTTCACCAACGTGCCCATAGTGATACTCAAGGACGACGAGGAGAAGAACGCGCTCCCGGTCTGGATCGGCGTGCTCGAAGCGAGCGCAATAGCCTCCGAGCTCGAAAAGGTGCAGTTCACGAGGCCGATGACGCACGACCTCCTGAGAGACGTCCTTAAGCAGGTGGGCGCGATCGTCAACAAGGTCGAGGTGACTGACCTTAAGGACAACGTATATTACGCTACCATCCACATGACCGGCAGGGAAGGTGAGTTCACAATAGATTCAAGGCCAAGCGACGCTATAGCCCTGGCCCTCCGGACCAACGCCCCTATCTTCGTCGAGTCGGGCGTGCTCGACAAGTCGAAGAGCATGGAGCTCAAGGGCGAGGGCAAGGATACGATGAAGGACGCATCCGCGTCGCTCGAGGATATCCCGATGGGAGATTTCGGGAAATACAAGATGTAGCAATCCTTAATCCGGCCCCCTTGGAGTCTCTTTTGGATACGGAAATCGGAACAGCCCTTGCAAAGGGGTTGAACGTAGAGCGGTTCTATGACAGCTTCTTCCTCGGCGAATACGGCCGCCTTGAGACCGCGCGCGCGAAAAGATATAACGCCCAGTTCTCTCTCGTAGCCTTAGATCTCGGCGAAGGCGCTATTGAAGCCGGTCTCATCGAGGGGCTGGCTACCGGCGTGGTCGCGGCAACGAGGGACTGCGACGTTGCGGGTCTCTATGACGGGAGCCGGGTGATTGTGATCCTTCCGGAGACCGACTATTTCGGCGCGGCCGTGACTGCAAGGAAACTCGCGAAGGCTCTTGACGGCCTTGAGGATTGCCGGAACGCCGTAATAACTCACGCCACCTTCCCGAGGGACGGAAGGGCGTTCAGGGAGCTTGCGGGCGCGGCGATCAGGAGGGCCGAGGAGAAAAAGGCTTCCATCTGGGAGAAGGAGGGTCTCGGTAAAAAGCTCTTCTGGGAAATACTCGGAGAGCTTACCTCCAGGAACTACAAGGGATACGAGTATTCAAGCTTTGATGCGGGCGCGGGCCAGGACCTCTCGGAGTTCTTTCTCGACCAGGTGAACGAGCTCATAATCCGGGAGATAGCAGGGGAGCCCGCGAGGCGCGGCATAATGTACTACGCCGCGAAGAGCCTCTCCTCGTCGCTCCCCGTGGTCAAGAACCTCGGCTCCGCCGGGCAGGTCGCGACTAAAGTCTTCCTGGTCGGCGAGGGCGAGGGAAGTATCTGGGACGTAAGGAACGCGCTGCCGCTCCTCCTGGACGACCCGAGGCTCCGCGAGACCTTCTTCACTTTCTTCCTCAACGAGGAGACGGCTTACGCCATAATCTGCAAGGAGAACTGGGGGGCGACCTTCTCCTGTTTTCATACCTCCGACTTCGGGCTGGTAGAAGGGCTTATTACCAAGTTCCAGCAGGAATACTCTCTCCAGGAGCAGCTCGGGTAAGTGAAAAAGACTAAGGTCCTTATCGGCCTCATTGACGAAGAGCAGGCAAACGCGCTATCGGTATTTCTCTCCGGCATGGGCATGGAGACCATCATCGCGCCGGACGGAGCGCGAGTCCTCGAGCTCGCGATAGAGGAGGGGCCCTCGTTCATAGCGGTGGACACCGCGCTCCCGGTCATCAGCGGCGAGCGTCTCTTTCACACTCTGAGGAAAAACCCACACACCTCGCGCGTGCCGTTCCTATTCGTATCCGACGCGGCGGCCGAGATAAGGGGCTTCAGGGCCGGGGTTGACATATTCCTAAAGCGCCCGCTCAACTTCGAGGAGACGTACGCCAGGATGCGGCAGTCGCTCCTTGCCGCCGGGAGCGAGGCGTCAAAGGAGATAGAGGGCACCTTGAGCCATATGTCCCTTGCGGACCTCCTCCAGTTCCTTCACCTGAACAGAAAGGAAGGGGAGCTCAAGGTGACCTCCGACGGAAGGACCGGGAGCGTATTCATAAAGGAAGGGGACATACTGAACGCCGCGCTCGATAACGCCGAGCGCGAAAAGGCGCTCTTCAGGATGTTCCACTGGACAGAAGGCAGGTTCGAGTTCATCCCGAAGCCGGTGGCCGCGCCCAGAAAAATAAAATCCTCGACCGGGAACCTCCTGATGGAGGGGATGAGGCAGGTCGACGAGTACAGGAGCAAAAAGGACCAGCTCCCTTCTCCAGGTTCGGTGCTCAAGATCAACCCTGCCGCGGAGGCCGTGCCAAAGGGCCTTCAGCCGATAGTATATGACGTAGTCCAGCTTGTAAAGGCGAATGCCAGGGTCAGGGACGTCGTCGAGCGCTCGTCATTTCCGGACTACGAGGTATACCAGACGATTGCCGCCCTCGCGGCAAAGGGTATTTTGGCCGAGGTCAAAGGCAGCGGGGCTGAGGCGAGGAGGGAGTTCCTGAGCGCCGCCGAGGTATTGAGCATCCGCGAGAAGATATCGAGCGGTTCCGGAGGCTCGGGGCACGGAAAGATACTCCTCCTTTCCACGTCAGCGCCGGTCGTTGCCGAGTTCATAAGGGAGTGCCGGGACCTGCCAGGTTTCAGCCTGAACACAAAGTCGGCCTTCCCGGAACTTTCAATGGTTAACCCGCTCGGCGAGGTAGGCTCGTTCAGGCTTAACGGCGGCATCGACCTCTCGCTTTTTTCCGTTCCTACGGTCAAGAATACCGGCCCGCTCTGGCGGGCCTTCTCCGGGAACCTCGTCGGAGTCGTTATCCTGGTGGACGAAGAGGGGACGTCGGAGCTTAAGGAGCTTTCCGCGGCAAAGCGCGATATACTGCTTAAAAAGCAGACGCCGTCGGTACATGTCATAAAAGGCGTCCTTGACGAAGCCGCATGCAGGAAAGGGCTAGGGCTTACCGACGCGGAGCCCCTTTACAGGCTCGGCAAGGATGGGGAAGAGACGGTTGCCGCTGCCTTCCATTCGCTTTTCGAAAGCTTTTTAACGGAAGAGAAAGCGGTTTAAAAAACGGCCAAGGCGCAGTACGTATAACAAGGCAACCTCTAAAATCAGAGATTTTTCCCGCTTTTCCCGGAAGGCCGGGAATAACAAGCGGAGCATATATGAGAATATTTGAGCATTTTTATTCAGGGCATGACGCAGAGTCCGGGGAAAAGATCATTTTTTTAGACGTTGTCATAACGAGCAAGGAAAGGACTGCCCGATGATAGACTTCCACACGCACAGCATACTGAGCGACGGGGCCCTAATCCCCTCCGAGCTGGTCCGGAGGGCGAGGGTTGTCGGTTATACCGCCATGGCCATAACCGACCATGTGGACGACTCCAACATCGAGACGGTCGTAAAGCAGATCAAAAAGGCGGCACGCCAATTCAACGCAGGGAGCGGCTTCAGGCTCCTACCCGGAGTGGAGCTTACGCACATACCTCCGGCGCACATACCGGCCCTTGTAAAAAAGGCGAGGGCGCTTGGCGCGCTTATTATAGTCGGCCACGGCGAAACGCTTGCCGAGCCGGTCGAGCCAGGCACTAACATGGCCTACATAAAAGCCGGTGTGGACATACTGGCGCACCCCGGCCTCCTGACCGAGGAGGAGTGCAAGGCCGCCGTCAAGAAATCGGTTCACATAGAGGTCACTTGCAGGGCGGGGCACAGCATCTCGAACGGACACGTAGCGGCGCTCGCCAAAAAGACCGGGGCGCGGATGCTCATAAATACCGACGCCCACGCGCCGGGCGACCTCGTATCCGACGAGAGGGCCGGAAAGGTAGCGCTGGGCGCCGGGCTCGGCATTAAAGATTTCAGGAGAATACAGGACAATGCGCTGGAACTCGTCAAAAAGAAGCTGGGCTGAAGCCGGAGCCTTCGTCTTTGCCGCCATCATACTCGCCGGGTGCGCGGCGAAGCCGCTGGCTGATACCGCGCCCTGGAGCACCCATCTTTTCAGCGATTCGAGATCGAACCTTTCCCCGGCCGAGGTAAGCCTCCCGCTCGCGGTCTCCTGGGAAAAAGACGTATCGGATTTCAGGCTCCTCAGGCCGTTTCCGAAGGAGCAGCTCTCTTCTCCAGCGCTCCACGGCGGCATTCTTTACGTCGGCTCCACAAACGACAGGTTCTACGCGGTGGACCTCTCTACCGGGAGCGTCAAATGGAGGTATCATGCAAGGCAGCCGATCGAGGCCTCGCCGGCGATAACCGGCGAGATGGTCTGCTTCGGCTCGGCCGACGGCGTCATGCGCTGCCTCGACCACTCCGGCAAGGTCCTTTGGGAGTACCAGGCCCGCTCGGAGATTCTCTCATCTCCTGTCGTAAGCGGCGGAAGGCTCTTTTTCAATTCGCAGGACGACCGCGTGCACGCGCTCAATGCAATGACAGGCGTGCGCGAATGGACGTATAGCAGGGCCACCTACACGGTCGTGAGCCCGAGGATATACGGCTCTCCCGCGTACTCCGGCGACGGCTCTCTCTTCTTTCTTTTCTCGGACGGCAATATCGTTTCGCTGGACGCGGAGACGGGCAGCGAAACCTGGTCAAAAAAGGTGATCGGGAGCTTCGTCAAGGCCGGGAAATGGCGGAGATCGCCGCTTTATCAGGACGGTACGGTCTATGTGATTGACGGTAACGAGGCCGTACAGGCCCTGGATGCCGCTACCGGCGAAGTCAAAGGGGTATACGGCATCATCAAGACTCGCGATTTCATCATCCCCGACAGGCGGAGCATAGTCCTTGTCGGGGAGACCGACATTGTCGCCCTCGACAGGCTGTCCGGGGCGATATTGTGGAAAAAGAAGCTATCGACAGGCGCCACCTCGAGCGTCTTCGCGGCCGGAGAGGAGCTTTTCGTGCTTTCAAGCTTCAAGAAGGCCTTCCTGGGGCTCGGCTTCCTTTCCAGGGACAAGGGACACATAGAGGCGATAAGCCTCAGGGACGGCTCGACCTCCTGGACGACTACGCTCGGTTCGGATGTCACCGCAAACGCCTCTTCCGCCTACTCAAGGGTCGCCCTCCTTACTAACAAGGGAAAGCTTACCGTATTCGAACCTAAGTAGGATTGGAATGGATAACAGACTCAATGTAGCCTTCCTCTGGCACATGCACCAGCCTTTATACAAAGACCCCTTGAACGGCGAGTACACGCTCCCATGGGTCCTCTTCCACGCAACCAAGGACTATTACGACATGGCGGCGATACTGGAGGAGTTCCCGGACGTGCACCAGACCTTCAACCTGG
The DNA here is from genome assembly GCA_019912665.1 of Deltaproteobacteria bacterium. Lineage (NCBI taxonomy): Bacteria > Pseudomonadati > Myxococcota > Myxococcia > Deltaproteobacteria bacterium. The sequence goes on from JAIOIE010000006.1 coordinate 270,203, forward strand.
TGCCATGCCTCATAGAGCAGATAAACGAGTACGCTTCCGGGAACGCCAGGGACAAATACAGGCAGATAAGCGAAAAAAAAGCCGAGGAGCTCGGGGCCGAAGAAAAGGTCTTCATGCTCCAGTTCTTCTTCCAGGCGAACTGGGAACACATGATAAGGCCGCTCCCGAGGTTCTGGGAGCTCCTCAGGAAAAGGGGCGTATCGAACGATAAGGACGAGGTCATTCATTCCCTCAGGTACTTTAACGACCAGGACTTCCTCGACCTCCAGGTACTTTATAACCTCGTCTGGATAGACCCCTCGATAAGGGAAAAGGACCCGTTCCTCAGCGCCCTTTACTCGAAGGGAGGGAGCTATACGGAAGGGGAAAAGTCGGCCCTGCTAAGGATGCAGACGGAGATCGCCGGCACCGTCATACCGAAGTACGCTGAGCTTATGGCGAAGGGCATAATCGAGGTCTCCACCTCCCCGTATTACCACCCCATACTGCCCTTACTTTGCGATAGCGACGCGGCAAGGGAAGCAATGCCCGGAGCGACCCTCCCCAGGGCCCGGTTCCAGCACCCCGAGGACGCGAGGGAGCAGGTGAGGAGGGGGCTTAAGCTTTTCAAGGACACCTTTGGCGCGATGCCCAGGGGCATGTGGCCGTCGGAGGGCTCGGTTAGCATGGACGTCCTGCCGATAGTCGCATCCGAAGGTGTAGAATGGCTCGCAACCGACGAGGAGATACTCTCCAATACGCTGAGGCGCCCCATAAGGCGCGACCACACGGGGAATTGCTACGACACGTTCCTCTACAGGCCCTACGAGATAGAGGCGGACGGCGGAAAAGTCGTACTCTTCTTCAGGGACCACGTCCTCTCGGACCTTATCGGCTTCGACTACTCAAAAATGGATGCTGAGCACGCGGCCTCTGACATGGTCTCGAGGCTTACGCGCATACACGGGATTCTGGAAAATCCCGGCGAGCACGTTGTCCCCATCATCCTCGACGGCGAGAACGCGTGGGAGCATTTCAGGAACGACGGCAGGGACTTCTTGAAGGCGCTCTATTCCAGGCTGTCAGGCCATCCCGCCTTGAGGTGCGTTACGATAAGCGAGTTCCTGGATATGAAGACCAGGCGTGAAAAGATTAACTGGCTCTTCCCCGGCTCGTGGATAAACCATAATTTCAAGATATGGATCGGCCATGTCGAGGACAACACCGCCTGGGACTACATATCCGAGGCGCGGGACGCGCTCGTCAAGTACGAGGAAACGCTACGCGGGACCCCTGAGGAAAAGCGCATGGAGGAGAGCGTGCGCGAGGCATGGGAAGAGGTCTATGCGGCAGAGGGGAGCGACTGGTTCTGGTGGTACGGGGAGGAGCATTCCTCGATGAGCGACGAGGATTTCGATTCACTTTTCAGGCGGCGCATAAAGAGGATTTATCAGCTTATAGGGAAGGAGCCGCCGGACTACCTGGAGATGCCCATCTCATCCGAGATAAAGGGCTACAGGCCGCCTTCCGAGCCGAGGGCCCTCATCTCTCCCAATGTGGACGGCATCATCTCCGACTACTTCGAGTGGCTCTCGTGCGGCAAGCTCGAACGCACCTACTTCGGGAGCGCGATGCATAAGGAGCTTCAGGGCGGGCTCATCGACTCGATATCCTACGGCTTCTCAAAGGAATCGCTCTTCTTCCGTTTCGACTATATCGAGGAGCTCGGCCGTTTTGAGGGCCCCTGGAGCTTCACTATAACCTTCATACAGCCCAGGCAGGTCAAGGCCGCCGCAATGATAAAGGGAAAAAACGCGGACGGGACGGTATCCGTAAGGTACGGTGACAAATGGGGAGACGAGACCCCTATCGGCATAGCCGCGGATTCGGTCGTTGAGGTGGAAATCCCGCTCTCGACCCTTCGCGCCGGAAAGGGCGAGGAGCTCAGGCTCTACATAAACATAAACGCGGAGGAGAGGGGCATAGAGCGCTGGCCCGTAAAGGGCTACCTTATTTTCACCGTGCCGCCTGAGGACTTCGAGCAGCAGGACTGGATAGTTTGAGAGGCTGCTGAAAAAGCCCGCTTCAAGGCGTCGTCTTCAAAATGGACACTCCGGCGTACAAGTAACGTACGCCGCATTCCTCATTTTTCGACTCTTTGCATCTTGAGCTTTTTGAGCAGCCTGAACGTGCTTCGAATTTTTTTCAGCAACTTCCTGAAAGAAACGCAGGACCGGCAGCACAGAATCGAACCTCCATTTGCGGCGGGATTTCCGATGACAAAAAGCGCCACGACCCCGGCCATGCGCCAGTATCTCGAGATAAAGGCCGGGCACCCCGACTCCGTCCTCTTCTTCAGGATGGGGGACTTCTATGAGATGTTCTTCGAGGACGCGAAACTCGCCTCGTCGGTCCTCGGCATAGCCCTTACATCCCGCGACCGCGACCGCGAGATACCCATGTGCGGGGTCCCCTACCATGCGGCTGCGGGCTATATAGCAAAGCTCGTCCGTGAAGGTTACAAGGTCGCCGTCTGCGAGCAGACGACCGACCCGGCGGAATCAAAAGGCATCGTCGAGAGGGCCGTGACCCGCGTGATAACGCCGGGCATAGCGCTCGATGACGAACTCCTCGACCCAAAGGCCAATAACTTCATAGCGGCGGCGTACGCAGACCGCAAGGCCTCAGGGTTCGCGTATATGGACGTATCCACGGGCGAGTTCAGGCTCACCACCCTTCCCGGTCCGCATTCGCTCATCGAGGAGATAAGGCGCCTTCGGCCGCTTGAGCTCGTCATACCCGAGGGCTTTCACGACGCCTTCGCCTTCCCGGATTCGCCGGTAAAGAAGGTAACCGCCGTCGAGGCACGTGGGTTTTCCCTCAGTGATGCCGAGGCCCGCCTGAACGCTCACTTCGGGACCGCAACCCTCGACGGCTTCGGCTGCGCGAATATGCCCCAGGCAGTAGTGGCCGCCGGGGCGCTCCTCGAATACATACGCTCAAACCAGAAGGCGGAGCTCAGGCACGCGAGAAAGCCCGAGCCATATTTTCCGGACGACTTCCTCGTCCTCGATTCATCCACCAGGCGGAACCTGGAGATAACCCGGAATATGAAGAGCGGGGGCCGCGAGAATACGCTTCTTTCCGTTCTCGACAGGACCAGGACCTCAATGGGAGGAAGAAGGCTTAAGAGCTGGCTCCTTCACCCGCTTAAGGACGCGGGCGCAATAAGGGAGCGGCTGGAATCGGTCGAGGAGCTTACCCGTAACCGCGACATCCGTTCAGCCCTCCAGGAGTCCCTTTCCCGCGTCCACGACCTTGAGAGGCTTACGGCACGGCTCTCTCTCGGGGCCGCAGGGCCGATGGACCTCTCATCCCTCAGGGAATCCCTGAGCACCATACCTGATATCAAGAACTCGCTCGGGCCTTTCTCCTCCTCCCTGCTTAAAGGGCTCTCCCTCGACGAAGTAGCCGAGGCCGCGGAGGCGATAGGGCGGGCTATCTCCGAAAACCCTCCGCACTCGATAAAGGACGGCGGGGTCATTCGCGAGGGGTACTCGTCTGAGCTCGATGATCTCCGCAATATCGGCTCCGGCGGCAAGGACTGGATCGCGTCGCTCGAAACAAAAGAGAGGGCGAGGACCGGCATAAGCTCGCTTAAAATAGGCTACAACAGGGTCTTCGGCTATTATATAGAGGTCACGAGGACGAACCTCGCCAACGTGCCTGCCGACTACATACGGAAGCAGACGCTCGTGAACGCGGAGAGGTTCATAACCCCGGAATTGAAGGAATGGGAGGAAAAGATCCTTACGGCGGAGGAAAGGGCGCTTAAGCTCGAAACGGCCCTATTCGCATCGCTCGTTGAGGAGCTTAAAGATTATACCGACAGGGTGCTTGGGACCGCGGATTCGGTCGCCACACTCGACTGCCTGTCGTCCCTTGCGGAGGCTTCCGAGCGGCACGGGTATTCGAAACCAGAGATACACGATGGCTACTCTCTTATGATAGAGTGCGGCAGGCACCCGGTCGTAGAGGAAGGCGCCGAGGATTTCGTCTCAAACGACTTGAGGCTCAATGAGGACGAGAGGGTCATTATCCTTACCGGCCCGAACATGGCGGGTAAATCGACCTACTTGAGGCAGAACGCCCTTATTATCCTCATGGCGCAGGTCGGCTCCTTTGTCCCGGCTTCACAAGCATCCATCGGGGTCGTGGACAGGATATTCACGAGGGTCGGGGCCTCTGACGACCTTTCAAGGGGGCATTCGACCTTCATGGTCGAGATGAGCGAAACAGCGAACATACTGAACAACGCGACCCCGAGGAGCTTCATCGTGCTGGACGAGATAGGGCGCGGCACCTCCACCTTCGACGGCCTTTCCATAGCGTGGGCCGTGGTCGAGCACATACACGATAACCCCTCACTAGGCGCAAAGACGCTTTTCGCCACGCATTATCACGAGCTCACCGAGCTTTCCTTGACAAAGGAAAGGGTCAAAAATTATAATATGGCGGTCAAGGAATGGAACGAACAGATAATCTTCCTCCGGAAGGTCCTTCCCGGCGGCGCGAACCGGAGCTATGGAATACAGGTAGCGAGGCTCGCCGGCGTCCCTGACGAGGTCATATCAAGGGCCAGGGAGATACTCAGGAACCTTGAGACCGGAGAGCTTACCGAATCGGGCATGCCCCGGCTCGCGGCCCGAGGAGACAGGCCCGACGGACGGGGGCAGATGAGCCTCCTCGGGGAGAGGGACTCGCTCAGGGAAGAGCTAAGGCGCGTTGACATCGACACGATGACCCCCATCGAGGCCATCACCGCTCTCCATAAATTGAAGGAGATGCTTGATTGAAAAGCTCCTCAGGCAGGCCCGTCCTTTTATTTTTCCTCGCGCTGGCCCTGCTACTCATATCGGCTGGAAACTCTCAGGCCGCGCCAAAGGCAGTAACCGACATCCGCCACTGGTCCAACCCCACTTACACCAGGATCGTCATAAACGTAAGCGGCAAGGCCTCGTTCACGCACCGCCTCCTCCGTAAGGACCCCTCCATAAGCGTCGAATGGAGGCGGCTCTACGTCGACATATCGGGAGCCGTGCTTTCGCCTGAACTCGCGCGCTCCATACCGATAAACGACGGCCTCCTCAAGGCCGCAAGGGCGGGGCAGTACGACCACGACACCGTCCGCGTGGTCCTCGACATAGAATCCATACAGGATTTCAAGATATTCTACCTCACCGACCCGTACAGGATAGTCATCGACGTGACCGGCGAGAAGCCCGCCGGAAAGGACGAGGTCATAAGGCAGGCCAGGGACAGCGCCGGGAAGGCGATTCCCGAAATACGGCAGGACCCCAGGGGCCTGCCGCTTTCAGACCCGAGCCTTACGCAGCAGCTCGGATTGAAGGTCAGGAAGATAGTCATAGACCCCGGGCACGGCGGCAAGGACCCGGGGGCTGTCGGCAAGACCGGCCTAAAGGAGAAGGACATAACCCTCAAGCTCGGGCTCATGCTGAGGGACAAGCTCGAACGCGAAGCCGGCGCGGCGGTCGTCATGACCAGGGACAGGGACGTATTCATACCCCTCGAGGAAAGGACCGCCATAGCTAACAGGGAGGAGGCCGACCTCTTCATCTCCATCCACGTGAACGCGGCCCCGAGGAGGGCCGCCTCCGGCATCGAGACGTACATCCTCGGCATATCGAATGACGAGGAGGCCAAGAGGGTGGCTGCGCGCGAGAACGCGACATCGACCAGGTCGGTAAGCGACCTTGAGTTCATATTGAACGACCTCATAAAGACCGCGAAAACGAACGACTCGGCAAGGCTCGCGGGCGTCGTTCAGGACAGCCTCGTATCAAGGCTCCGCGCCAGCTACAGGAATATCAGGAGCAACGGCATCAAGGGCGCTCCGTTCTATGTCCTTATAGGCACAAAGATGCCAGCAGTTCTCGTCGAGGTCTCGTTCATCAGCAACCCCCTCGAGGAGGAGCGCCTTAAGGACCAGAAGTATTTGAAAGAGGCCGTGGACGGCATAGCAGCCGGCGTGTTGAGCTATATGAACGGCCCGGGCGAGACCTGATATTTATGCCGCACGGACTGATGCCAGATTCGATCCTCAAGGCCGGAGGGCCGCTCGCCCCGGTCGCGAAGGAATACCTCTCGAAACGCGAGGCGGATATCCGTCAATCGCACCTCTCCGGCGCCACCGGCCGCGAGGTCTGCCGCGCGTACACGGCCGTAATCGATGGCCTCCTAAAGGCCCTTTTTGCCCGCAACTCCGGCCGGCTCGGCCCATCAAACAAAGCCGCTCTCGTCGCCATGGGCGGGTACGGCAGGGGCGAGCTAAACATCCGCTCCGACATAGATCTCATGCTCGTCCACAAGGGACGTCTCACGAAGCCGGTGGAAGAGCTCACTCAGGAGATGCTCTATGTCCTCTGGGACACTGGCCTCGATTTGGGCTTTGCGATCCGCTCAGTGCCCGAGTGCATTACGCTGGCGAGGGACGACTTGAAGACCATGACCGCGCTCCTTGACCTGCGGTTTCTCACAGGCGACACAGACCTCTTCGAGTCCCTCCGTAAAAGCGTGAGAAAGAACCTTTTCAACAGGGCCAGGTCCGCCTCGTTCATAAACGAGAAGCTCGAAGAGACGAGGCAGCGCCACGCCAGGTTCGGCGGCTCGGTCTACATACTCGAACCCAACGTCAAGGAGGGGGAGGGGGGCCTTCGCGACCTGCATACGGCCGTATGGGCCTTGAAGGCCAGGCACGCGAGCCCAGTCGAGCCATTCTCTCTCGGGCTCCTCAGCGAGCGCGACAAAAAGGCCCTCGAGGCCTCGCTCGATTTCGTGCTATGGGTCAGGAACGAGCTCCACTTCTCAACCGGCAGGAAGACCGACCAGCTCACATTCGACCACCAGGAGAGGATAGCCAAGCTCCTCGGGTTCGAAAGCACTGATAAATGCCTTGCGGTAGAGGCGTTCATGCAGCGCTATTACCGCCACGCATCCGACATAAGCCATTATTCTGGGCTCATGCTCTCCAGGGCGTTGCATAGAGAGAAAAAGACTCTACAGTGGCCGAGGAAAAAGGCCCGGATAGACCGGAACTTCTATGTTTCGGGAGGGCTCCTCTTTACGAAGGCCGAGGATATCATCCATCGCGAGCCTGCGATGGCGCTTAAGGCTTTCGAGTACGCGCAGGCGTTCGACGTGGAGCTCGATCAGTCGGCCAAGGACCAGGTCCTCGAGGGGCTCGTGAACGCAGGGGAGGACTTCCGCACCTCGAAGGAGGCCTCGGCGTCTTTTTTCAAGATACTAAGGGGCAAGGACGTACACAAGACGCTCAGGGAGATGCACCGCCTGAAGCTCCTCGACAGGTACATACCCGAGTTCGAGGAGATAAGCTGCAGGGTTCAGCACGACCTCTATCACGTGTACACCGTCGACGCCCACACGCTTTTCGCGGTCAGGGAGATCGAGAGGCTAAGGGGGCAGTATAAATCCGATTTCCCGCTACTTTCGAACCTCTTCGAGGAGATTCCTAACCCCGAGGTCCTTTACCTCGCGGTCCTCTTCCACGACATAGGGAAGGCGCACGGCAAGGGGCATGCCGATAAGGGCGCGGCCATGATGCCGGAGATATGCAGGCGCCTCAATCTTGCGGAAGAGGACGCGAATCTCGTAAAGTTCCTCGTGAAGCATCACCTCCTGCTTGCGAATACGGCCCAGTACAGGGACCTGCACGACGAAAAGCTCATAATCGAGTTCGCGAGGAAAGTGGGCGATATCGAGAGGCTGAATCTACTCTATCTCCTTACCTTCGCGGACGTGCGCGCCGTGGGGCCGGATGTCTGGAGCCAGTGGAAGGGCGCCCTTTTCCAGGAGCTTTATTTCAAGGCGCTTACTGTACTCGATCGCGGCACATTCGAGCCCGAGGAATCGGAGGCAAAGCTCAGGAAGGTGAGGGAGAGGGTGGTTGCGCTACTTGAGCCCGAGGGGCTGGGGAGCGCGGCGGTCGAGAATTTTTTCCAGCTCCTTCCGACGAATTACTTCCTCTCGACCAGCCCCGACTTCATCGCCGAGCACCTGAAAATACTGACCGATTTCGGGAACAAGACCTACGCGATGAGGGTCAGGCAGGACACCTTCAGGGAATATACCGAGCTCATCATATGCACCCATGACGTCCACGGGCTCTTCTCGATGATAACCGGGGTCATGGCAGCCAATGGGGTGAACATCCTGGGGGCGCAGATAAATACGCTCCGTAACGGCATTGCGCTCGACATACTCCAGGTGACCGGCACCTCCGGAGGCTTCATAACCGACGAGGCAAGGCTCGGCAAGATAGAGAGCGACCTTGCGGAGGTCTTGTCCGGCCGCGCAAAGGTCGAGACGCTTGTGAGGAAAAGGAAGCCGTCGATACTCGACAGCAAGGCGAAGCCCAGGGTCAAGACGACCGTCGAGATAGACAACGAGGTCTCGGATGCCTACACCGTGCTGGACATACATACCCAGAACAGGATCGGCCTCCTCTATGACATCACGAGCACCCTCTCCAAGCTCGGCCTCTACATATTCGTCGCCAAGATATCGACCAAGGGCGAACAGGCCGCGGACATCTTCTATGTGAAGGACATATTCGGGCAGAAGATATTCTTCAAGGACCGCCTGAACGATATAGCTGACAAGTTGTATAAGGTCCTTACCGAGCCCGCGGCGCCGGAGGCGAAATGAGGGACCTGGGGAGGGACCCTGTACAGGCCTTCCTCGACCACATCGTGGTGGAAAAAGGCCTCTCTGAAAATACCCGCCTCAGCTATAAAAAAGACCTCTCGAATTTCCTCGAATACATGTCAGGAAAGGATCTCCTTGAGGCTACCCCGGAGGACATATCCGGATTCCTCAGGCACTTGAGAGAACGGGGCCTTTCAGCCAGATCGTACGCCCGGGCCCTCGTAACCCTGAGGGGATTTTATAAGTTCCTTGCCGGAAAAGGGGCCGTGGGTGAATCCCCATGCTCCAAGGTGGACATGCCCAAGCTCGGGAAAAAGCTTCCTGAGTTCCTCTCTGTCATGGAAGTGGAAAAGCTCCTTTCAGCCCCATCGCCCGATACCGCCCTGGGTCTACGCGATAAGGCCATGTTTGAGACCCTGTACGCCACCGGCCTCCGTGTATCTGAGCTTACGAACCTCCGGAGCAACAATATAAGCCTCCAGGGAGGCTATCTCACGGCCTTCGGCAAGGGGTCAAGGGAGAGGATGGTCCCGCTCGGGGACGCGGCAATGCATTGGCTCAAGAGGTATATCGACGAAGCCCGGCCCTCGTTCCTCGGCAAGAGGAAGACAGGGGTGCTCTTTCTTACATCAAGGGCCGCCGCCATGACCCGCCAGAACTTCTGGACGATGATGAAGAAGTACGCCATTCTGTCCGGGATCAGCCGGGCCAGGTGCAAGCCCCACATAATACGCCACTCGTTCGCCACACACCTCCTTGAAAGGGGTGCCGACCTGAGGATAGTCCAGGCCATGCTGGGGCACGCCGACATATCCACCACCCAGATATACACCCACATAACTAACGAACGCCTTAAGAACCTGCACAAGGGAAAGCATCCGAGAGGATAGACCGAAGGAATCATGTAACTCCGCAAGGCCGCCTCGAAAACCATAAGACTCTTTCTCAATAACAATTCGCAACACATTGAGATAAAAAAACAAATCTAAAGCAGAGCATGGACTTTCCGCAGGGGAGTCTCAACCATGCGATAACGGCCTGGAGAACCATATGCAATTTGACATAATATCCATTATGCGACATGGCTCCGTGCGTGGTTCCAGCGCTTTTTCAGGCGGTGTCAACTGGCCCCCTGTCCGGTTTAGGCGGGGCCGCCCCATGCCGAAATCAACTCTGGCCCTCATTCTCTTGGGCTTTATTGCCGGACAAGTTTTTACAATTATATTCATTGGTTTGTGGGATTATCTCATTAAACGCTTTACGGATAATCTCACAAGCCTTCTCGCCGCCCTCTGTGTGGCAATCCTACTCCTTGCGGTACTCTGCCGATGGTCTTTAACGTAGACATTCGGAATCAAGGTGTCACTTCAAATCAAGTGACAGCCGTCCTCGAGGTCGATGAGGCTACCTGTTTCCTTATCGCTCAGGTCTTTCAGGACCTCGGAGCGGCCCTCTCACGCGCCAGAATCGGCTACAAGGCCGCTCGCCGCTGGAAAGCGACCGAAGACCAGCGGAAAGCGGCTCAGGAGCGCCTACGGACCGATATAGCGGCCACCATGCGGGGCCTTGCTGGTCTGCCCGCTAATCAGATCGTCTCGGGCGTAGCAAGGGCCCACGGGTTGAAGTGGGATTCAGCCGCCATCCATGTGAAGGAAATAAGGCAGGCAGAGCGGCGCAAGGCCGCTCTTGAGCGTGACAGGGAGATTATGCGGTTGTCAAAGAGCGGATTGACTGCGGGTGCTATCGCGAAACGGCTGCATCTTTCAGCAGGGAGCGTAAGGAACATTTTATCCCGGCGTAAAAAAGCCTCTGAGCCCCCGGAAGCCGCCGAATCCACGGCCTATAGGCTATCTGCCGTACTATGAACCAGCGGAGCCTTGCTTTCATTCTGGCCTTTCACATGCGGGCATTTGGTCAACAGGGCCTTTATGGTCGCTATGTCCTCACGGGTCTTCGTGTAGGACTTCACGATTGCATAGAGGAGCCCCGCGCCCTGGACTATTATGGCAAGGGTCTGCGCGTCCATTACTGAAGGACTTTCCCACCCGTGACGTTCATGTCCTTAGCGAAGAGGCCTATGAGGAAGAGGCCCAAGGTGCTTACTGCATGCCCTACCTCGACAGGAACCCCGAAGAACGGCAAGAACTGCCCTGCTCCGGCTAAAACACCTGACAACGTTGTTTTCCAGTTTTTCACGAGAACCCCCCTCTTGAGTTTTTTTTATCTCACGCGCCTTCTGTGCGTCTTGACTGTAGTCCCTTTCCTGTAATAGCCCTTGCGCTTATGGGCTTTGACCAGAACTGTTTTTTTCTTCTTCCTCTTCACGCGAGCCCCCTTTCAACCGAGGTATAGAACTGCTTGCCGTCAGGCCCCTTGAGCCCCGCCCATTGTGCGGGGCTTCCGGGCTGCCTGTCCGGTCTTACGTCGAGGTGAAGGCCCTTGTAGGGCTTCCAGTGAGGGTAAACCCCTATCCCGGTGAAACCGACCTCTCTGGCAACGCTGTACGCCTGGACAAGCGTTGTATCGGGAATCATCACGTCTGCCGCCCGCCCGTAGACGTGCTGGCTTTCGTTATCCCCTGCCGGACGAATCAAAGACCCCGGCGCCGGCGAGATTATGACCCGGCTTCCGAGCCTGTGCCTGAATTCGTCGAGCTTTTCAAGGAGAGCCGGATTGAGCAACGGCAAGGAGGCCCCAAACTCGGACGGCTTAAAGTACCTCAGATTGAGCGTCACAGCTTTAACCCCCCATCCCCCGGCATACAGGGCCGCAAGGCCCAAAAGGACATGCCAGCGGTTCACTTCTTAAACATCCTCAGAGCGTAAACCGCCGCCAATGCCAAAGCCACAATAAGCCCGAGCTGTACAACGTCGAGGACGCTTGCGGTTTGGCTCCCGGTAGTGGTTCCGTCCCCGACTGCCTTGAGCTGATTTATGGCGTCAAGGTATTCGCGTGTAGTGATCTGACGAGCATCGTGAAGCCGCTTAAGCTCCGCAAGCCGCGCCTCTTCTTTTGCCAACTCCGCTGTCTTGTAGAATATCGCCATAACTGCCCCTTAAGCGTCTATCGCGCCGAACGTCTTCCATGTTCCCGGCGCTCCGGCCGCTGTGCAAACCCTGCCGATTTTGCCGCCAGCGGCAGGCGTGCTCGAATAGATGGTATCAGCGGCCTTCCATGTCCCGGCAGAAGGGCTTGCCGCAAGACCTTTCATCTCCAGATGAGCCCCGGCCCACTTCATCGAGACAGGGTCCACGAAGAGCGTATCGACCGCGCCAGCGGCCCGAGCTTGCCACGGATACCCGTTGACGTAGGTTCCATCGTCGTAAAGCCTCTCTATCGCTATCAGGGGAATGTCAACGTACTTGTCATAGCTCCCGGTTGCCGTCCCGCGATAGAGCCTCAGTATCGCGTTCCGCTTCCGGGTTGCAAACCCGACCGTCATAAGAGCGCCGTTCCCGGCGTTCACCAGCTCAAGGATGGACTCTCCGCCGAGGTCGTTCATGCCTACCATCCGGACCGGGTCATAGATGAGCTGGAGGCGGTAATAATACGTCGCAGTGGCTTCTCCCCACGTGACAGTGGCGTTTGTTGCCAGCCCCGCTATGGCGAAGATAGCCCCGCTCCCGCAATCGAGGGCGTGGTCAAGCTCCGGCGTTTCCCTGTAGCCGATAACCCCGCGCTTGCTAAGGAGGTGCGAATAGCTGTTCCAGGAGGCCAGAGCGTTCCCGGCGCTGTCCTTGACCAGCATGCCGCCCACGTCCGCAAGGGCAATTTGCCCTTTCTTGGTTGCGACCTTCACGCAGTTTTCGACAGTGACCAGATAATTCGGGTGCGTCTGCAAATCGTACTGGTCATAGGCTCCCGGCATATCGTCGTGGTTGACCACGAAGTTCACGCCCCGCATGGAAACTGTATGTTGGTGGTCGGACGTTGAAAGGAGCTTAACCCTCGGCACGCTCCCGGCCCAGAAATACCCTCCATCGATGATTACAGAGCTGTTCTCGATGATGAGATGTTCCGCAGCCTCTGCCTCGCCATGCCAGCCCGAGCATACAACGCCAGCGCTGTCCTGGACCTTGTGATAGCCGCCTATGATGTTCCGAAGCTGACCGCCGTTACACCCGGTCAGATATATGCCCTTAGCCTCGGGAGTGCTTCCTGTCGAGTCGATGGTTATGACCTGAGAGACATCGAGGCCGTCCCCGAGGTTCGAGATTTGAATTTGGTAATCCGCTCCCCTCGCGTAAGAGCAAAAGATGCGTCTGAGCGTAAGGAGGTCAAGATAATTGGAGGTGGTCTTAAGGGCCTGATGGAGGTTCTCGGTCCTAAAGTCAAAGACCTCGGCAGACGCGCCCAGGAATATGCCCCGCCCCGTTACAGTGGCATGGTTATCGTTTTTGATTTTGAAGTTCCCCAGGCGATTGCAAGGCACGTTAGGATAGGCCGTAACCCATCCAGCCGCATCCTCGCTGTTGACCAGAAAAACGAACCCGCCCGTAAGGACCGCGCCGGGAAGAATCGAGATAACAGTACCCCTGCCATGCCCTATTACGTCCACACCTACAGGCGTAACTACAGAGCTTAAGACCCCGTGATTACGTCCCAGGCGCACAAGGCCCCCGCCGAGGCTGTAGATATAGTTCATTGCGGCTTGCAGGGCCGCTGAATCGTCTGAGCCGTCGTCTTTGGCCCCGAATGAGCGCACGTCAGCCCACGGAGCCTTTGTCCTTATATCGTTTGCCCTTATATCTTTCAGACTTGGAGTTATACCCATGCGATTATCTCTGCGTCTGTCCCGGCCTGAGAGCTCTGGAAATAGAGCGTCTTCCCGGTAAGGTTTACGTTGTCCTCGAAAAGGGCCTGTCCATCTGTCAAAAGTACATACGTTACGCCGCTCTGCCCGTTCGAGAAACAGACCTGTAAATCCCCTCCCCGCGCCTTGATGGAAAACTTTTTGGTCCCGCCCGGAAGGGCTTGGCTGTACTCCGTCCCGGCAAGCGGGCAGTCAACGTTGTATATCGCCGGAGCGGTTGCTACCTCAACAACGGCCTCGGTTATTTCGACCGCGCCGCTGAAGACCACTTCAACCTGAGCTATGGCCTCGATAGGCGTATCAGAAACGCCGTAGATGAGCGTAAGCGTCTTTCCGGGCTGTGCCGCATTGGTGAGGTACACCCGATAAAACGGAAGCCTTACGCCCCGGCTCTTCGTGAGCGTGAGCGCGTCCATGTAAACTTCATTGAACCGGACGCTTAGATTCGAGCCGAAGTCCGTTGCATCGAAAACAAAGAGATAGGTTCCCTCGATGGTGAGGACTTCGTTATTCCTCGCCGTCGAGAGGTCTATCACCTGTGTCTTGTAGAGAAACGCGCCTTGTCGGGCCTGTTGAAGAGCTTTAATCATGGCTTAGCCCCCAGGAATACCAGCGCACCTACCGCGATCGCTACAGGCAACCAGCTGCCGCCACCCTCTGAGGCTTCTGCGGCGGCCTGATAATCGGACGCAAGAGGGTAACTACCGACAGGCCCGGAGCCCGGAGGAAGGTCAAGCGGAGCCCCGCCAGTGTACTCCGCGCCGCCAGCGAAAAGACCACTCAACACAGAGCCGAGCGCACCAGAGGTGAACCGATTATCGGGAAGCCGAGGCCCTACGTCCCCCGGCTTTGCGGCATTGAGAAAATTGAACGCCGTCGAGGAAAGGGGTTTATAAGTGAGCCCACCTATTGAGGTAGTATCCCCCTGCCAGTCCAGCGAGCGGGCAAGGTAGCCACCCACGAATCCCGCTCCCGCGCCGATTGCCGCGCTCTTTAGCGGTTTGAATTCTCCACCAGTGACGGCGGCTGCCGTCCCGCCTGTAAAACCGCCAGCCCAACCGCCTGTGGGCATACCGCCCACGAAGCCGAGCGCGAATTTACGGAGAACATCTTTCGCTTTAGCCATTTCTTATAACTCCTATCACCAGCAAGGCCCCGATGCCGATTAGGAGGAGATGGTTTGTTGAAAACCCCCCTCCTTGCGCGGGCTGCCCGGAATTTGGCGGCGGGACATACTGGAACGAAAGAGGATTAGGAACCGCCTCAGCTACGGGCTGAGGAACGTACTGATATGCAAGAGGGTAATCCATCGAAACCGCCTGAGTTTGTGAGCCGGACTGCGGCAAAAGCTGAGTTGCCGTAGTCGCAAGCGATTTAAAAAAGGAACTCCCCCCCCCTCCAGGCGCGGACATATACGCGCCCGTAAACTCGCCGGTCACAGGGTCAAGGGCCGCAGAAGTGTTCACGGGAGCCGCAGTCTTGAGAACGCCGGAAGCCATGCCACCAGTGGCAATCGTAGCCCCCATAGCCAACCCCTTCATTGCGTTCTCTCGCTGTTTCTTGCCGCCGATAGGGGCCATGACCGCAAGAGGCGGGATATACGTTGTGGCGTTCGTAACCTCACGCTTGACATCTTTGGCTACTCTCTTAACTTCCTTCACTACTTTAGAGAAAAAGCCCACTCCCTACCCCTTGCGCCAGTAGTAATAGAACGCGATAAGGAAGACCGCCGCGCCTATGGCAAACTTCTGTCCGTCCGAGAGAGTAACCCTGTGGTCAACTATCGCCTTTGGAGCCTCGCCGCCCTCGCCTTTCGGTAATGCAGCGACAAGGGCAGATGCAGCGGAACTCTGCACCTGACCCTTGACCTCTGCATACTGTTCATTGCCAAGAAGGCGGCGGCCAACGTATGATAAATAGCTCATGCGGACCGCTCCTTAGACGATGAGTTCCACGGGGTAGACCCTTATTTTGTTCGTGCCGCCCTGCTTGGTCACGTCGAAAAGGAGTTTCAGATCGTTCATGCCTGCAGAGTTGAGGGACTGAGACATAAACCCGTCCGGGCACATGTCGAGGAAGGCCCACCCTGCGGGTATGGCCGCCAGCTTGTGAACGCTCAGGTTATTGTCCTGAAGGTGCGCCCACTTCCTGTGCCGGAAAATGTTCTGGCCATCCTTGAGCTGGACAGAGTTGATTACCGAGTTGTTCGGGTTGCCGTCAACGTCTGCATTGATGAGGAAGCCCCTGTAACGGGTTACGCCGTTAAGCGGTATGCTGAACTCGGACGTAGAGGCCGTTACCTCTTTTTCGAGCATGTGGACCTTGTGGACGGAGCCGCCGAGGACCTTCTCGCTTGTCTCTTCGAGGCTTTCTATCGCCACGTCCGCGCTGTTTATTGTGGCATTGGCGGCGTTCGCGCTGTAAACGTCGTTTTCCGACCCCCAGAGGATATTGAGGTCGAGGCTCGAAAAGAGCGGCGCATTGAGAAGTGAATCGATAGGCTTCACTGAGCGCGGCATGGCGAAATGAACGGGCAGATAGGCCGTGAGGCTCTGGTTCGCGCCCTCTGCGTTCGGAACCGCCGAGTAGTTGGGGAGCTTTTCATCGAGGAACTGGGCCATCCTGCCGAGGCCCGCGCCGTCGATTGACTTGATGATGCTGTTGCCGTTGGCTACCACCTCGACCCTCTTGAGGAGCTTCCAGAAGCCCTCAGTGAAGGGAGTTGCGCCGCCTGCGGCGATGGATATATCGGCCTTGAGCCGGAGCCTCAGCTCGTAATACTCGTAGTTACGAGGAAGGCCGTTTTCAAGGCTCTTGAGCTTGTCTTTTGCGAAATCTATTGTGCCGAGCACGCGCTCAAGCGTAGTGGGTAACGGCATGGGTCTTGTCTCCTTTTGGTTTATTTTCGTGTCCGGGATTAGCCGCCTATGATGTACTTACGGGCCAACGGGACACGGTACGAAACCATCAGGACCACCGCCGCGATGCCAGCGACTATTGCTATGTTCCTTCCGTTGAGAACCATTTTAAATTCCTCCTGTCTGAATTGTTGAACGTCGAAATCAAACCCTTTCGACGCTCAGGATACAGGAGGGAAAAGCGAATGTATCCACTACAAACCCCTATAATTCCCTATAATTCCCCATCAATTTCATCCCCGAGAACCGGGTCAACGCCTTTCGGGATTAAAACAATCCAGCCGCGCCCGCCGCGCTCCTTCACGGCCTTATACTTGTTTGAGCGTATCCGGTCACGGATGGTTTCCTCTGTCCTGCCGGTGAGGTCCGCAAGACGTTTGACTGTGTACTTATCGAAAAGAAGTTCTGCCACGAACCAATCCCCCCTTAGCGTCCCAACAGAAGTATTCGAGGTCTTTGAACGTCTTCAACTTCTCTGCCGCTTCCTTGCCGATAAGGTTCGATAAATATTTCAGGTCGTCTTTCTCCGAGCAACGTAAGACGTAAATCTTGTTTGCGTTGGCCCGGAGCGTCTTCCAGAGGTCAGGAGGCCGCCGCGCAATGCAAATCATCCCGACTGCGGCATGGCGGCCATAACGTACCAGCCATTCCATTGCCTCAGGTGCCTCCCACGCATTCGAGTACATATCTATTTCGTCCACGATGAGCAGGCAACGTTTCGCGGCGTTAGCGACCTTACAGGCCCACTCGAATCCCTCTTGAGCGCGTTTAAAGCGCACCCGGATAGTAAACTCCGGCTTGCTCGCGGCGTTGATGAGGTCAAGCGGCGTCGAGGCAATGACGCCGCTTGAATGCTCACCCAACGTATCCACGATAATGCGCCGCTTGATAGGGCTCTTCCGGAGAAGTTCTTTCAGGAGCGTTGTCTTCCCCGCGCCCTGCATACCGAGAATGAGGATTATTTCACGCTTCTTTTCCGACGCTTTCAACGTTTTGCCCCTTCACCATTTTTCCGGCTATTATCATCCCGGCAGTTGCCAACAGACAAAGCTCCTCGCCGTACTACTCATAACGGCGGGCATGTATTTCGCCAGGACAGGCTTGGTCATAAGGCCGATCTGTTTTTCCTCTTCGTCCGTGAGCTTCCAGTGGGAGCCCGCGCCAACGGCTACCCGGTCGAATACCAGCGCCCACACTTTCCCTATGAGCGCATCATCTACCGGAAAGGCCGCCCCGGACTCAGCCCGAGGCCCGGGATCTGAAATGCCTACACCCGCCCCGAGAGGTTCATACCCCGCCGCCTCTTCCCTGAGGGCTTCAAGTTCCGGGTTAACGTCCGTTCCAGAGGAAGGAGAGAAACCCCCTTCCATCTGTGGAACTCCGTCCGGCGTCGGGTACTCCCTGCCCGTTGTATTCTCGGTCTTGAACCATGACAACATCTGCGTTGACCTCCTGTTTTTGGGTTATGGGCTCGCCGTCGAAAAGAGGCGTTGACGGCGGCTCCTTCTGACGTACCTGAGACATAATCACGTCCATGCTCTGGCCTCCGCTCGAAGTGACCTGCACCCGGCAGACCTTGCAGTAGAGCGTGGGCTTTTTGTTGCTGTTTCGTTTTACGTTGACCTCTGAGCCGCATACAGGGCAATTCATAACCCCGATAACCTCTGCCACGTTGTAAACCTCCTTTCGTTCGTCAAGCCTCGAGCGCGTCCGCAGACGGCGCGGGTCCCTTACTCTAAGAACGGCCTTGTCTTTCGAAGCAGCCGCGCTCTGTCGAGCCCTAAGACCTTTTCCATGCACTCGACCATGCTTGCGGGCCGTTCTTTTCCATCTTCTGGCCTCGTGCTGGCGGCTGGCGCGGAAAGGTCTTTTCTTAAATCAGACGCTTCACACCTTTTTGTCTCTACCGGGGCGGGCGCGGCCTTCTTTTGAGGCCGCCCGCCCGAATCATGGCATTTTGTAGTATGCCTATCGTGTGTAACCTTTTGCACACGCTTGGGGAAAACTGAGGCCAAGCGTTTCGCCTGACCAATTATTTTTTTCGCCTTCACGAGGCCATAGCCGCCCCGGTCAAGGAGGTAATAGGCGGTGCTCCTGAAAAGGCCCCGCGTCAAGCGCCGCTTCCGGTATATGAGCTTGGCCCTTTCCAACTTCCTGAGCCAGTTATTGAGGGTCTTACGGCAGATGGCTATCCCGTGGAAGGTGTCGAGCTTTTCAAGGAGCGTTTGCTGTGACGGGAAGCAATACTTCCGGCCCGTACTCGCATACGTCGCTATAATGCCCCTTATAACGTCGAGCAACGCCCACTGGCCCGCTGTAATGCCCTTCCCTGCCACATACGAAGCCCCGGCAACGTAAGCCATTCAAATACCTCCGAAACCCGTCAACGTTGTTCAACGTTGAATTCGAGTTTAAATTTTTACTCGATACCTAAAAAAGGGTGCTACGTCTCATACGTTGAAACCACAACGCCGCCGCAATCAGGACAGCAACGTTCGTTCCAGCGAAAGAACCACCCAAAGAACTTTTGACCGCAACAGGTACACGTCCATTCCGGCATAAGCCCCTCCAAAAAAAAGAGGCGGGGTTTATTCCCCGCCCCGGAATCCTATCTCGGTATTCAGGAACGTCTCTATTGCCGTGAGCCGCCGATTTATGTCCTCGACGGTCTGCACAAGGACCTTATCGGCCCCCTGCCCTTTCAGCTCTTTCACCTCTGCCCTCAGATCGTCCAGTTCGCGCCTAAGCTCTGCAATGTGCATCCCAACACCCCCTCTTAGTATTTATGCTCATTAGCTCTTGCAATCCCGGCGAGCAGTAAAATTAAAACCTCCTTTTCGTACTCGTCGAGATATACAACCCTCATTACAGCTACGCTAAATTCGGTTCCTGTAGTCGTAGCCAGCTGATTAGCCAGTTCAACCAACTCAACTGTAGCGGTCATAGCCCCTCCTATGGGAAACCCCGGCCCTGGGCCTTCTTAGGCTAATTCGTGCGGCCTTCGTGACCGCCCTTTTCAGGGCCGGGGTTTGTTGGAATGGGGTTAATATAGTTAATGACTAAATATATGTCAAGAAAAAAATATAGTTTACGACTAAATAAGAAATGGTATAATCCGGTCAACGTTTGATACTTAGGAGGAAAAAACATGCGGCCAATCGAGCGTTATTTGAATGAAATTAAGAAGAGGAAGGGAATTGAAACGGATAGCGAACTGGCCGCCAGGCTTGGAATAAAACAACCCTCTCTGTGTTTAATCAGGAAGGGAACCAATACACCCTCTGACGAGCTTTGCAAGAGAATGGCAGCTCTTGCCGGGGACCCCGTTGAAAAGGCTCTTATCCTTGCCGCAGAATCCCGCGCCCCGGAGTCAACCCGTAATGCATGGGAGCGTATATTTAAGGCCGCTGTTCAAGCCGGGGTTGTTACGTCCTTTGCGCTCTTGACCCTTGCCTCCCCTGCCCCCTCTGAGGCCGCTGTGCAGGGTTCTTTTTTACATAAGGGCCCGCAAAATATCCATTATGCGACATCAGAAAGGCGCGCCAACGACCTCTTACCCATGCGCAGGCTTAAGACCATGCATGAGAAAAATGCGCTAATCAACCACAACATAAGCTTTTTCTACTCGGATTCCTCCCGCGATACTATTTTATTAAAGCGGCTGACCTCTCCGGATACCGTCTCTTCCTGGTAAAGCTGGTAAAGGAATGCGAGCTTCCTGTTTTCGAACTGCTCAAAGAACTCCTCCCACGATATGGACTCAAGGGACCCGCCCCCCTTGTATCCCGGAAAATCGATCCGGAGGATGCCTGAGCCGTCGCCCTCGCGCGTCTTTTTGACCGATGCCGGATGCCCTCCCCGGGACTCGACCCAGTTCCTTATTTCATCGTGGTCAGTCGTGATTTTGGAGGCCTTCGGCGAATTTTTTCGCGCTGTTGACATTGTGATTCCCCCTTTTGATGCCTATTATTCCATTATTTGAGTTATAGACACTCTATAATTATAACCCATCCGTTTTGCGTCGGAGTCTCCCAGCCCGCGGCAGCTTATAAGCACTTGATAGAATTGCGGAAAATACTTTATCAATTCAGGCACTTGAAAATCTGAGCACAGCCATTTTTATGCTCAAGTTATCCGCCGCATATCCGATAATGAGTATACAGAGACACTATGGGTAATACCGTAAAAGAAATCCATTCCGGAAAGACCGGGAAGGCGAAGAGGGAAACTCTACGCTCAAAGGTGCTCGAGATCCTCAAGATATCCACTGTTCCGGCAGTGCTTAAGCGGATAATCGAGGTGACCGAGGACCCCAAATCCGGGATTTCCGACCTGGAGTACATCATCGAGCGCGACCAGGCCATCGCCTCCCGTGTCGTCGCGGTCTCGAACGCGGTCTTCTACGGCTTTCCCCGGAAGATAAACACCATCGACCAGGCCATCCTCGTCTTGGGTTTTGAGATGGTCAAGGGGCTGGCCATATCGACGACCCTCTTCAGCTTCCTCAAGAACAACAAGACCAACTCAGTCATCGCGTCCTTATGGGGCCATTCCTTCGAGGTGGCGATGGCCGCAGGCATGCTCGCCAGGCGGACCGGCATGGTAAGCAAGGAAACCGCCTTCCTTGCGGGCCTCATACATGACATAGGCAGGCCGCTCCTTCTTCAGATACTGAGCAAGGAATATCTAGAGGTGTGCTCGTTCGACAGGAACTGCATTGAAAGGGAGGCTGAGGCCTTCGGGGCCGACCACGCCGAAGTCGGCGAATGGTTCGTGGAAAAATGCAAGCTGCCTGAAGACTGCACGATTGCTGTAAAGTATCACCACAGGCCAGAGAAATGCCTTGAGGAGATGAATACCATATCCCCGCTCGCGCAGATAATATATCTCGCGAACCTTATCGTTACGGAGCCGAGGGAGAAATACGCCTATTGCTCGCCTGTGCACGCCCATATATTAGCGTCACTCAAGCTCACCGGGGACGAGCTCCTGGGCTTTGCAGAGAAGATCGCCGCCAAAAGGGACGAGATCCGGTCCTTTTACGACTAAGCGGCCGCTTTCCGCTCCCTTTCCCTGAATATCCTTAAAGCCTCCGGAAGCTGAACCCCTATAATATCTATGCTCGACAGGTCGGCTACACCCACACCGAGCCTCTCCGCCTCGATTATATGCCCGACCCTGTCGTGGCCTAATATCTGCGCGCCAACGGAATCGGCCGCGACGCAGTCCTTGCTCGCGATCACCATCCCGCTCTCAAAAGTGAGGCCGCCGATTGGCCCCGTCCCGGTCATCGCAGGATGCCCGGCGATTATGCCGAGGCCTATCGGGAACCTTTTGCACATGGCGGCTATGAACGAGTGTATGTCGTCAAACATGCCGTGAGGGTGGAGGCTTTTTGCCCTCGGGTGTCCGTAGAAATCAGCCGCAGGGTATGAAAGGGCTATATTCTTCATGGTGAGCGTGACGGTCGCGAGATGGTGCTCCTTGTGCGCCGCGAGCGAGACGACGGTGTCGTAGTCGAATAAGTGACCGTTAACCATCACCTCCCTGTGGGGCCCGTGCTCCAGGGGGACCGGCTTGAAGGGCGGCCTGTTGTGGTCGAAAAACTCAACCCCCTCCTCCCTTATCACCCTGTCTATGCCGAGGAGCCTGAATATTTCGTCCGTCTCACCCGCGCCTGCCCCGCCGGAGACGGTTATTTTCCGGGGAAAGTACCCTTTCACGTACCTGATTACGGCCCGGACCGTGTCGGCCTGGACGCAGGCGGTCAGGTCGTCCCGCGAGGCCCAGGTGTCGTTCGGCTTTATGGCCACGTGCTTCCCGACAAAAAGCTCCGAAAGGCCGTCCAGCACGTCGAGGGCGCCCCTTATGGCCGTCTCTATTTCATGGTTATGCGATATCGAGACCCTGCTTCTCATAAAGAAAGTATAGCACGGGTCCAAATGCCGGGTGCGGCATACGGAGGGGGTCAGTCTATTAGTCTATTATGACGTTGGTAAGGGTCCTCTTGACGTACTCGACGGATTGTATCTTCGATATGACAACGTCCCCGAGCACCTTGAAATTGGATGCAGCCACGAGGGCAATGAGGTCATAGGGGCCGGTGACTATTCTGGCCTCCTTTACCCCGCCTATCTGGAGTATTTTGTCAAGCACCTCTTTCGATTTCGCGTGCTCGCATTCTATGAAGACGTAGGCTTCGACTGACATCCTGCTCCTCCCTGGAATAGAATCAAGGCAACCTCTAAAAATTTGAGATTTTTCCCGCTTTTTTCGGAAGGCCGGGAATAAAATGCGGAGCACATATCGAATATGTGAGCATTTTTATTGACGTCCTGACACAGAGTCGGTGGAAAGATCAATTAGATAGCGCTCAGCGGTCGAGTATCCGGGCGGCCACGCTCATGACCTTTTCAGGGCGCGACTGCTTTTTTAGCCGCCTTATCCGCTTCCGGACGATGAAATCGCGGTCCCGCGCGGTAAGCGAGTCGTACATGAGCATGAAACGCTCCTCTATGCCGGGATATTTCCGGGAAGCCCTTTTGCAGATATCTATGCCGTCCAACTTGGGAAGCCCGGTTTCGGACAAAACTAGCGCATAGTAGCGGTCTGATAGCATCTCCACGGCGTCTTTGCCGTGGCTGGCCAGGTCTAACCTGCCCTCGGCCCGGAGGAATTTTAATACCTCGGGGTCGAAGTCGCCAACTGCAAGCAGTCTCTCGACCCAGACGGGATCGGAGGCCCTGAGCCTGAAAGCGGCCGGGCTTGAATGGCCGATGGATTCGAGGAAACGCTCTATCCGCCGCTTATGCCTCTGCGAGGCCGAAAGCACTGCTACGGACTCTTCCGGCCCGGCCCTGAGCCCTTCAGCCATGGGCGCTATGAGGCAGTTCCATTTCAGGTATTCGCACTGAAGGAGGCCCTCCAGGAAGGCGTCCTCGTCGGTGAAAAGAGTAGACCTTAGAAAGGAATACGAATCCTCGACGAGCTCCCTTGAACCCTCGAGCGCTGAAGGCGACTTCGCCCTCCTTCCGGCCTTTTCAATGCGCGCGGCTGATTTAAGGAGCTCCCTCGCGAGCCTTCTTTCGCTATTTGCGAGAGAATTGAGAAAGCTCTTTAGCTCTTTCCGTCTCTCGAATTTCCTCGCCGCCTCACTATAGGTCTTTGACGTAATTACACTGAACGAGCCCATCCAGCAAAGCGTCCCGCGCATGACCGGCCCCCCTCACTTATGGCTAATCACATTATCCTTCCCCGAAGGAGAAGTGTCAAGGGCGCTCTGGAATCAAAGAGACTGCTTTTTTATTCGATTTCCGGCATTATAAGGCGGGCTTGAATCTTTTGAGGCGGAGCGAATTGCTTACTACGCTTACGGACGAAAGCCCCATTGCCGCCGCCGCGAACATCGGGTCAAGGAGTATGCCGAATGACGGGTAAAGCGCCCCTGCCGCGACCGGTATGAGAAGAACGTTATAGACGAAGGCCCAGAAGAGGTTCTGCCTGATGTTCCTTATAGTGGCCCTGCTGAGCCCTATTGATGCGGCTATGGCCTTAAGGTCGCCGCCGATGATGGTAATATCCGAGGCCTCCAGGGCGACGTCAGCGCCTGTCCCGATCGCTATCCCGACGTCGGCCTGGGCAAGGGCAGGAGCGTCGTTTATCCCGTCCCCGACCATGGCAACCACCCTGCCCTCGTCCTGAAGCCTCTTTATCTCCCTGGCCTTGTCCTCGGGAAGTACCTCGGACAGCACCTTCTCAACGCCTAGCTCCCCTGCTATGCTAGCCGCCGCCCTCCTGTTGTCCCCGGTAAGGATCATGACATCGAGGCCCATCCTCTTAAGCGCCTGGACGGCTTCCCTTGAGCCTTCCTTAAGGGTATCGGCTATCGCGATTATGCCGGCGGCGTTGCCGTCAAGAGCTACATAAACTGGGGTCATTCCCTGGAGCGCGAGCCTTTCGGCAACTTCCCTCGCCCTCTCGATATCGATGCCGCGCTCTGCCATGAGCCTCTCGTTACCCAGGAGCACCGCCATCCCGTTTACGGCGGCGCTTATTCCCCGGCCAGGGACCGCTTCAAACCTTTCAGGTTCAGCAGTGCTTATCCCCATCTCTTCGGCCTTCCTGACTACCGCCTCTCCGAGCGGGTGTTCGGATTTTCTCTCGACAGAGGCCGCATAGAAAAGGACCTCTCTTTCACCCGTATCCGGGAGCGCGGCTATTTCCTTTACCGACGGCTTGCCGCTAGTAATCGTACCTGTCTTGTCGAGGACGATTGTGTCGAGCTTGTGGGCCGTCTCGAGCGATTCGCCGCCCCTTATGAGGATCCCGTTCTCAGCGCCTTTTCCGGTGCCGACCATTATCGAAGTCGGTGTCGCGAGTCCCAGCGCGCACGGGCAGGCTATTATGAGGACGGCTATGAAGTTCATGAGGGCCAACGTAAGTGCAGGCTCGGGGCCGAAGGCGGCCCAGACGATAAACGTGATTACCGCGACGGCTATGACCGCGGGAACGAAATAGCCAGCGATAACGTCGGCCATCCGCGCTATGGGCGGCTTGGCCGCCTGCGCCTCCTCGACAAGCCTTATTATCCTCGAAAGGGCTGTGTCCTTTCCTACCCTGGTTGCCCTGAACCTGAACGAGCCCGTAGTGTTCATGGTTGCGCCTATGACCTGGTCGCCCGGTTTCTTGTCGACAGGCATGCTCTCGCCGCTTATCATCGACTCGTCTATGGACGAGTACCCGTCGAGCACTATCCCGTCAACTGGGACCTTTTCGCCTGGCTTTACAACCACGATATCGCCCGGGAGAACTTCCTCCACCGGGACGGCGGCCTCTATACCGCCCCTTGCGACGCGTGCGGTCTTGGCGCCGAGGCCGATGAGCTTCCTTATTGCCGCCCCGGTCTGCCCGCGCGCGCGGAGCTCGAGCGTCCGGCCAAGCAGTATCAGGGCTATTATGACGGATGCAGTCTCGAAATAGACGCCCCCGGCAAGGCCTCGTGATGCGAAAAAGCCCGGAAAAAGCGTCACGGCGGCGCTAAAGAAGAAAGCGGCAGAGGTGCCGACCGCTATGAGCGTGTTCATGTCCGCGTAGCCTCGTTTCAAAGCGGCCCACGCGCCCTTGTAGAACCTTCCGCCGCTAAAGAACTGTACCGGCGCGGCGAGAAAGAACTGCACGAAATGATTTCCAAGAAAGGACGGGACCCAGGGAAGCATTTCCCTCATGGAGCCGAGCATAAGTGGCACGGAAACCGCCGCCGCCAGAAGTAATCTTGCAATGAGGCCCATCATCTCGGCTTTCTTGAGCCTGGAGTCACGCTCAAGGAGGTCCTCTTCCTTTACCGGGGCTTCCGCCCCGTACCCCGCGGTCTTTACGGCCCTGACCAGGGCGTCGACAGAGGTCGCATCCGGCAGATAGCTCACCTGGGCCCTGCCTGACGCGAAGTTCACATCCGCGCTTACAACGCCGTCGACGCCTTCAAGCACGCCAGTGACCTTCTTTACGCAGGAGGCGCAGCTCATCCCTTGTATCGGGATCGAAACGCTTGCGGCCCCGGTGCCGTACCCGAGATCTTTTATCGCGCGCATTATGTCGCCCGGACGTAAGCTGGCGGGGTCGTAGGAGATGCTCACCTTTGCGGAAGCGAAGTTCACGGAAGCGGATACGACTCCGTCCAGTCCCTTAAGCCCCTTCTCTATTTTGGCGGCGCAGGAAGCGCAGTTCATGCCCGTAACGGGTATATTTATGATTCTGGCACCCGCTACGGAAGCCGGCCCCTCGCCTGATTTTACTCTGGACATATCTTCTCCGAAAAAACCTCAAAAAAGCTATTGATATTATATCACAGGCGCATATGCCGTTTCCTTAAAAGGGCGGGGACGCGCCTGCCCGTTCCGGGAATTTGCATTGTCCATCTTTCCATCATGTGTTAATTTCATGTGGTTTGCCGGAAAAAGCAGGAAGGGCCGTTCGCGATTTCTTGCCTTTGATGCCATCCGGTCAGGAATGGCGGTGTATAATTAAATATTGAGGGCAGCTCACATCCGCGCTTCTAAAGGAGAGACATGAAACCGAGAGACCATGTGATAGGGGGCGCAATCGGGGCGGCCGCCCTATATCCCTTTATCGGAAAAGACAGCATAATCTTCTTTATGGCATCGATACTGATAGACCTGGACCACTACCTCGACTTTCTCTGGCATAACCGCTTTACGGATTTCAGCATCCGGAGGATGTTCGCGTACCACGCATGGCTCGGAAATAACCTTTACAGGCCGGGTTTCCTTAACCTGGAGGTCTTCCACACTGCCGAGTTCCTCGTTCCGCTCTTTTTTATTTCCTACTGGACCGGCTCAGCGGCCCTTTTCGCGGTCTGGCTCGGGTTCGTCTTCCATGTCATACTTGATATCGTGAACCTGGCCGCGCACGGGGTCCCGTTCCTGAGGGCGCACTCATTCGTTGAATTCTTTATAAGGAAGAGGATGCTTGAAAGGAAGGGGTTCGACCCTGCAGGGCTCTGCAGGGAGGCGCTTAAGAATATTTAAGAAGATGGCCTAAATCAGCAGGAGGTCCCGTCGGCCCAGCTGCATGTGCCGTCGGTGGTCCTGGTAAGCGGTGACTTGCCCGCCCCGGCCCTCGGGTTCGAGACGGTCATTACATAAGAGCTGGTTATTCCGCTGCCTCCGGCAGATACCTCTAGGGTATTTCCCCTGCTTACGTTTATGTTCCCCCTGCCGATAGGTATGACAGCCGGCCCGGCCGTGGCCGGGATGATGAGAAAAGTGTGGCTGTCCATGAAAAACGCCTCCTCGTGGCTGGTAGCGTTCCTGGCGTCCGAGATCATGGCGGCCCTCGCGGCCTTCGCCGAGGAGGTCTGCATATAAGGTATCGCTATGGCGGCAAGGATGGCGATTATCGCGACGACTATGAGAAGCTCGATCAACGTGAAGCCGCCCCTCCCCCTTCCGCATGTCGCAAATTCAGCCATAACATGAACCTCTTTTATGAGCCAGGCTCAAAAAGAAAGGGCCTGCCAGGCAGGCCCTTTCTTCAATTCCATTCCGTGCATGCCGGTTATTAACAATCAGACGCGTCGGCGTAGGTGCAGGTACCATCGCTGGCGAGCGTGAGCGGGCTCTTGCCTGCTCCGGCTCCGGCGTTCGCAACATCTATGGACCATGTAAGGGCGGCGCCTGTAACCGTTATGGTGTTGTTCTTGCTGGCCGAAAGCGTAATGGTCTGCCCGCTGTTGGTACCGACTATGTCCAGCGTAGCAGGGCCGGGGCCGACGGAAGCGGCGTTAGCATCTGCATACGTGCTCTCGTCTGTGAACAGCGCCTCAAGCTGGGTGGCCGAGTTCTTCGCGTCAGCCAACATCGAGGCCCTTACGCCCCTCTCCCTGTAGGCCGAGAACTGCGGGATGGCTATGGCCGCCAGTATCGCTATGATGGCCACGACTATCAGGAGCTCGACCAGCGTGAAGCCGTCCTCCCTCTTCATGTTCCTCAATAATCTCTGCAGCATTTTACTTCCTCCTTTCACCTTTTGGTGAGTGATTGTGTTATTTCTCTCTTTTCGGAATAACCTGTTGAAACTTGAGCCGCCTTCTTGCTGATGCTTTCTATATGCACCTGGCGTGCCAAAGCTTAAGTTGCAGATAAATCCACAACTTACGAAAAAAAGCATCGAGCCCTGCCTGGTGAGGGTGACAATTTTTGTCAGTTCGCATGACATTTTTTGTCAGATTAGCGTCTTTTTGGGTATCTGTCGAAGGTGATAATAGGTAGGCTGCTGAGATTTCGTTTATATCCTCATTAACCGGGCCCGCCGGCATGTTTTCTCGATTCCTCATGGAAGCGCGAGAGGTACATCCCTGCCGTCCCGAGGAAACTCACGATTACAAATGCGCTGTTGAGTCCGCCTGCGAAGCCCATGATGACTATGACGAGGGTAAACCCGGTCAATGCCCTGCCGAGACTGTACATATAAATATCGCCCTCTTTCCGGAAGAAGGCATAAGCACGCCGGACCCTCGAATACAACGCCACGAAAATCATCGAGTAGGCTAACATGCCCATTACGCCCGTCTCAGCCCAGACGACCGGCCAGAACTGGTCTATGCCGTTTATCCTGAACGCATACTCCTTGAAGAAAGCCGGCCACTCTTCGTAGACGCCGCTCTCGAAGAGTATCGAGGCCAGCCCGCCGAATGTGCCCGGCCCGAGCCCCAGGAATATGTGCTCGCCGAGTATCTTCAGGGAATATATGAAGGCATAGAGACGGAAATACTTCTCAGGGTCGAAGGACATGTCAGCCGTAAGTATTTCGGAGATGCCCTCGTAGAAATTAATCGCGGTAAGGAGAAGCGGGACCGAAAGGAGCGCGATCGCCAGTTTCGTATTGAGCCTGCAGAGAAGAAATAGCATTACCACGAAGCCGAGCCATGCCTGCCTTGAAAACGTGAGCATTATCAAAACGGCCAGCATCCAGAGCGCCGCAAAATCATCCAGCCTCTTTTCCCGCTTGATGAATATCAGGGAGAAGACGAAAACGGCGAAGACGCCTATGTAGTTATGGTTGCCCTCGCCTGAAAGAGAAAGGACCCTGTAAAGCCCGTAGCGCACGTTGTCGGCTACGAGTATCCCGATCCCGGCCTCGAAGAAAAGGGCCAGCAACTCCCCGATGACTGCAAAGATGGCCAGTATGATCCCGACATATTTTAACGCTGAAATAAAGCCTTGAAGCTCTTTCTCGCCGAATCTCAGCATCTGGAATACGAAGAGGAACATGATGTTCTTTAAAAGGTCATAGACGCCGAAAAGGCCCTGCAGCGGACGAACCCCGTTCAAGGCAATGCTCACAAAGGAAACCGCCATGAAAAGCGTTATCCATTTCCCCAGGCCCATGAAGGATAGCCTGTATACACCGCTCCGAAGGCAGACAAACGTAAAAAGGAGGGCAATGCTTAAAAACAGGGTGGCCTCATCAACCTGTCCGGATAGCTTTATCGGGAGCGGAAGGTCGGAGCCCGGGTTGTATTCCGCCCATATCGTCCTCGGGAGCGCCTGAAAGGGCAGAAAAAGCGCTATCAAGAGAAGACCCTTCCTGAACAGGCTGTCTATGCTTAAACGGTCTATCATATTCGATTGCCCTTAATTTCCTAACGGACGTTAGCAGGCTGCGTATCCAGGCATAATGAGCTTTTTAAGCCTCTTATGGAACGCATAGGCCATTACCGTGATGGTCAAGGCCTCCGAGATTATCATCGCCTCGGCCGCCCCGACTACGCCACGCGAAATGACAAATGCGGGTCCCAGGGCGGAGATAAAGAGGACCCCGAGCAT